>DASXOA010000099.1:0-10303 GCA_036494675.1 Rugosimonospora sp.
ACCTCGACCCCGCCGCCGGACGCATCACCCTCGCCGAATGGGTGGCCATCTGGGAACAGGGCCACATCGCCGGCCCCGCCAAACGCGCCGCCTACGACAGCCACCTCCGCAACCACATCCAGCCCCGCTTCGGCCGCCTACCGCTGACGCAGATCAACCGGCACGCCGTCAAAGTCTTCGTCAAACACCTCAAAACCCACCTGGCCGACAGCAGCGTCACCAGCATCATGTCCCTGTTCAGCATGCTCATGCGCGAAGCCGTCGCCGACCGACGCATCGGCTACAACCCCTGCCACAACATCAAAGTCACCACCACCCGAGCCCCGGAACGCCCCCACGCCACCCCCACCCAAATCAACCAGATCACCGCACGGATCACCCGCTTCGACGAACAAGTCCTCGTCATCACCGCCGCCTACACCGGCATGCGCTGGGGCGAACTGACCGGCCTCGCCCGCACCAACACCCACCTCGACACCGGTGTGCTGCGCGTCGACCCGCACATCGGGGCGCTGCACGAGGTCCGCGGCACGCTGCACCTCGGCCCACCCAAGACTCCCGACTCCGCCCGCGAGGTCCACCTACCACCATTCCTCACCGACCTGATCCGCCAGGTCCTGAACAGCCACGACCACGACCAGGTCTTCACCGGTACCCGTGGCGGCTTCCTGCGCCGGTCCAACTTCAACCGCCGCACCTGGACCCCCGCTGCCAGCGGCGACCCGCAACACCACCAGCCGCCGATCATCATCGGCATGCACTTCCACGACCTCCGCCACACCCAGAAAACCTGGCTGATCGAAGACGACATCCCGGAGATCGCCCAAGCCAAACGCCTCGGCCACCGCATCCCCGGAGTACGCGGGATCTACAGCCACGTCACTCCCGCGATGCAGCAGCGGATCGTCGAGGCGCTCCAGCATCGCTGGGATGCCACCCACCCCCAGCAACCGGGTACAGCCGTACGGCGGCTACGGGCGGCCTAACCACCCCGCGACGGACGATGCCCCGGGCGGCGGATCACCGCCGGCCGGGCATCGTCTCCCAAACCGGAGCGCACGGGCTCAGAGCCGCAAATGATCTTGTGCTCCCATTTTGCTCCCAATGTAAGGAGCAACAACGAAGCCGCTGATTACCATGATCCGGTAATCAGCGGCGTGACCTGCGGTTTTGCTGGTGGGCGATACAGGGATTGAACCTGTGACCTCTTCCGTGTCAGGGAAGCGCTCTCCCGCTGAGCTAATCGCCCGTGATACTGCTGAGGTGGAGACGGGATTTGAACCCGTGTACACGGCTTTGCAGGCCGTTGCCTCGCCTCTCGGCCACTCCACCGAGGTGGTGCCTCTGGCGGCCCCGAGCGGACGACGGGACTCGAACCCGCGACCCTCACCTTGGCAAGGTGATGCGCTACCAACTGCGCTACGTCCGCACTGCGTCCCCGGTTGTTTCCGGCGACGGATCAGAACTTTAGCCCAGCGCCCCACCGTCTGACAAACCGGATCCGGTGTGGCGTGCCGCCCAGGCCGATCCAGCCAAGATCACTCCGAGAGGGTCGCCGCGATCCCGGGTCAAGATCAAATCTATGTCGTACGGCCGGTCCGTGGCCACCGGCGACGTCCCGGCGCGCCGACCCTGTCGCCGTACCGGCCCGCGGGGTCGAGCAGCGGCCGGGCGACCCGGCCAGGATCAGACTTTCCACGCCGAGGATCGCAGCCCGGCATTCGACCGGACGACCACCAGGTCCCCAAGTCCGCCGGTCCGGCGCATCCGGCCGGCCGGTAAGGGACCCCCGGCGCGCCGACTAGGTGCCGTTGTAGAACCGGGCCGCGCCCGGGTGCAGTGGCACCGGGTTGGTCTGCGGCGCCGTGGTGCGCTTGATGTCGTTGGCCACCGGGTGCACCTTCGCCAGCTCCGACTGGTACTTGAACAGCAGGCCGGTCAGCTCGTAGGCCAGCGTCACCGGCATCGCCTGGTCCACGACGATCATGTTCGGCTCGGCGACCGTCGCGACGTCGGCACTCAGCCCGTACGTCGCCTTCGGCAGGGTGGCCGCGGTGTAGATGCCCGCACCGTACATTCTGGCCAGCGCCGGGATCAGCCCGTCGACGGGCAGGAAGCGCACGTGACCGGCGGCCTGGCGGAACAGGTCCCCGACGCCGGTCGTGGGCAGGCCACCGGACCAGAACATGCCGTCGATCGACCCCTCCGCCAACGCATCCGTCGTCTCGCCGAGTGAGATCGGCAGCGTGGTCAGGTCCTTGGCGGGGCTCAGGCCGGCGGCGCTGAGCATCCGGTTGGCCATCACCTCGGTACCCGAGTTGTGCGTACTGGTGGAGATCCGCTTTCCGCGCATGTCGGCGACCGAGTCGATACCGCGGTCGGTGCGCACGATGACGTGGGCGTAGTTGTTGTAGATCCGGGCCAGTGCCCGCAACTGCTGAGCCCGCCCCTCGAACGGCCCGGCGCCGTGCAGCGCGTCGGCGGCGTTGTCGGCGAACGCCAGGCCGATGTCGACGTTCCCGCTCGCCAGCCGGTTCAGGTTGTCCACCGAGCCGTTGGTCGGGGCGGCGACCGCGTCGTACCCGGACAGGTGCCGGTTGATCACGTCGGCGTACGCGGCGCCGACCTCGTAGAACACGCCGGTCGGGTTACCGGTGCCGATGGCCAGCCCTCCCTGGTGCCAGCGGTCGCTGGCCGGGTCGGTGGCGGCGGCACAGCCGGCCAGGGCCAGCAGCGGCAGCCCGAGCAGCGCCCGGCGGGTCACCGCCGGCCCACGCCTGGCCGCGGGAGTGGCGCTCACAGCTGGCCCGCGACGCGGGCACCCGGTTCCAGGGCGCTGGAGACCCGGTGGGCGAGCAGGGCCGTCTCGTACCCGACCTGCCCCAGGTCACAGCCGGAGCTGCCCAGTACGGCCAGGTGTGCCCGGTCGCCGACGGCCATGACCAGCAGCACGCCGTCGTCCATGTCCACGACGGTCTGGCGTACCCGACCGGTGGCCAGGCACTTCGCCGCGCCGACGGTGAGGCTGGCCAGGCCGCTGGTGATCGCGGAAAGTTGATCGGCCCGGTCGATGGGCAGCCCCTCGGAGGCGGCGAGGGTCAGACCGTCGACCGACACCGCGAGCGCGTGCGCGATGTCCGGTACCCGGCGGGCGAACGTCGTGAGCAGCCAGTTCAGGTTGCCTTCGACGGACTCGGTCGAGTGGTCGGTCGGGATGCTCATCATGCGTCCTTCGCTTTTCGGTCAAGCCCGGGCGAACCCAGGTCGAGCTTCCGGTGCGGGGCTCACACTGTGGCGCCCTGCGAGCATTGCGAGCGTTACGGCGCCCTGCGGACACAGGGCGAGGTTCAGGCCGGTGGCCGGTTGGTGTGCCGGGCCGCGGCGGCCATTCCGCTGGCGAGGCCGCTGAGCCGGGCGCGGATGGCGTCGGGGTCGGGCGGGCGGCTGGGGTCGTCGCCGCCCGGCGCCGGACGGCTGGCGGCCACCTGGCCGGGTAGCAGCAGGTGGCCGGGCCGCCGCCGGGGAAGGCCCATGCTTCCCTCTGGCGTGGCTGCCTCGGTGGCTGCGGGAATCGGCGCGGGGTAGCCCGCGGCCCCGTTCTGCCCGCCGCCGTTGTAGCCGCCGGCCCCGTTCGAGCCGACACCGTTCGAGCCGCCGAAGCCGCCGCCGGTGCGCACCGGCGCGTTCGGCGGGGGACCCTCCGGCGGGTACGCGCCGTACTGGATCGCGCCGGCCGCCCCCGCGCCGTACGTGGCCGGACCGTACGTTGCCGGACCGTAGGTGGCCGGACCGTACCCGGTGGGAGCAGTCTGAACCGGAGCGAACGTGGCGGGAGAGATCGGGTCCGCGACGGTCGGCGCGAAGCCTCCCACGGCCCGGGTGACCGTGCGCCCGGCGTTGTTCTGCGCGACCCGGACCGCGTACGGCTCCCCGGCCACCGCCGGGGCCTGCTCTGCCCGTCCGAGTGGCAGCGGTACCGGCGCCAGTACGGCGATCGGCAACGCCACCAGGGCGGCCGTGCCCCCGCCTGCCGCGCTGCGCAGCTCCACGGCGATCTGGTGGCGGCCCGCCAGCCGGGCCACCACGAGCAGGCCCATGGTCCCGGCCAGCTCGGCGGTCAGCATCGTCGACCGGCTCAGCCGGCCGTTCAGCTCGGTGACCTGGGTCGCCGGTATCCCGATGCCCTCGTCGAAGACGGTGACGGTGACCGTGTCGACGGTACGGCGGGCGGACACCCGGACGCGGCTGCTCGGTGGCGAGTACTGGGTCGCGTTCTCCAGCAGTTCGGCGAGCAGATGGATCAGGTCACGCACCACGGGTGCGGCCACTGCCACCTCGGCGACGGCGACCGGCTCGATGCGGTGGTAGTCCTCGATCTCCGCCGATGCCGCGCGGATCACGTCGAGCAGGGGTACCGCCGTCATCACCCGACCGCCCGGCTCACCACCGGCCAGTACCAGCAGGTTTTCGTCGTTGCGCCGCATCCGCGCGGCGAGGTGGTCCAGCGCGAAGAGCCGGCCCAGCGCGTCGGGGTCGGTCTCCATCCGTTCGAATTCGGCGATGAGCTGCAGCTGCCGGTTGACCAGTGTCTGGCCCCGCCGCGACAGGGCGACGAACAGTCCGGCGATGTCCAGCCGCATCAGCGCCTGGTCGGCGGCCAGCCGCAGCGCCTGGCGGTGCACGGTGGACAGCGCGGCGCCCACCTCGCCGATCTCGTCGCTGCCGGCCATCGACAGTGCGTCGGCCCGCGCCGCGGACGTGTTGAGCACTCCGCGCACGGCGACGGTGTCCGGAGCCGTGGTCAGCGAGGTGATCGTGCCCGGCAGTTCCACGCCGGCCACGGTCAGCGCCGCGCGGCGCAGCCGGCGCAGGCGGCGGCTGGTGCGTACCGCGAAGAACAGTGCCGCCCCGAACGCGATCCCGATCAGCGCCGTGGTCGCCAGGCCGGTGATGATTGCCTGGTTGGCCGCCGCGGCCTGCCGGTCGCGGGAGGTCTGGTCCAGCGTGTGCGACAGGTTCAGCTGCACGGTGTGCATCTGGCGCATGAGGTTGCTCTGCGCGATGTACCAGCCGTCCGGGTCGGCCTTGAGGGCCGCCGGCGCGGGGGTCGGTGCCAGCACGGCGGTGCGCATGGCCAGCGCGGTGGTGACGTCGGGGCCGCTGAACTCGCGGTTGTACAGGGCCTGTTGCTCCGCTGTCGCGTTGCGGCTGAACTCCGCCAGCCGCTCGTCCTGCGCACCTACCAGTTGGTCCAGTTGCGCCTGCTCCCCGGGTAGGAAGCTGCCCCGCAGGAAGACCTGGCGCAGCAGGTCGCGCTGCTGGGCACCGTAGTACTCGGCCCGGGCGATGGCGGCGACCGCTCGGGCGGTGGCGGCCAGGTCGGCGTCGGCCAGCGTGGTGGGCAGCGCGTCGGCGACCGCGAGCACCGCGTGGCGGATGTCGTCGTACTGGTTGCCCGACAGCGCGTCGGCACCCAGCTTCTGCACCCCGGCGCGCACCGTGTCCAGCGTGCCCAGTTGCGCGATGGCCGCGTTGAGCACCCCGTCCAGGTTCGGGGCGACCTGGCGCGCCTGGACGCTGACCTCGCGGAAGTTGGTCACGGCCAGGTCCGTCTGCCCCTGTGCCGCGGTCAGCAGTGCGGCACCGGCTCCGCCGCGGGCCCGAAGCCGGTCGGCCTCGGCGATCTCCTGTTCCAGCTGGCTCTCCGCCTGCAGCGCCGCGATCGCGGTGTTCGCCACCGCTTCGCCTCGCCGGGCGGCCAGCGCCGAATGAACGGCGGTATCAGTCTGCGCGGCACCGAGCCCCACCAACCCGATCGCGGCCAGCACGATGGGCAGCATCAGACGCAGGCGGATCGAGTGCAGGCCACCGGTGCGGGTGTGCGGGGCCACCTGGTGGCCCCGGCCGGCGCGTGGCGCCGCTTCCCCGGTGCCGAGGTTCTCGTCCGTGGCGACCTCTCCCCCCAGAATTATCGGTGTCTCTGCGTAATGGCCGGAGACCATGTCGCTGACCCCATGCAAGGTTGCTGCTCGCTACACCGGTCCGCAACCCCTGCCAGTCGGTCGCCGGGCAACCGGATGGACCATACGGGGTTAAGCCGTTGGTACCCCGCCGGGTCGCTGGGGAAGGCTCGCGACGACCCCACTGACCGGTCGGTACAGAGTGGTATCGCTTGATGAATTGCCTGTGTGACAGGGATAGCGGTGCGGTCAGGACCGGTCGGCGCACCGGCCGTGACACGTCGGCCTTGGCCGATCGACGGCGGTCGACGATCCGGCGGCCGGGCCGACCGCGTCTCGCGCCCAAAGCCGTTGTACGAGCGGCAGATCGCCGCGCGCCGTCACCCTGCGCTGCCTATGCTCCGCCGCCCTGACGGGTACCCGGCCGGCTCGGGAGGCCTCTGGCACGGTGTCGGCTTCGCGATCGTGTCAGCTTCACGACAGTTCGCCGGCTATTACGGCAGCTCGACCAGGTCCGGCCAGTCCGGCGGCGGCCCGACGACCCCGTCCGTGCGCAGCCGCTGCGGGTCCGCCCGGCCGTAGAGCAGCGGGCTGAACCAGTGCCGCGCCGAGGCACGGAACGCCGTCGGCGCCATCGAGCCCGCCCCGTCGGGCAGCACCCCGACCAGTTCGCCCGGGAGGTCGACCAGGTTGCGCCAGTGCACCAGCTCCGGCGTGGCCGGCCAGGATCCGATGACGACGTAGCCGGCCAGCGAGCGCCGCGCCAGCGCTTCCATGGTCAGCGCGGTGTGGTTGAGCGTACCCAGGCCCGAGCGCGCCACGACCACCGTCGGGCAGCGCAGCGCGAGCGCCAGGTCGGCCACCGTCCAGTGGCCCTCCCCCATCGGTACCAGCAGTCCACCCGAGCCCTCGACCAGCACGACGTCGTGGTCCGCGGCCGTACGCTCGACGGCCTGGATGACGTCGCCCAGCGCCAGCGGCGGCGCGCCGACCTGCTCCGCGGCGGCCAGCGGCGACAGCGCGTCCGGGTAGCTGGCCAGGGTCAGCCCGGTCACCGGCGGGGCCAGGCGCCGCACGACGTCCAGGTCGGGCTCTTCACCGGAACCGGGCTCGATGCCGCTCTGCCCCGGTTTGATGACCGCCACCCGGTGCCCGGCCACCTGCGCGGCGGCGGCGACCGCCGCAGTCGCCACGGTCTTGCCGACCCCGGTGTCGGTACCGCTGACGATCCACAGATCCGTCACGGCGCACACTCCGCGATGATGTCCAGCGCCTTCTCGAACTCCGCCCGGGGCACCCCGACGTTGATGGTAAGCCTCAACCGGGATCGACCGTCCGGTGTGGACGGTGGCCGGAAGCAGCCGACCGCCACCCCCCGATCCCTGCAGGCCTGCGCCCAGGCGACCGCCTCGGCCGGCCCGGGCGCGCTCACCGAGACCACCGCACCCGCCGGCTCGGACACGTCGTGGCCGGCCAGGCGCTTGCCGACCAGAGCGGCCCGCTCGGCGGACTCCGCGCGCAGCGCGTCGCCGTCGCGGATCAGGTCCAGCGCGGCCAGGGCGCCGGCGGCGACCGCCGGCGGCAGTGCGGTGTCATAGATGAAGGTACGGCCGGTGTCCACCAGCTTCGCCACTAGTGCCCGCGGCCCGGCGACCACGCCACCGGCCGCACCGAAGGCCTTCGACAGCGTCACGGTCACCACCACGTCCGGCTCCCCGGCCAGCCCGGCGGCGGCGACCGCTCCCGCGCCGGCGGGGCCGAGCAGGCCGACCGCGTGCGCGTCGTCGACCAGCAGCAGGGCTCCGTGGCGCCGGCACGCCGCGTGCAGTGCCCGCAGCGGCGCCAGGTCACCGTCGACGGAGAACACCGACTCGGTGACCACCACCGCCGGGTGCGTACCCCGGCCGGCCAGGATCCGCTCGATCCCGGCGACGTCGGCGTGCGGCGCCACCACGACATCGGCCCGCGAGTTCCGGCATCCGTCCACAATGGACGCGTGGTTGTACGCGTCGGACACGAGCAGGGTGCCCGGCCCGGCCAGCGCGCGTACGGCGCCCATGTTCGCCAGGTACCCCGACGAGTAGACCAGTGCCGCCTCGGCACCCAGCAGCGCGGCGATACCGGCCTCGAGGGCGGCGTGTACCTCGGTCGATCCGCGCACCAGCCGTGAGCCGGTGGCACCCAGGCCGTACCGGGCCAGCGCCTCGCCGGCCGCGGCCAGCACCGCCGGGTGCCCGGACAGTCCGAGGTAGTCGTTGCCGGCGAGATCCACGGCGCCGTCGGCGGCGCCCCGCGGGCGCAGTTCGCGCCGCAGCCCGGCCTCGCGCCGGCGCGCCGCCTCGTCGTCGAGCGCGCTCAGCCACCCGGCCGCTCCGCCGCCCGGAACCACTCCCATGATCATCTCCCCCGCGTCACAGGCCGGACGAAACCGCCTCGTCAGGCACGTGAACAGCGACTTGTAGAGTACGACCATGTCCCTCACGACCCCCGACGCCGGGGCCGCGGCCACGCTCCGTGACCCGGCGCTCGCCGATGCCGTCGCGTCCGTTCTCGACACCGGGGTCGGCCTCGCCGAGGCCGACATCCTCGCCGTGCTCACGCTGCCCGACGAGGAGTTGCCGGCCGCGCTGGAGGCGGCGCACCGGGTGCGGGTGCGCTGGTGCGGCCCGGAGGTCGAGGTCGAGGGCATCGTGTCGGTCAAGACCGGCGGCTGCCCGGAAGACTGCCACTTCTGTTCGCAGTCCGGCCTGTTCACCTCGCCGGTACGCGCGGTGTGGCTGGACATTCCGGCGCTCGTACAGGCCGCGCGCGAGACCGCCGCGACCGGAGCCACCGAGTTCTGCATCGTGGCCGCCGTGCGCGGCCCGGACCGGCGGCTGATGGACCAGATGCGCGAGGGCGTCAAGGCGATCCGCGCGGAGGTCGACATCCAGATCGCCGCGTCGCTGGGCATGCTCAGCCAGGATCAGGTGGACGAACTGGTCGAGATGGGCGTACACCGGTACAACCACAATCTGGAGACGGCGCGCTCCTTCTTCCCCCAGGTGGTCACGACCCACTCCTGGGAGGAACGGTTCGACACCCTGCGGATGGTCCGCGAGTCGGGCATGGAGGTCTGCTGCGGCGGCATCCTCGGCCTGGGCGAGACCGTGGCGCAGCGCGCCGAATTCGCCGCGCAGCTCGCCCAGCTCCAGCCGGACGAGGTACCGCTGAACTTCCTCAACCCGCGCCCGGGCACCCCGCTCGGCGACGCCGAACCGGTCGACGCCAAGGACGCGCTGCGCGCCATCGCCGCGTTCCGGCTGGCCCTGCCGCGCACCATCCTGCGGTACGCGGGTGGTCGCGAGATCACGCTTGGAGACCTGGGTACCCGTGACGGCCTGCTCGGCGGGATCAACGCGATGATCGTCGGCAACTACCTGACCACGCTCGGTCGTGCACCGGGCAGCGATCTGGAGCTGCTCGACGAGCTGAAGATGCCGGTCAAGGCGCTGTCGGCGACGCTGTGACCACCGCCGGCACCGCCGGCCCGACCGGCACCGCCGGCCCGACCGGCCCCGCCGGCACCGCCGCCTCGGCTGGCCCCGCCGGCCCGACCGCCCCGGCGGCGTACTGCGACCGCTGTGGCGGCGAGCTGAGCACCGATACGCATGCCGCCTGCCGGGTAGCCCGGGCTCTGGAGCCGCCCCGGTTCTGCCCCGCGTGCCGGCGGCGGATGAAGGTACAGGTGCTGCCGGCCGGGTGGCGTGCCGAGTGCGTGGAGCACGGCGAGGTACGCGGCTGAGGCGGTACCGCGGGATCCGGCCGGTTGCCCCGGGCCGTACGCGGGGGGCATCGTGGGGACGACGTCCCCCATGCCGATCCGAAGGAGGCATGCCATGGCCAAGATCCTCATCCTCACCGGCGACGCGGCCGAGTCCCTCGAAGTCATCAGATTCCTTCCGTGGATACTCCGGCCTTCAGGCCGGGGAGGAATTGGAACTCCTGCGGAGCAGGGCAGGAATAGCCGATCCGCCGTTTAGGCGGATCGGCGTTTACCCGCGCGCCCCGCAGGGTTCATAAACAAGCCTGCTAGTTTGTGAACCGTGGCCAGGACTGTGAAGCGGGCGTTTAAATACCGCTTCTACCCAACCAACGCGCAGGCCGCGCAGCTGGCGCGGACGTTCGGGTGCGTCCGGAAGGTCTACAACCTCGCCCTCGCTGCCCGCACCGAGGCGTGGACGCTGCGCCAGGAACGCGTCAACTACAACACCACCAGCGCGATGCTGAGCGCGTGGAAGAAGACCGAGGACCTGGCCTACCTCAACGAGGTCTCCTCCGTGCCGCTGCAGCAGACGCTGCGG
>DASXOA010000100.1:0-27179 GCA_036494675.1 Rugosimonospora sp.
AGACGAGGCATGCCCGACCTTCTCGGTCTGCTCGTAGTTGCGATTCTCGGCCGCGCCATCCCGTTGCGGGGCTTTACTGCTATAGAAGATCAAATAAGGCCATTTCCGATCACCGGAAACGGCCGTATTACCTGCGGTGGAGCTGAGGGGATTTGAACCCCTGACCCCCTCGATGCGAACGAGGTGCGCTACCGGTCTGCGCCACAGCCCCTTGCCGATCTCCGTCGATAACTCGGCGGACGACCGGCGATCAGACTAACAGGTACCGCGCCGGCCCCGCGAATCAGTATGCGGCGGTCAGTACCCCGCCGCCCGGGCCTCGTACGCCCGGCCCCGGAGCGGGCCACGGGCCGAGCCGTCCACGTACCGCTGGGACAGCCGCTGCGACTCCCGTTGTGCCGCGGCCCGAGCGGCCGCCGCCCGGCGCAGCGCCTCCCTCCGGGCCGCCAGCCGGCGCGCCTGCTCCCGCCGCAGTTCCGCCTGCCGGGCCGCGATCCAGGCGGCCCGGCGCACCGCCTGGCGCCGCTTGCGGCGCTCCTCCACCGCGCGCTTGCGCAGGTGGACCGTGTACGCGGCCAGCAGGAGCATGCTCGGCGCCGAGCCGATCCAGAATCCGGGACCGACCAGTCCGACGCCGCACAGCTCGCTGACGTTGAGCAGTACCAGCGCCGCGAGCACCCGCCGGCGCCGGTAGATGGCCGGAGTGTGGGCGTGCATCCGCGGCCGGCGGCGCGGTGGCGGAAGGCTGGACCGGCGTGCGGCCGGAGCGTCGGGACGGCGCGGGTACGGGATCCCGGACACCGGGTTCGCCTCGCCCGAGCGCGCCGAGTCCCCGCCGCTGGCCGCGGCCGCGGCCTGACTGGTCTCAACCCGGCCCGCCGCGCCATGGCCCGCCGCGGCATCGCCCGCTACGCCGGGGCCCACCGCGTCCACCCCTGCGGAGGCCGACGACGCAGCCGAGCCCGAGGCAGCCGAGCCGGAAAAGCCCGAGACAGAAGAGCCGCCCGCGGCCGAGAAACCCTCGGAGCCGGGGGAAGCGGAGGCCGTCACGACCGACCCGGCAACGGCCTGGACGAGGAACCGGGGCGGGTTGACCGGGTGGCGTCCGGGCACGGTGCGCTGACGACGCTGGCGTTCGATCACCCGCGCCGTGCTCATCGCCCGCTCCGCCACCAGTCGCTCGGTCGCGTCGTACCGGCGAACCAGTGCCGGCGCGAGTGCGAGCAGCCCGGCGGCGGCGAGGACGGCGAGGAGCACCGAGGTCGGCACCCTCACCCCTCCCGTCACAAATCACATCGTTGTGATTCGAGGTTACGGCGCACATGCACGCAAACGCGCACGCCACACCGCCGATGGGGGTCGGACCAACCGGTAGTGACGGTCAGACCATAGGACGGGAGAGCCGGTGCCAACGGGCCAGCAGGCCGCCCTCCGAAGCGACATCCTCGGCCGTCACCGCGTACCCGACGTGATCGCGCCAGGCGCCGTCGATGTGCAGGTACCGGGGGTGGTACGCCTCCTCGCGGAAGGCCAGCTTCTCGACGACCCGGCGGGACGGCCCGTTCTCGGGACGGATATTGACCTCGATGCGGTGCAGCCCGCCCGCGACGAAGGCGTGGTCCACGGCCAGCGCCAGCGCGGTCGGGATGATCCCCCGCCCGGCCATCCGGGAGTCGACCCAGTAGCCCGCGAAGCCGGAGCAGAACGCGCGGCGCACGATGTTGCCGATGGACAGCTGACCGACGAGTTGGCCGTCGTAGCACACCGCGAACGGCATCGCCTCGCCCATCCGGGCCGAGCGGCGAAGTTCCCGCAGCACGTACCGGAACGAGGACGGCGAGTTCAGCTCGTACCACGGGCCGGGCGGGGTCGGCTCCCACTGCGCCAGCCATTGCTCGTTCGCCCGGCGTACCTCGGACCAGGCCCGAGCATCACGCCGCTGGTACGGGCGCAGAACAACCGGTCCATCCGACAGGGTCACCGGCCAACCGGGTCCGAGCATCATCGCCGCCGATCCAACAGGAGGACATCCACGGTTGACCCCGCGGGCGCGTTGTTCACGCGCTCGCCCAGCACCATCAGGCCGTTGGCCTCCGCCATGCCGGACAGGGTGTACGGGCCACCGGCCAGCGGCTGGACCGTGTACCCGCCGCCCCGCCGCTCGGCCACCTGGGCGGGGCGGAACTCGCGGAGCCCCAGCGGCGAGTGCACGGTCTCCAGCAGGTGTGCCCGTACGCTCGGCCGGAACACCGGCTCCGTACCGGCGAGTACCTGGATGACCGGCCGGGCGAGCACCTCGAACCCGACGAGCGCGGCACCCGGGTCGCCGGGCAGACAGATGATCGGTACCTCTTCGTTGCCCACAGTACCGAAGCCTAGTGACGAACCTGGATACACAGATACTGCCGTGAACGTGACCAGCCCCTTGGACAGGATGCGCCGGACCATGTCCCCGGGGCCGGTGCCGGTACCCCCGGTCGTGATGAGCAGATCTGCCCGCAGGGCCTGGTCTTCCAGCAGCCCGCGCAGCCCGTCGGGATCGTCGTCGCAGATCCCGACCCGGTACGCGTGGGCACCGGCCTCGGCGGCGGCGGCGGTCAGCGCGTGCGAGTTGACGTCGACAAGCTGCCCCGGCTGGCTGGTACGGCCGGCGTCGACGAGTTCGTCGCCGGTCGCCACGACCACCACCCGCGGGCTGGGGCGCACGACGACATGCCCGATCCCGGTGGCGGCCAGCACGGCGACCAGCGCCGGTGTGACGGATGCGCCGGCCACGGCCAGGACCGTACCGGCGGGCAGTTCGTCGCCGGCGCGCCGGATGCCGTACCCGCGCTTGGGCGCGCTGCGGATCTCCACCGAGGCGATGCCCTGGTCGGTGTCGCTGCTGGGAACGACCACGTCGGCGGTCGCCGGGAGCGGCGCCCCGGCGGCGATCGAGAAGCAGGTACCGGACGTGAGCCGGACCGGTCGCCAGCTGGACGCGGCCAGGTCGCCGACCACGTTGAGCCGGACGGGACGGCCGGGGTCCGCGTGGCCGACATCCTCGAAGCGTGCCGCGTAGCCGTCCACGTCGGCATGGTCGAACGCCGGCAGCGGCCCGGGCGTGACCACGTCCAGGGCGAGCACGTTGCCGTACGCCTGGGTCAGGTCGAGGTCGAGTGGGGGCAGCGGCCGGAGGCCGCGCAGCACCACGGCGAGGTACTCGGCGAGCGGGGTCAGACCGGCCCCGGGGCCCCCACTGGGGAATCCCGGGGCCGACGACCGCTCGGCCGTGGCTGTCATACCTGCGCCTCCGCGGAAGTCAGTGCGCTGCCCGTCATACCCGCGCTTCCGCGGACAAGTGTGCGCCGGCCCTCATACCCACGCCTCCGGAAGGGGAAGCGTGGTGGAGGTCATACCCGCGCCGCCACGGGGCGACCGGTCGCCGTCACCCACTGGGCTCCATGGCTCCGTTGACGAAGTCGGTGAGCCACTCCTTGAACACCGGCCCGAGGTCGGACCGCTGGCAGGCGAGCTGGACGACGGCCTGGAGATAGCCGATCGGGGCGCCGGTGTCGTACCGGGTCCCGCGGTAGACCACGCCATGAACCGGCACACCCTGCTCGAGCAGCATCGCCATCGAGTCGGTCAGCTGGATCTCCCCACCCGATCCGGGTGCGGTGCGCCGGATCGCGTCGAAGATGGAGTTGGGCAGCACGTACCGCCCCACCACCGCGAGGTTGCTCGGGGCGGCGTCCTGCTTCGGCTTCTCCACCAGCGCCGTCACCTCGACGATCTCGCCACCCTCCGACGAGGACTGCGGCTTGACCGAGGCGATGCCGTACCGGGTGACCTCCTCCCAGGGGACCTCGATGAGGGACAGCACGATCCCTCCGGTCTGGGCCTGGAGGTCGAGCATGGACGGGAGCAGCGGATCGTCCTCGTCCACGAACTCGTCGCCGAGCAGCACCGCGAAGGACTCGCCGCCGACGTGCGATTCGGCGAACGAGACGGCGTGTCCGAGTCCGAGTGGCTCGGCCTGCCGGCAGGTGTAGATCTCGGCGAGCTCGGCCGGCCGTTTGATCTCGGCCAGCCGCTTCATGTCGCCCTTCGCGGTCAGGTGCTGCTCAAGGTCGGGTCGGCGGTCGAAATGGTCCACCATTGAGGTCTTGCCACGACCGGTGACCAGCAGGATGTCGTTGATCCCGGCGGCCGCGGCCTCTTCGACGATGTACTGCAGGACTG
The DNA here is from genome assembly GCA_036494675.1 of Rugosimonospora sp. Taxonomy (GTDB): domain Bacteria; phylum Actinomycetota; class Actinomycetes; order Mycobacteriales; family Micromonosporaceae; genus Rugosimonospora. Next base: position 4,225 of record DASXOA010000100.1, read on the forward strand.
GCCGGTCGACGACCGGCAGTAGTTCCTTGGGTACCGCTTTGGTGGCTGGCAGGAATCGGGTGGCGAGCCCTGCGGCGGGTATGACCGCCTTGACGGCACGCCGCGAGCGGCCGTTGCTGTCCGGTGTGGGCTCCTGGGCAGTCGAAAACTCCGGCATGTGGCCAGGCTATCGGCCTCGCGACTGTCGCGGAGCGTGTGGGCCGCTCGACGCGCCGCTTCCACCCCCTCCGGCGACGAGTTCGGCCGCCGTACCGGCCGCCAGCCCGGCCGATGTGCCGGCCACCGGGTCGGATGGCGGTACGGCCACCAGGTCGGATGCCGGCCCGGCCACCAGGTCGGATGGCGGTACGGCGACCAGGTCGGATGGCGGTACGGCCGACCGGCAGGTGTTCCGGCCGGCCGCCTTCGCGGCGTAGAGGGCGTCGTCGGCCGCCTCCATCACCGCCGCGCCGCTCGTGCCGTCGTCGGGGAACACCGCCACGCCGACCGAGACGGTAACCGGAACCCCGCTGCCCAGTTTGTGGGCGCGCGACGCAGGCAGCCGGGGAGGTACCACCATCGGGGTGGCCCGGATCGCGGCGCAGAGCCGCTCGGCGACGATCACCCCGCCACCCGCGTCGGTCTCCGGCAGCAGCAGCACGAACTCCTCGCCACCCTGCCGGAACGCGAGGTCGACCTCACGGATCTCGGCCCGGACCCGGCGGGCGAACTCGACCAGCACCGCATCCCCCGCGGCGTGCCCGAACGAGTCGTTGACGTCCTTGAACCGGTCGAGGTCGAGAACCAGCACGCAGAGCCGGTGCCCGAACCGGTTGGCCCGCTCCACCTCGCGGCGCAGCGAATCCTTCAGCGTCCGGTAGTTGTAGAGGCCGGTCAGCGGGTCGGTGTGGGACAGCCGCTGGGCCTCCTCGTGCATCCGGACGTTCTCCACCGCGATGGCTGCCTGCCCGGCGAAGGTACGCAGGGTGGCCACGTCCGTGTCGTCGAACTCGTCCGCGCCGAGCCGGTCGTAGAGGGCCAGCACTCCGCGTACCGAATCCGGTCCCCGCAGCGGCACCGCCACGTAGGTCTGGCAGGTCGGCTCCTCCGGCGCCAGCGCCGGACGGTCCAGCCCGACCCGGCCGCGCTGCGGTGTCCCGGTGGCCGCGACCGTCCCGAGCAGCCCGGCGCCCAGCGGTACCCGCAGCGGCACGTCGTCGCTGATGCCGACGAGCGCGTCCTGCTCGACCAGCAGTACCGCGCCCGACCGCGCCCCGGTCACCGCCCGCGCCGTCTGCAGGATCACGCCGAGGATCCGGTGCAGGTCGTGGGTGCTGGACAGGGTGCGCCCGAGCATGTCGAGGTGCCCCCGAAGTTGGTCCCGGCTGGCGGTCAACGCGCCGACGTAGGCCTGCATCTCCCGGGTCATCCGGTTGAACGTGGCCGCCAGCCGGCCGATCTCGTCGAAGCTGCGCACCGGCGCCCGGGCGGACAGGTCACCGTTCGCGACCCGGTCGACCGCCTCGGTCAGTTCGGCCAGCGGGCGGGTGGTGCCCTGGGCAAGCCACCAGGCGATCAGTACGGCGATCATGGCGGCCAGCGCCGCCACGCCGGCCAGGATCAGGCCGAGGCCGTCCGCCCGGGTACTGGGAGTGGAGATCGCCAGGGGCAGCGGCTGCCCGGCCGTCGGGGCGAGCCGGCGCACGTACCCGCCGTCGGGGGTGCGACCGGTCGCGCCACCGGCCAGTCCGGCCGCGACCGTGGCCACCCGCACCGCCTTGTCGGCCCGGTCGGTGGACAGCCGGTCGAGCCCGTCGCCGATCAGGGTCACCGAGGCGGCACCGGCGGCGAGCCGGCCGAGCAGCGCGGTGTCCAGGCCACGGACGGCGGACACGTAGCCGATCGGCGTGCCGCTCTGGTCGAGCATCTGCACGCGGGCGGCGATGGCGGTGTACCGGTCCTGGTCGCCGGTCTGGCCGGTACCACCGCCGGGCCGGTCGTCGCCGGTCGGGCCGAAGCACTGCGCCCACGGCGCCGGCGGAACATCCGGGGTACTGAACAGGACGCGGCCGGACAGGTCCTCGACCCGTACGTCGGCCCCGCCGTCGGCCAGCGCGGCGGCACCGCTGCGGTCCCGTCCCGCCTCGGACAGCAGCGCGGCACTCTGCGCGACGGACCGCAACTGATCGCACAGCGCGTCGATCGAGCCGCGCACGGCGTTGCTCGCCACGTTCAACCGCTCGGCGGCGCGTGCCGAATCGACCCGCTGCACGGTGAACGCCACGAGGACAGCACCGAGCAGCACGGGTCCGAGGACCACGGCGAGGAATGCCGCGGTCAGCCTGGCGCGCAGCGTGAGTGCCAACGGTTCGTGGGCCGCCTGACCGCCGCCTGTTGCCCGAAGTGGCTGCTGGCGGCCCCTGTCCCCCCTCCGGTTCTGATGCTGCCATAGTCATCTGCAATAGACTGGTCTGGGCGAAGGATGTGTCGTGTCCGATTTTTCGCAGCAACCGAAGGCGCGATTGCGTACCCAACTGCTCGCGGCCCGCCGCGCCCGCACCGACCGGCCCGAGGCCGACACGGCGATAGTGACGTTCCTCGCGACGCTGGCCAGCGGAAAGCGGACGGTCGGCGGTTACGTGCCGTTCTCCACCGAGCCCGGTGGCGCGGCCCTGCCCGACGCCCTCGCGGCGGTGTGCGACCGGCTGCTGGTCCCCGTGGTCCGTCCGGATCTGGACCTGGACTGGGAGGTCTACGACGGCGACGGGATGCCGCTGGGAGTGCGCGCGATCGCCGAGGCGGATCTCGTGATCGTACCGGCGCTCGCGGTGGACCGATCCGGCATGCGACTGGGTCGCGGCGGCGGCTCGTACGACCGGGCACTGGGCCGGGTGGCGGCCGGTTGCCTCACCGTCGCCGCTCTGTACCCGGACGAATTCGTCGAGGTGCTGCCGGCGGAGGCGCATGACCTGCGGGTCGACGCGGTGGTGACACCCGAAGGGGTTACCCGGCTGTGACGTGCGGCTCGCCCGACTGGACGAACGGCGTCCGATGACGCACCATTGGCACTCGAAGTACGCGAGTGCCAGGAGGATGACGTGCCGACGTACCAGTACGCATGTACCGCGTGCGGACATCAACTCGAAGCGGTGCAGTCCTTCAGCGACGCGGCACTGACCGAGTGCCCGGTCTGCGAGGGTCGGCTGCGCAAGGTGTTCTCGGCGGTCGGCGTCGTCTTCAAGGGGTCCGGTTTCTACCGGACCGACTCGCGCGAGAGCGGGTCGGGTTCGGCCGCCGCCAAGAGCGGCTCGGCCAAGGACGGCTCGGCCAAGGACGGGTCCGCCAAGGACAGCTCGGCCAAGGACAGCTCGACGAAGTCGGACAGCAAGAGCGAGTCGAAGAGCGAGTCGTCCTCGACGTCGAAGCCGGCGGCCTCGACCTCGGCGTCCACCGGCTGAGGCCCGCGCCGCGAGCTGAGGCCCGCGCCGCCAGCTGAGACCCGCGCCGCCTGAGCCCGGCCTGCCGGGTCTGTCAGCCGGCGTCCACCAACCCGGTGCGCACGGCGTACAGCGCGGCCTGCGTCCGGTCCTGCACGCCCAGCTTGGCCAGCACGGCGCTGACGTGCGTCTTCACCGTCTTCTCCGACACCCCGAGCCCTCGGGCGATCTCCCGGTTCGACCGGCCGCGGGCGATCTCGGCCAGCACGTCCCGTTCCCGCGCCGTCAGGCGCGCCCCGCCCGGCCGTTCCTGGCCGGCCGCGAGAAGCCGCGCCACCTCCGGGTGCAACAGGACATGACCGGCGTGTACCGCGCGGATCGCCGCGGCCAGCGCGGGTGGGTCGACATCCTTGTACACGTACCCGGCCGCACCGGCCCGCACCGCCGGCAGTACCGCGGCCGGCTCCGGAAAGCTGGTGATCACCAGTACCCTGGCCCGCCGTCCCCGTTCCCGCAGTCCGCGCAGGGCGTCCACGCCGTCGCTGCCCGGCATCCTCAGATCGAGCAGCACCACGTCCGGATCCAGCTCGTCGGCGGCGGCCACGCAGCCCGCCCCGTCCGCTGCCTCCCCGACCACCGTGATGTCGTCCTGAAGATCCAGGAACGTGCGCAGACCCTGGCGGACGACCGGGTGATCGTCGACCACCAGTACCCGGATCGGCTCACTCATCGCCGCCCCCACCAGCGCCCGCGACCGGCACCGTCAGCCGCACCGTCGTCCCGGCGCCGACCGCCGAGCGGACGTCCAGCCGTCCTCCCACTGCCCGGGCCCGCTCCCGCATCGACGCCAGCCCGAGACGGCCGGACGCCCCCGCCGGCCCGGTCGGGTCGAAGCCCCGCCCGTCATCGCTGATCTCCAGCAACACCGACCCGCCACGCGTGGCCAGCCGCACCTCCACCCGTGACGGCGAGCCGTGCCGCAGCGCGTTGTGCAGCGCCTCCTGGGCGATCCGGTACGCCGCCTCCTCCCGTACCGGAGTCAGCCGCGGTACCGTGCCCGCGTCGAAGCGCACCGCCACCGGATGTACCCGGTCCAGCAGTTCGGTCTGCTTGCGCAGAGCCACGTCCAGCCCATCGCCGGCCAGGTCGACCGGGCGCAGCCCGACGACGATCGCGCGAAGCTCGTCGGCCACCTCGGCGGCCAGGCGGCGCACCGTCGCCAACTCCTCGACCGCGCGCGACGGGTCGCGGGCGGCCAGCGTGGCCGCGGCGTCGGCGGTCAACCGGAGGCTGAACAGTTTCTGCGTCACCGCGTCGTGCAGTTCCCGGGCGATCCGGTTACGTTCCTCCACAATGGACAGTTCTCGGCTGCGCTCGTACAGCCGCGCGTTCACCAGGGCTATCGCGGCATGCCCGGCGAGCAGCCGGAGCAGTTCCTCGTCGTCGGCCGTGAAGCCGCCCGGGCTGCGCTTGTTGGCCAGGAACAGCTCGCCGAGGATCTCGTCGCCATCGACGATCGGCATACCGAGGAAGTCGGTCAGGACCGGATGCGCGGCCGGCCACCAGCCGAAGCGCGGGTGCGCCCGGATGTCGTCGAGCCGTACCGGGTTCGGATCGCGCAGCATGACGCCGAGCAGGCCGTGCTGGCGCGGCAGCGGGCCGATCTCCCGCCACTGCTCGTCGCTGACGCCGTCCGCGAGGAACTCGGCGAACGAGCCGTTGTCGTCGGGTACCCCCAGGGCCGCGTACCCGGCGTCGAGCAGGCGCCGCGCGGACGTGAGGATGGTGTGGAGCACCTCCCGGACGGACAGGTGCGCGGTCACCGCGAGGACCGCCGCGCTCACCTCGCGCAGTTCCTCCCGGTCGCACCTGCCCATGTCGCAACCGTACCCAGCCCACGGCCCCCCGCCATCCGGCGCTGGGCCTAGGTCGATGGTCGGGGTTCGGGCAGGTCCCGGGCCCGATGTCCGGGCCGGGGCGGGCACCTAGCGTCGGGTTCATGGATCACGGAAGAATCGCGGTCATCACCGGCGCCTCCCGGGGCCTCGGCCTCGCGTTGGCCACCGGCCTGGCCCAGGACGGCTGGCAACTCATCATCGACGCCCGGGACGGCGACGCGCTCGCCGCGGCGGCGTGGAATCTGCCCGGCCGGCACGTGCTGCTGCCCGGCGACGTGACCGATCCGGCGCACCGGGCCGCGCTGATCGAGACGGCGACCCGGGCCGGCGGCCCGGACCTGCTGGTCAACAACGCCGGAATCCTGGGGCCCAGCCCGCAGCCGAACCTGGCCGGGTATCCGCTGCCGGCGCTGCGGGAGGTGTACGAGGTCAACGTGTTCGGCCCGCTGGCGCTGAGCCAGCTGGCTCTGCCGGCACTGCGGTCGCGCGGCGGCGCCATCGTGAACGTGACCTCGGACGCGGCGGTCGAACCGTACCCGGGCTGGGGCGGGTACGGCTCGGCCAAGGCCGCGGTGGAACAGGCCAGCCAGGTACTGGCCGCCGAGGAGCCGGCCGTACGGGTCTGGTGGGTGGACCCGGGCGACCTGCGTACCCGGATGCATCAGGAGGCCTTCCCCGGCGAGGACATCAGCGACCGTCCGCTGCCGGAGACGGTGGTACCGGCGTTCCTCAAGCTGCTCGCCGACCGGCCCGAGTCGGGCCGGGTCCGGCTGTGACGGCCCCGGTCCTGGACTTCACGCTGCCGGCCGAGTTGGAGGCGCACGAGCCGCCGGAGGCGCGCGGGCTGGCACGGGACGGCGTACGGCTGCTGGTCGGCCGCGGCGCCACAGCGGCGCAGCCCAGCGGTGACCCGACCGGCGAGGTCAGCCATCACGGGTTCACCGACCTGCCCGGGCTCCTCCGGCCCGGCGACGTCCTGGTGGTCAACGTCTCCGGTACGTTGCCGGCCGCCGTACGGGTGCCGGACAGCCCGCTGACCGTGCACTTCTCCACCGAGCTACCCGACGGCCGGTGGCTGGTCGAGCTGCGTACCGCGGCCGGGAAGGCCACCGCCCCGTACGCCGGGGGCTCCCCCGGACGCCGGTACCCGCTGCCCGGCGGCGCCACGCTGATCCTCCGCGAGGAGTACTCCCGGGGCCGGCTCTGGTACGGGGATGTGGACGTCGCGGTACCGCGGTTGCTCGACCGGTACGGGGCACCGATCCGGTACGGGTACGTGCCCCGGCCCTGGCCCCTGCCGTACTACCAGACGGTCTTCGCCACCGTGCCGGGCAGCGCCGAGATGCCCAGTGCTGCGCGGCCGTTCTCCGATCGGTTGGTGACCCGGCTGGTCAGCGCCGGGATCCAGTTCGCGCCGATCCTGCTGCACACCGGTGTCGCCTCACCCGAGGCGCACGAGCGCCCGTACCCGGAACGGTTCGCCGTGCCGGAGCCGACGGCACGCCTCGTCAACCAGGCACGGGCGGCCGGCGGACGCATCGTGGCGGTCGGCACCAAGGTGGTACGGGCGTTGGAGAGCGCGGCCATCGGCGCCGGGACGGTCGCCGCCACCAGCGGCTGGACCGACCTGGTGATCACCCCTGAACGCGGGGTACGCGTGGTGGACGGACTGCTGACCGGCCTGCACGAGCCGCGCGCGTCGCACCTGGACATGCTGGCCGCGATCGCCGGCACGCCACTGCTGACGCGCTGCTACGCCGAGGCGGTCGCGGCCGGGTACCTCTGGCACGAGTTCGGCGACGTCAACCTGCTCCTCTGATCGAGGTCCGACGAGCGACCGGAAGCCAGGCCAGCGACCGGGGGCAGGCGACCGGGGGCGGACGAGGCGTCAGCTCAGCCGGCCCGCAAACGCCAGGACCAGCGTCTGCACCGCACCCGCCGGGTCCTGCGCCACGAACGTCCGCCCGCCGGTCGCGGCCGAGATCTGTTGCAGCGATCCGGCGTCCGCGTCCGGCCCGAGAGCGATGTTGATGATCTGGACCGGTCGGCCCGCCCTCTGCTCGCCCTTCAGCGCGCTCACCAACTGCGCCAGCGTCATGCCGCCGGACACGTCGTTGCTGCCGTCCGTGATGACCACGACCGCGTTGATGCTGTCCGGCCGCCAGTGCGCCTGCATCTCGTGGAAGGCGGCGTAGACGGTGTCGTAGAGCGGGGTGTCGCCGTCCGCGTGCAGGCCACCCAGCGCGTCGAGCATCGCCTGCCGCCGGTTCACGCCGCCGACCGTCGCCGTACTGGGGCCGAACTCGACCAGTTGACGGAACTCCTCCGGCCCGTCCCCGGTACCGGCGAAGTCCCACAGGCCGATGCTGTCGCGGCCGCCCAGCAGCCCGAACCCGGTGCTCGCCGCCTGCCGCATGAGTTGCAGCCGGGTCATCGAGGTACCCGGCACCGGCTGCGCCATCGAACCCGAGGTGTCCAGCGCGACCAGCATGTTGGACTGGCGCTGCAACGACGTCCAGTCAGAGCTGAGCCGGCTGATGGTGACCGCGTCCGGGACGGCCCGGGCGTCGCCGAAGGTGGCCGGGAACCCGCTCGCGCTCGGGAGCACCGCCGGGTCGCGAACGCTGTGGTCGGGACCACGCATGCCGCTCACGCCGAGCGCGTCCAGGCCGGCGGTACTCCGCAGGTACGCCAGGAACTGCGCGGCGGCGGCCCGGGTGTCGGCACCGACCCAGGTGGCCGACAGCACCACGTACGGGTAGTCCGCGACCAGCGGGTCGGTCGCGTACACCGGTACCAGGAAGTGGTTCGGGTTGGCCGCGTCGTACGCCGCCACGTCGCTCTCCAGCGCCGGGAAGGCCGCGATCGCGGCGTCCGTACCGGCGGTGCCGGCCTGCGCCGCGAAGAACCCGGTGGTGTCCGGCGCGACCGCGCCGAGTGTCTGGGCGAAGCGCAGCGTGTCGACCAGTTGGGCGTCGTCCGGCGTCCCGGCACCGCCGTTGCCCACGATGGCCAGGACGGCGGCGAGCCCGGGAGTCGAGGTGCTCACGTCGGTCATGCCGATGCGCAGCGGCGCCCACTCCGGGTGCCCGGCCTTCGCCCAGCCGTCGCTCATGAACGCGGCGACCACGTCGGTCCAGTCGAGCGTGCGCTGCGGCCAGCCGAGCGCCCGGGCCATCGGCTCACGCAGCGCGAAGACGACCGGCGACGAGGCGATGCTGGGTGGTTGGGGCGGAAGCATGCCGGTCGCGTCTGGGCGCCCCTCCGCGACCGACAGCCACAGGCTCGAATCCGGTACCCACACATCGGGCCGCGCCCCGTCGCGGGGGCCGTTCCACTCCGGTCCCAGCGCCGCGGCGACCTGGCTGGGCTCCTTCGCGGTGACGCGGGCGGCCAGGCACCGGCCGTGCAGCGTGGGCCTCGTCGCGGTCCAGTCCTTGGCGAGCCGGTCCAGGACGGGGAACGCTCCCGACGAGGTCGCGACCGTGACGGTGATCGGGTCGCCGGAGCAGCCGACGAACGTCGCGGCGGAGGGCTTGCCGCCGGTCCCGAGGAGCACGGCCGCGCCGACCAGGATCCCGGCGCTGACCGCCGCCGGCACGACGAGCCAGCGTCGCCCGATGACGGCCCTGCCGAACCGGCCCGGCAGATGATGCGAACCGACCTCAATGCCCGAGCCGATGTCCGGCATCGCCGTCCTCCCGCTGCCCCGTCGAGTGGATGGGTATGACTGGGTCCGCGAGGTATTGTGACTGCCTTCGATGGCTTTGCGCCACCATCCGGCGGCCGGGTCTGCGGGATCAGTCCCAGTGCGGCGGCCGCTCCTCGATCAACCAATCGTCGTTGCCGCCGGCGTGCTGCTCGCCCCAGCCACGATCGGTGTCGTCGCGGGTCTGCTCGGGCAGCATCGGCTCTCCGTCCTCCAACTGCACCTCGCGCTCCTCGTCAAAGGAGTACTGGTCCTTCTCCATGCGCTAGAGCGTAGCCACAAGGTAGCGTCCATCCCGTGACCGCCATCCGCCAGCGGGTACAACCGTGAACGACGATCTGCAGTGGCGCCGGCCCCCCGGCGCGGAGACCGGCCGTCCCGCCGGGTCCGGCGACTCGACGCCGGGCCGGGCACCGCAGGGCGACCCGCAGCCGCCGTACGCCGGCCCGCCGCGCACGACGCCGCCGCCCGCGGACTGGCGTCCGCGCACCCTGATCCAGACACCGCCGCCGCGTCCCATGCCGCGTCAGGACGCCAAGGAGCTGGACGCCCGGGAACGGGAGGCGCGCACAGTGACATACGGCGTCGGCATGGTCGCCGGCGCCGTACTGCTGATCGTGCTCTTCGTCCTCTGCGGTCGGGCGCTGTTCTAGGAGACTCAGTACCCCTGCCAGACGATGTGCGCGGCGGTGTCCCCGGTACGGAAGACGTAGTACGCCGTCGCCACGGAGAGCCCGATGGTCACCACGGCCAGCGGTACCACGACGGCCGGCGTCCGCTGCCGCAGCGACGGAACCAGCACCGCCGCCAGCGCGACGAGGCCGAGCGCGATCGTCACGTACAGCGTGATCGTCCCGAAATGCCGGTGCACGTCGATCTTGCCGAGGATCGCGGGCGTGGCGAGGTGGCGCGACGCCATCCGGGCCCGGAACGCGTCGCCGGACAACTTCGCGAGCAGGGCGCTCAGCGGTGCGATCACCGCGAGCACCACCACGGCCCAGTCGATCCGGGGGCGCAGCCGGGGTACCAGGACGTAGCCGAGGGCACCCACGATCAGCAGCGGGATGAAGACCACCGCGGCGTGTATCACCAGGGGATGCAGCGGCAATCCGAAAAAGGTCTCAAACACATCCATAGACACGCACGGATCATCTCATTCGGTTCAAGCCCTCGGCCCTTTCTTGAGTCGTTCCAGCTCGGCGTGGTGCAATGGAAAGATGAAAGGCGAGGACCAGCTGCGTTCCCGGGGGCTTCGGGTCACCCGGCCCCGGCTGGCCGTGCTGGAAATCCTCGGCCGCGGTGGCCACCTGGACGTCGACGAGATCACCAAACTGGTCCGCGCCGACCTCGAGGCGGTCTCCGTCCAGACGATCTACGACGTCCTCGGCGCCCTGGCGCGGGCCGGGCTGGCCCGGCGGATCGAACCGGCCGGCTCCCCGGCCCGGTACGAGGCTCGCACCGGGGACAACCACCATCACATCGTGTGCCGGGGCTGTGGCCAGATCGCCGACGTCGACTGTGCGATCGGCGAGGCGCCCTGCCTCGACCCGTCCACGGCGCACGGCTTCGAACTGGACGAAGCCGAGGTGACCTTCTGGGGTCTGTGCCCGGCATGCCAGAAGCTACGGCGTGCCGACTAGGGCTGCCGGGACCGATCGGCCGGCTCCGGCCGGCGGCGGACAATGGTGGCATGACGAGTGACCTTGGGCTGTTCGGCCCCGACTCGGTGAGCTGGCGGCTGCATGCCGAGCCCATCCTCCTCCTCGGCGGCTTCCGCGCGCTCTACCTCCAGGCCCTGCACCCGCTCGCCATGGCCGGCCTGACGCAGAACTCGGACTTCCGCAGCGACGCGTGGGGCCGGTTGAACCGGACCAGCGAGTACGTCGCCACTGTGATCTGGGGCACCACCGAACAGGCGGAGACGGCGGGACGGCGGGTCCGGGCGATCCACCGGCGGCTGCGCGGGATCGACCCCGAGACCGGAGACTTCTTCAGGATCGATGATCCACACCTGCTGCGCTGGGTCCACGTCACCGAGGTCGAGTCGTTCCTGACCACCGCGACCCGGGCCGGGGTGGTACTGACCCCCGAGGAGATCGACCGGTACTACACCGAGCAGCGCATGGCCGCCCAACTGGTCGGGCTGGACCCGCTGACGGTGCCGGGTACCGCCGCCGAGGTCGCCCGGTACTACGAAGGGATGCGGCCCGAACTGCGGCTGACCCGGGACTCGGCCGCCGCCGCGCTGTTCATGGCCACGCCCCCGCTGCCGTACGGGCTGGGGCTCACTCCGGTACGGCTGGCCCTCGGCGGCGTCGCGGCGCTCTCGGTCGGCCTGCTGCCGCCCTGGGCCCGTCGCCTGTACGGGCTGCCGGGCCTGCCCACCACCGACCTGTCGGCGCGGGCGTGGGCACGCGCGCTGCGGGGCGCACTGGCCCTGCTGCCGGCCCGCTACCGGACCGGCCCGTACCGCGAGGCGGCACTGTCCCGCGCCGCGGCGGCCGGGGCGCTCAGCTGACCGGTGCCGCCTCGGGAGGCCGCATGGCGTCCACCGCCCTCGCGGCGATCCGGAACGACGGGGCCAGGCCCACGATCCCCAGGCACAGCACCGCCGGTACGGCGAACGCCCACCGCAGGCCGGCAGCCTGGTCCACCACGCCGATGAGCCCCGCGCCGACCACGAAGCCGACGTAGTTGAACAGGTTGACCCGGGCGATCGCGACCCCGCTGCCGGTCGGGTCGAGCGCGCCGGCCGCCGAGAACGACTGCGGTACCACGACGCACAGACCGAACCCCACGATCGCGAAGCCGGTGATCGCCAGTCCAGGCGCCCGGGCCACGGCGACCAGCGTCATGCCCGCCACGCCGATCACCCCGCCGACGGCGACCGGGAGCACCGGCCCGAGCCGGCGCACCGGCCAGTCGGCGACCAGCCGGCCCAGCATCTGGCAGAGCAGGTAGCCGGCCAGGCCCAGCGGCGCCACGCTGTTGCTCGCGCGCAGCGCGTCCTGCAGGTACTTGGCGCTCCAGTTCGAGGTCGCCGAGTCGCTGATGTACATCAGCATCACCGCGAGCCCGACCAGGACGATCGGCGCCCACGCGATCCTGGGCGGCGGCGCGTCCGCCGGCTGATCGACGGCGAGCGCCGCGGACTCGTCGCGCCGGTACAGCAGCGGTCCGACCGACAGCGCGAGCACGAACCCGACCAGCGCGATGATGCCGAGGTTCGGGCCGAGGTGCAGGTGCAGCCGGCCGGCTCCGGCGTTGGCCAGCGAGCCGAGGATCCCTCCGATGCTCCACACCCCGTGGAACGAGGCGAGGATGCTGCGCCCGTACCGCTGCTGGACCGCCACGCCCTGCATGTTCATCGTCGCGTCGACCGCACCGAGGGCCAGCCCGAACACGGTGATGGCCACGTACAGCGCCGCCCTGTCCGGCGCGAAGCCGACGGCGGTCATGGCGAGGCACACGGTCGGGCCGGCCACCCGCAGGACGAGTGCGCTGCCGATCCTCGGCGCCAGTACCCCGGCCAGCACGCTGCCGACCCCGGCCACGACCGGAACGATCAGCAGGATCAGCGTCAACTGCCCGTCGCTGAAGTGGAAGCTCTTCTGCAGGGTGGGCACCCGAGTGACCAGGCCGGCGAAGCAGAGCCCCTGGACGAAGTAGGCACCGGCCGCGCCGAACCGGGCCCGGCGGTCGCGTTGCTCGAGTGGCACGGCAGCTCCTCGGATCCGACGTGACGCGAGTCATATTCGGGTTTCGTGATCCTCTCGCGCCCGGCCGCCGCCCGCAATACCTCCCCGCCACCGACCCGGATCCGCCACCGACCCGGATCAGCTGCCGACCCGGATCAGCCGCCCTCCCGGATCAGCCGCCGTCCCGCAGCACCCCCGACCACGGCTCGCGGGTCGGCGCGTCCGCGCCGGCCGGACAGGTGCGCCGGAAGTCGCACCACGAGCACAGCGACCCCGGATTCGTGGGGAACGCCCGGTCCGGATCGTCGCCGCCGGCCACCGCGCTCTCGGCGGCGCGGATGTCCCGCGCAGCCGCCTCGGCCCTGCCCAGGTGCCTGGCCAGCGACTGCTCGGTGTGCTCGTGTCCGCTGACCGTCTCGGTCGGCAGGTGGTGCAGCTCGACACGCCGGCAGCGGCGGCGGAACACCCGTTCGGCGGCGTAGGCGTACAGCGCCAGCGCCCGGGAGCCCCGGGCATCGTCCTCGGACAACCCGGCCCGGCCGGTCTTGTAGTCGACGATCACCAGGTCCTCGCCGCGCCGGTCGATGCGGTCGACCCGGCCGGACAGCGCCAGGGTCGGCGTCTTCACCGCGACGACGCGCTCCACTCCGACCGGCTCGTCGAGCGGATCCAACCCGGCGATGTACTTCTCCAACCAGGCCAGCGCCCGGGCGAAGGCGGCGCGCTCCTGCTCGGTGTCGCGGTAGCCCTCGCCGACCCAGGTGGCGTGCAGCAGGGTCGGCAGCACCTCGGGGCGGCGTTTGTCGGGGGCCAGCGCATACCAGCTGCGCAGCGCGGTGTGCACGCTGGCGCCCAGCGAGTTGTGCGCCCAGGGCGGCCCCTTCACCGGCGTGGGCCGGTCGACGTAGGAGTAGCGGTACCGGCGGGGGCAGTCCTCGTACGCCGCCAGCTTGCTGGGGGTGCACACGAACAGGCGCTCCGGCATCCCGTCGAAGCCGAGCTGCTCCGCTTGGGGACGCCGTGGGCCTGGTGTCCGATTAGTGGTTGAGTCAGGCACATGGCCGATCCTGCCATCCGGGTGCGACACTGGTCATTGCGGCGCGACTCGCGAGCCGCGGGGCGATCGTCTGGGAGAGATCGATGGGTTTCATGCGCTGGCTGCGCGGCGGCGACGAGAACTCAGCCGCGACGTCGGCGGTCTCCGCGGGTCTCGCCGAGATCGATGGTCTCTTCCGGCCGTCCAAGCACAAGCAGACCGAGCACATCCAGGAGTCCAAGCGCAAGCGGGTCGACGTGGCCGCCTCCGGGATCGACCTGGAGCGCGGGGTGGCCGTCATCCCCTCGAAGGAGGGCGTCGAGGACTCCGACGCGGAGGCCGGCCTCGCCAGTCGCCGGGAGATCACCCGGACGGTCTGGAAGCCCCGGCCGCAGCCCTGGTGGAGCCGGCTGAGCCCGAGCGCCCGGCGCCGTCGCCGCCGGCAGCGGGCAAAGTCCGACAGCACCCAGGCCCAGGGGGCGGAACCGCAGGGGGCCGAGTCACAGAACGCGGAACCCCAGAGGGCGGCCTGAGTCGCCGACCCGCTAGTGCGGTGAATGAACGTACGCGGTCACGAACGCGCCCACCGCGTCCGCGATGAGCTGGACCGCGATCGCGGCCAGCAGCAGGCCGGCGATGCGGGTGAGCACCTCGATGCCGGACGGCCGGAGGATCTTCACGACGACTCCGGAGAACCGCAGGACCAGCCAGACCGCCACCAGGGCCAGCACAATGGCGAGCCCGATCGCCAGGTAGTCGCCGAGGTGCGAGGACCGGCGTACGAACAGCATCGTCGCCACGATCGCGCCCGGCCCGGCCAGCAGGGGGGTCCCCAGCGGGACCAGCGCGACGTTCGTCGTGGTCACCTGGCTCGGATCGTCCTGCTTACCAGTGAGCAGCTCCAGCGCCACCAGCACGAGCAGGAGCCCGCCGGCACCCTGCAAGGCGGGCAGCGCGATGCCGAGGTAGTGCAGGATCTGCTGTCCGGCGGCCGCGAACACCACGATCACCCCGCCGGCCAGGCCGACCGCCTGCGAGCCCGCACGGTGCCGGTCACGGGCCGGCAGCGCCCCGGTCAGAGCCAGGAAGATCGGAACCATCCCGGGCGGGTCGAGGATCACCAGCAGGGTCACGAACGCCTCGACGAACAGCTTGGTGTTCATGACCGATGCTCGCACGGGCCGCTCAGCCGGTGATCGCCGGCCGTCCCCGGGCAAGGTCCAGAATCTGCTGGTACGCGCCTGGTCCGGTCAGGTTCGCGCCGAGCAGTACGGTCTTGTTGCTGCCATGGAAGTCCGACGATCCGGTGGCCACCAGCCCCAGTTCGGCGGCCAGCGTGCGGACCTGCTCCCGCTGGGCCGGGGTGTGGTCCTCGTGTTCGGCCTCCAGGCCGGCGAGGCCGACCCCGGCCAACTCGACGATCAACGAGTCGGGCACGGTCCGGCCGCGCGACGACGCCCGGGGATGGGCCAGCACCGGCACCCCGCCGGCCGCCCGGACCAGCGACACGGCGCGGAAGACGTCGATGTCGGGCTTGGACAGCCGGTACCGCTCGCCCAGCCAGCGCGGCGCGAACGCCTCGGACACGGTACCGACCAGGCCCCGTCGGACCAGGGCGCGGGCCAGATGCGGCCGGCCGACGGTGCCGCCGGCCGCATCGGCCAGCACCTCATCCCAGCCCAGGTCGATGCCGTCCGCCCGGATCAGGTCCACCATCCGCTCGGCCCGCTCCTCCCGGCCCAGCCGTACCCTGGCCAACTCGGCGACGAGCGCCGGGTCGTCCGGATCGAACAGGTACGCGAGCAGGTGCAGCGCGATCCCCGGCGATTCCCCGTACCAGCGGCAGGACAGCTCGGCGCCGCGGATCAGGGTCAGCCCCGACGGCAGGGCCGCCACGGCCTCCGCCCAACCGGCCGTCGTGTCATGGTCGGTGAGCGCCACCACGTCCAGGCCGGCCTGCGCCGCCGCTCCGACGAGCGCGGCCGGCGTCAGGGTGCCGTCGCTCGCCGTGGAGTGGGTGTGCAGGTCGATGCGCATCATCGACCCAGCGCGGGTACGACGTCCCAACCCGCGGCGGGCAGTCCGGTCACCATGATCGTGCGACTCTCCCCGTCGGGGCGGCAGCGCACCAGCCCGGCGTCGGTGGCGACCAGTACCGCGCTGTCGTCCTCCCAGACCGGGGTGGCCCGGCCGCGCACCGCGCAGAACGCGCTCGGGCGGCTCGGGTCCGGCGACGTCAGGTCGATGAAGGCGAGGCCGGCACCGGTCTGGTCCGCGAGCCACCGCCCGCTGGGGGACCGGGCCGCCTGGGGCTCCCCGGCCGGCAGCCCGAAGCCGCAGGCGCCGACCCGTGCCGTACGCAGCCCCGCGGTGCCGTCGAGGTCGAAATAGCTCACGCATCCGTCGGTGCTGCCCGGCGCCTGGCTGACCAGGCCCATGAGCCGGGAACCGGTGGCGCCGTAGACGTCCGCGATCCGGTCGTTCCAGGTGGGGCTGACGGCGCCGGGCGGGTTCCAGAAGCCGTACGCGCTGATCCGGCCCGTACCGTCGGCCCGGCCGAGCACGACGCTGGCGCCGACGAAGGCGACCGGTACGGCATGGTCCGCGATCGTCGTCTTCGCCACCGGGTCGACCCCGGCCACGCCCAGCCGGCCGAGGATCAGGATCCGAGAGCCGCTCGCCTCGCTGACCGAGGCGACCTCCTCGCCGTCCGGGGACACGGTCGCGGCGTCCGCCGGCAGCCACGAGCCGACCTCGGTACCGTCCGGCGCGAGGAGCCGGAGCGTCCCGCCGGTGCCGCCGTACACCCACCCGGCCGGCACCCGGTCCACCCAGGTCACGTCGCCGACCCCGGGCAGCGGCAGGCGCCGGCCGTCGGTGGTCCACAACTGGTTGCCGACCCGCAGGTCCAGCCTGATCGCCGGCTCCGTGGTCAGGTACGCGGACGCGGCCGGTACGACCACCGTGACGACCTGCGCGGCGTGCCCGCGTACCACCTGGAACGAGATCCCGCCCAGCACCATGACGACGACGCCGACCAGCCCGAAGAGGGTCTCCCGGCGCCGGCGCAGCTTGGCCGCGCGCCGGATCACGCGCTCGGCCGGATCGCCGACGGCCGGCATCGTGCCCGCTCTCTCGGCGAACAGCGCGCGCAGCTCGTCCTCGATGTTGGTCACGGGCTTTCTCCCACCGGTACCGGTACCGCCGCCGGCTCGATGCCGTCCTCGCCCAGCCGCTTCCGCAGCGCGGCGAGTGCCCGGGCGCACTGGCTCTTCACGGTACCGGTCGAGATGTCCAGCAGGCGGGCAGTCTCCGCCTCGGACAGGTCCTCGTAGAAGCGCAGCACCAGCACGGCGCGCTGGCGGGCCGGCAGCGTACTCACGTGCCGCCACAGCCGATCACGCTCGATGCGCTCATCGATCCGGTCCGGTTCCGGCCGGTCCGGCAGCACCTCGGTCGGGCGCTCGCCGTGCCAGCGCCGCCGCCACCAACTGGTGGCGGTGTTGACCAGTACCCGCCGGGTATAGGACTCGACCGACTCGATCTCGCCCAGCCGCCGCCAGGCCAGGTAGGTCTTGGTCAGCGAGATCTGCAAGAGGTCCTCGGCGGTGGCCCAGTCCCCGGCCAGCAGGTATGCGGTACGCAGCAGGGCGGACGAGCGCTCGGTCACGAACGCCCGGAACTCGCGCTCGATCCGGGCCTCGGCCTCGGTCTCCGCGCTTTCCGCCGGCGCCTGCGTCGCGCCGAGCGACAGTGCGCCCGACACCGATGCGGTCGATGCTCGACCGGTGGGGCGCAACGTGCCAGGCCTGGCGGGTGGGTCCAGCGCGATCGAGGTCACGTCTGTACAGACGCCTCATGACCCACCAAACGTTGTCAGGCGTCCGGGCCCGGCTCGTCGGGCACCTGGGCCAACCGGGCCTCGACCGCTTCGGGCTCATACATCTCTTCGACGATGCGCAGGTAGAGCTCGTTGGGGTTGGGCAGGGTGGGCACCTTGCGCAGCGCCTGATCCTGGCCCGCCGACTCGACCACGAACGTGCCGTAGTTGAGCATGCGCCCGAGCGCCGACTGCTGGTACTTCATGTCGGTGACCCGGACCAGCGGCATCATGCCGACCGTACGGGTGACCAGGCCATTGACCACCATGATCCGTTTGTTGGTCAGGATGAAGCGATCGAAATACCAGTCCGCGACCCGCCACGCCACATAGACCATGATCACGACCCAGACGACGAGCAGGAACGAGACCAGCGCCTTCTGGTCGCTCTTGGCCATGAACCCGGTCGCCCAACCGATCACGAACGTGGCGATCGCGCCGATCAGGAACTCCTTGACGAGGTGGATCCAGTGCTTCTTCCACTCGCCGCGGAACTTCTCCGTCGGAAACAGGTACCGGGAGACCAGCGAACTGGGCTCCTCCTCCAGCGGAACGACGGTGCGCGGACCCAGCGGGGCACCACGCGACGACAGCCGCAGCCCGGCCAACTCCTCCTCGGGAATCTCCGGCGGAAGGAACTCGGCCCCGTCCGGACCGTCGTCGTAGTCGCCGGCCGTCTCCGGGCGCGGCGGCTGGATCGACTCCGGGTTCTGGTCGCCCGGACGCCGACGGCGATTCTGATCGTCGTCCGGTGGTTCCGGATCGTCAGGGGACATGGACTCAGGCTATGAGGGTGGAGAAGAAGTTGCCGAACCCGGTGGCGATATCAACAAGTGTGCTGCCCAGCGACTTGAAGACGGCCGCCGCGCTCTCAGGCCGGTAGGCGACGAAGAAAATCAGGAACGCCACCAGGCCCCAGGTGAGGACCTTCTTGACCATGTTGGCCATCCCTCCCCACGGCGCCCGTACACCATGTCCGGGCTGGCACTCAGGGTATCAGTTGCACTTCTTGCGGTGAATCTCTTGCACGCCACAATCGGCGGCCGAGTCGTGTCTCGGACCGTCACGCCGCACCGTGAAGATACGGCGAGGGAGCACCGTACACGAGTTCCGCCGGCAACCACTCCGTCAGGTCGTGCAGCACCACATCTTCCGCGAACAGATACCCCGCGTTCGCCGGCCAGGTCACCGCGTAGAGCCACAGACCCCGCGCTTCGCCGACGTACGCGCTGCGGTCCCCCGCGGCGCCGACCGCCCACAGTGGAGTCGGCCAGCCGGCCGCCCTGACCTTCGCGTGCGCGGCCGTCGACGCGAGAGTCTCCGCGAGGTACGGGCCGGGGTCGGGACCGGACAGGGCGGCGAACCGGTTGCCCATGCCCACGCCGGGCTCCTCGGCGACCAGCACGACATCGGCGGGACCGCCCAGCGGTCCCGGACCCGTGCAGGCCAGGGCCGTGGCCCGGGTGCCACCCCGGTCGTCGCCGGCCCAGCCGACGCCGGTGACCGTCCAGCCGACCGGCAACGGCCACGGACACCAGATCGGAACCCCGCCCGCGTGCGCCGCGGCGGTCTCGACGATCTCAGGTCCGATGTGCTCGGCGACGTGCAGGGGCGGCACCGGTCCGCAGCCGTCGCAGCGCCAGTCGGAAGTCATCAGGTCGGGCGACCGCATCGGGCCGCCGCACCGGGGGCAACTCACCGCCACGCCCACGCCTCCACCCTCACCCAGTGCGATGCCGGCGTCAAGGCCCCTCGTCACGGTTGCGGCGTCAAGGTCCGGGCGGCGCTCCGGCGTGTTCCCGGATCCACGAGTACATCGCGATGCCGCTCGCCACGCCCGCGTTGATGGAGCGGGTCGACCCGTACTGCGCGATGAAGAGCACCCGGTCGCAGGCCACCCTGGCCTCCTGCGACAGGCCCGGCCCCTCCTGACCGAACAGGAGTACGCACCGGCGCGGCAACGGGCTGGACTCCAGCAGCGCGGCGCCGGGCAGGTTGTCGATGCCGATCACCGGCAACGTGGCCCGCCGCGCCCAGGCGACGAAGTCCACGATGGTCTCGTGATGACGCACGTGCTGGTAGCGGTCGGTGACCATGGCACCCCGCCGGTTCCAGCGCCGCCTGCCGACGATGTGCACCTCGGCGGCCAGAAAGGCATTCGCGTTCCGGACCACGGTGCCGATGTTGAAGTCGTGCTGCCAGTTCTCGATCGCCACGTGGAACTCGTGCCGCCGGCCGTCCAACTCCTCGACGATCGCCTCGTGCCGCCAGTACCGGTACCGGTCCAGCACGTTGCGCCGGTCGCCCTCGGCCAGCAGCACCGGGTCGTACCTCGGGTCCTGCGGCCAGGGCCCGGTCCACGGCCCGACACCCACGTCCTCGTCCACTCCGTGCAGAGATTAGTCCACAGCGGACAGACGCCGGTCAGCAGGCGAGTGCCGCCGTGAGGTCGGCGAGGAACCGGCGCTCCGCCGGGCTGATCTCCGCACCGCCGAAGCCGAGCACGCCGCCGCTGCGGGAGGCCTGGCACACCTGGGCCGCGATGGACTCGATCCAGTGCCGGTACGCGTCGGAGTCTTCCCGGTCCACGCCTCCGGCGAGCACGCCGGCCGCGATCCGGCAGGCGTCCAGAACGCCGGCGATGCCGGCGTCGGCGTCTTGGAACTCCTCGGCGGCGGGCGGATCGTCGTCGGCCTCCTCGTCGATCGAGGCGACGATGGTGCGCACCAGCCGGCTGCCCGACGCCCGGCCGGCGGCGATCGCGTCGATGCCGGCGAGCCCCTCCGAGACGGTGCGGCCCGACGTGTCGGGTTGGGCCGAGGTGGCCGCCACCACCACCCGACCGGGCAGCCTCACCAGCAGGTCCCATTCGTCGCGCCGGAACGGCAGGCCGGCACGCGTACGGTTGGACATGGCTGACCTCCAAGGGTCAGCATAGGCACGCCGGACGGGCCCTCAGGGCCAACCCGGGCACGGCGAGCCGCCGAAACGCGGGTCAGTTGCCGTCGCGGATCGGGGCTGGTCACGGATCGGGGCCGGTCACGGATCAGGGCCGGTCACGGGGAGCGGTCGCGGGGAAGCTCGGCGCTTCGGGGCCCGCGTGCTCGCGCTTGGGTACCATCACCCGCCGCCGGAACACGCAGACCATCGTGCCGTCCTGCTTGTACCCCCGGGTCTCCACGGTGACCACCCCGCGGTCCGGCTTCGACTCGGACTCCCTCTTCGCCAGCACAGTGGTCTCGCCGTAGATCGTGTCGCCGTGGAAGGTCGGCGCGACGTGGCGCAGCGACTCCACCTCCAGGTTGGCGATGGCCTTCCCGCTGACGTCGGCGACCGACATGCCCAGCAGCAGCGAGTAGATCAGGTTCCCGACCACCACGTTACGGCCGAAATCGGTCGAGGTCTCCGCATAGTGCGCGTCGAGATGCAGTGGGTGGTGGTTCATCGTGATCAGGCAGAAGAGGTGGTCGTCGGACTCGGTCACCGTCTTGCCCGGCCAGTGCCGGTACACCGCGCCGACCTCGAAATCCTCGTAGTACCGGCCGAACTGCATGCGAGCTACTATGCCGTACCCCGGACGCAATGAACGGCGGGGCCCTCCCCGGCGCCCGCCGCCCACGCTCTGATGTCACTAATTGTGACTAAACCTGGGAGCGTTGCAAAGAGACGCGCGTCACAGTTATAGAACCGTGAGCTAACCTTCCTCGCTGTACTCGTGCAGCTACACACTGTCGATAGAATCGGACGGTATGGCAGCGTCGCCAGGCAGCCGGTGTCAGTCAGATGACACTGGGTAACCAAAAACCCGACGGGAATGTTGGCGGGGCGGCGATGGTTGTCGGTGCCGTAAGACCACGAACCGAATCGGAGTTGTGATGGCTACCAAGACGCTGACCGCGACCAACTTTGGCGAGGTCACCGAGAACAACGACATTGTGCTCGTGGACTTCTGGGCGACGTGGTGCCCGCCGTGCCGCACGTTCGCCCCGGTCTTCGAGAAGGCGTCGGAGAAGCACTCGGACATCGTCTTCGGCAAGGTTGACACCGAGGCCGAGCAGTATCTTGCCGAGCAGTTCGGCATCCGCTCCATCCCGACGGTGATGGTGGTTCGGGACGGCGTGATCGTCTACGAGCAGCCCGGCGCGATGCCCGAGCCGATGCTCGAATCACTGATCAAGCAGGTCCGCGAACTCGACATGGACGAGGTGCGCAAGCAGGTCGCCGCGCAGGGCGCGAGCACGCCGGCGGAGTAACGCACCGGACGATCTGATCCATCGCGGCGGCGCCCCGGATGCACGTCATCCGGGGCGCTGCCGCATCTGCGACCGGGTTCCGGCGTCGCCCGGGGAGCGCGGGAACCGGTTCTCGTACAGGTGTGCTAAAGTGCCCGAGTGCGTTGGGACGGACTCCGGACCGAGATCGATGTGGGGCGAGCGGCTCCACCCCTGCCGCTCGCCCTGCCCGGCGCCGTGGCCCGTACGTTCGACACACCCGGCTTCGCCGGCATGACCTTCTACGAGGTCCAGGCGAAGTCGATCATCAACAAGGTGCCCGGCGGCTCCCGCGTGCCGTTCCAGTGGACCATCAACCCCTATCGCGGGTGCAGCCACGCGTGCACCTACTGCCTGTCCGGCGACACCCCGATCCTGATGGCCGACGGCCGCACCCGGCCGCTGGAGCGCCTGCGCCCGGGCGACCTGATCTACGGCACCGTGGATCGCGACGGCCAGCGCACCTACACGGTCACCGAGGTGCTCGACCACTGGTCGACGGTGAAGCCGGCCTACCGGGTGCGGCTGGCCGACGGCACCGAGCTGGTCTCCAGCGGTGACCACCGGTTTCTGACCGCGCACGGCTGGCGCTATGTCGCAGGCGCCCCCGGGCGCCCGCAACTGCGGGTCGGCGACCGGATGGCCGGCGTGGGCGGACTCAGCGGTCCCCCGCACCGGTCGCCGGCAGACGGCCCGGCCGCCGCGGTGCCACTCGGCGACGGCTCGGCCACCGCGGCGCCGCTTCGGGACGGCTCGGCCACCACGGTGCCGCTTCGCGGCGGCCCGGCCGCCGCGGTGCCGCCGGAGGAGTCCGGCTCCGGGGACCCGTCGTGCGGCGAGTCGGCGGACTACCGGCACGGCTACCTGTGCGGCGCGATCCCGGGCGAGCGGGCGGTGTGCACCGAGGGTGAGTCGCTCACCCGGATCCGGCGCTACCTCGGCACGTTCGGCGCGGGCACCACCGGCTTCCGGTACGAGCGTGGGGGCCATGGCGGCACGGCGACCATGACGCTGCGCACCTCGACCCCCATCGAGGAGTTGACCGGG
>DASXOA010000101.1:0-6254 GCA_036494675.1 Rugosimonospora sp.
GCGCGGGTGCCGCCGCAGCCCGGGCAGTCGAAGCCGGTGGTGAGCCGGATCAGGCAGGTGGGGCTCGAGAAGGCGTTCGCGTCGGTCGGGTCGGTCGCCAGGACGTAGCCGACCCCGCCGAGGAAACACACCAGAACCGTCAGCGGAGCGGCCCACAGCGGGACCCGGGTCCAGATCCGGAGGAACAACCGGCTGACCGGACCCGAGGGTGTCGGAGCCAGCACGTAGACCTGCGGGTGCTGGTGACCGTGATCATGCCCGTTGCCATATTCGTGGTCGTGGCCATTGCCGTGGTCGGGCAGGATCCCTGGCTGCGGTACCACCTGGCTCATGCCGCCCTGCCCCTCAGACTCCGCACCGACCGGCCACCCTCAAACTACACCGGCCTCGCCCGCCGGATCCGCGGCCAGTTCGGCCCAGAGCGGCCCGGCCAGGTCGCCGCGCTCGGGCGCGGCCACCTCGGCCAGGCCCAACCAGCCGGCGAGCCGGTGCAACTCCGCGGCGAGCGCCACGGCGGTCTCCGGAGGAGCCTTCGGTTCGGCCCAGGCCGCGGGCACCCGCAGCACCGACGCGACCCGGTCGGCCTTGAGGTCGACCCTCGCCACCAGCCGGTCGTTCAGCAGGAACGGCAGCACGTAGTAGCCGTAGACCCGCGAAGCGGCGGGCGTATAGATCTCTATGCGGTAGGTGAAGTCGAACAACCGTTCGGTGCGGTCGCGCTTCCACACCACCGGATCGAACGGGCTCACCAGCGTGCTGGCCCGGATCCAACGCGGCAGCCGGGCGTCGCGGTGCAGGTAACCCTGCACCTTCCACCCGGCCACCGAGACCGGGATCAGCTCGCCGGCCTCGACCAGGTCGGCGACGGCCAGCCGGGCGGCCAGCACCGGCAGCCGGAAGTAGTCGCGCAGGTCGGTCTCCGCCGCCACACCCAGCGACATGGCCGAACGCCGGACCAGTTCGCGGTAGGCGTCGGCCGGCTCCGGGGTGGGTGCGTCCAGGATCGCCGGCGGCAGGATCCGCTCCGGGATGTCGTAGATCCGCGCGAACGAGGTGTTACGCCGGGTGACCAGCACCTCGCCCCGCCAGAACAGCCACTCCAGCGCGATCTTGGCATCCGACCAGTTCCAGCCCCAGTGGTCGGTGCGCCGGGGGACGTCGGCCTCGATCTGCGCCGCGGTCAGCGGGCCCTTGTCGATCACCTCGCCGCGCACCCAGTCCACCAGGCCCGGCCGGTCGCGGGCCAGCCGGTTGATCCCGCCCCAGGAGTGCTGCTCGGCCATCCGCCAACGCAGGTAGGGGTGCAGCTCGATCGGGAGCAGCGAGGCCTCGTGCCCCCAGTACTCGAACAACTCCCGGCCGCGCTGGTAGGCGGCCCGGTCGAGCAGCGCCGTCGGGTAGGGCCCGAGCCGGCTGTAGAGCGGCAGGTAGTGGGCCCGCTGGAGGACGTTGACCGAGTCCATCTGGAGCAGCCCGAGCCGGCCCAGCACCCGCCGCAGGTGGCGGCGGTCGACGACGCCACCCGGTGCGGGGTCGAGGAAACCCTGCGCGGCCAGCGCGATGCGCCGGGCCTGGGCGACGGACAGCGAGTCGGGAACCCGGGGACGTGGCATGACATCGTTCATGGTGCCCGCAGATTAGCCCGGGGATACGACATTCCGGCCGGCCGCGCTCGCCGGGCCGGGCGGCCGCCTCCGGTACGATCCGCTCCGGCTGCGCTCCCCTGCCGTACCCGCCCCGGGCCGATATCCTCGCCGGCATGCTGACGCTACGTGCCGCGAAACCGCGGGACGCGCAGGACATCGTGCGGATCAACGTGGAGTGCTGGCAGCGGGCCTATGCCGGGATCATGCCGGATGACGTGCTGAAGGCCATGGACGTCCGGACCCGTGCGACCCGGTACCGGCGGCGGATGGTCGAACGGTCCACGCACGAGACCCTGCTCGCCACCGACGGTGAGGCCGCCATCGGATACGCCTATTTCGGCCCGTACCGGGACGGTGAGCTCCTCGACGAGACCGTCGGCGAGGTCATCGCGATCTACGTGGACCCGCCCGCCTGGGGTACCGGCGTCGGCCGGGCCCTGATGACCGCCGCCCTGGACCGGCTCGCCGAGCGGGGCTGGGACGAGGTGCGGCTATGGGTACTGGAGGCGAACCACGCCGCCCGCGGGTTCTACGCGCGTCTCGGCTTCCGACCCGACGGCGCTACCGCCAACTACCCGGTCCGGCGCGTCAACGGCAGCATCGTCGAGCTTCCCGAGATCCGCTACACCCACCGCACGGGGTGACCGTGCGCCCCGCGGGTCGGGCTGGTCCGATGCGGAGCGGCCGAGGTCCGAGTGCTCCACGGCCGTCAGGGTGCCGTCCGCGGCCGCCGGGCGCGGTGCACCCGACAGCGGCAGGCACACCAGCAGCACGATGCTCGCCAGCACGTACGCGTTGCTGAGCAGCAGGCCCCAGCCGGTGAAGTGGTTGTCGTACGGCCAGACCAGCTTGCTGGACAGCAGCACGTACAGCGCCAGATCGAAGGTCAACAGGCGGATCCGGCGGCGGCCGGTGGCGAGCAGCGCCCGCGAGGTCAGCAGCAGCATCGCCGGCAGCATCCAGACCAGGTGGTGCACCCAGGTCACCGGGCTGACCAGGCAGCCCAGCACCCCGGTCAGCGCCAGGCCGGCCAGATCGTCGCCGAGCCGCAGGGCCGCGCGCAGCTTCCATCCCCAGACCGCCAGCACCGCCAGCACCAGGACGCCCCACAGGACCGTGCTGGGCTGAGCCGGGTTGAACCGGGCCGTGAGGCCCTCCAGCGACTGGTTGGAGATGTACGACAGCGAACCGACCCGGTCGGTGTCGAAGACCGCGTCAGTCCAGAAGATCCGCGAGGCGTGCGGCGCGACCAGGGCGGCGGCGAGCGTCGCGGCGGCCGTGGTCGCGATCGAGACCAGCGCCGCCCGGAACTTGCGGGCCAGCAGCAGGTACAGGATGAACACCCCGGGGGTCAGCTTGATCGCGGTGGCCAGGCCGATGCCCACCCCACCCCAGCTCCGGCTGGGGCTTCCCGGCGACGCCGGGGGGCGGTGGTACACCAGCACGATCAGGTCGGCCACCACGAGGAACACCAGCAGCATGTTGACCTGGCCGAAGTTGACCGTTTCGCGCAGCGGTTCGAAGACCGCCGCGAACACCGCCGCCACGGCGACCGTGAACCACGGCGTCCAGCCGTACCGGTCGATCACCGGCTGCATGAACCAACGGATGATCACCAGGGTGACCACCGCGGTGGCCGCCACGCTGATGGCGATCGTGGCCGTCCACGGCAGCACGGCCATGGGCAGCATGGTCAGCGCGGCGAACGGCGGGTACGTGTAGCCGTACTTGCTCAGCGGTTTCAGGTAGTCGTAGATCTCGCCGTGCCCGTGCGCCCAGTAGTTGGTCGCCCCGTAGTAGACCTTGAGGTCGAAGAAGCCGTGCCGGGTCGCGAAGACGGCCAGAAAGGCGAAGGCCGCAGCGGCCAGGACCACGACGATGCCGACCTGCCGGGCGACGGTACGACCCACTATGTCCCTCCAGATCCGCACGCCGCCTGCCCACGGCGTGCTACCTCCCCCCGAGCCGCCCGACCCCGGCCCACGGAAACTGACCCCCGCGGCCCGCTGATCCGGCCTCCGGCGGCCCGGGCGATCTCCGCCCGCACGCACCCGTAGGCTAAGCCCATGGCGCTCGGGTACGTCCGACCGGCCCGTCCCGAGGACGCCGGTGAGATCGCACGGATTCAGCTGTCGACCTGGCGCACCGCGTACCGCCGGCTGTTGCCCAGGCACGTCCTCGACCAACTCGACGGCGACTGGATGGCGCAGCGCTGGCGGGAAGCCGTGACCGACCCGCCGTCCGGCCGGCACCGCGTGCTGGTGGCCGTGGAGCAAGCTGATGAATCTTACCTGGTGGGGTTCCTCGCGGCCGGGCCGCCGGACGAAGTGGCGCTCGCACCCGACGAGGCACCCGACGCGCTGAACGACACCGTGGCGGCGATCACCGACCTGCTGGTGGAACCGAGGTGGGGCCGGCGCGGGCACGGCAGCCGGCTGCTCGCCGCCGCCGTGGACCTGTGGCGCTCCGACGGTTTCGACACCGCCCTGGCCTGGGCGTACGAGCAGGACAAGGCGACCAACAGCTTCCTGGCCAGCGCCGGCTGGCAGCCGGACGGGGCGACCCGGTCGCTGGACGTCGACGACCTGCTCGTGCCGCAGCTACGCCTGCATGTGTCCCTGGCCGCGGAATCCCCTGCCTCGGAATCCCCTGCCTGGGAAGACTCGGCCGGAGAGGACCCGGCCGGCGGAGGTCCGGCCGAGGAAGACGCCGGGGAAGACCTAGTCGAGGAGTGAGCCGAGCCCGACGGTGAGGCCCGGCCGCGCGACGACGGACCGGATCGCCAGCAGCACGCCCGGCATGAAGGACCCCCGGTCGTACGAGTCGTGCCGGATGGTCAGCGTCTCGCCGGCGGTACCAAACAGCACCTCCTGGTGCGCCACCAGTCCGGCTGCCCGGACCGAGTGCACGTGCACCCCGTTGACCCGGGCGCCGCGCGCCCCGTCCAGTTCGTCCTTCGTGGCATCCGGCACGTCGCCGAGCCCGGCCTCGGCGCGGGCCGCCGCGATCACGGACGCGGTGTTCAGCGCCGTGCCGCTCGGCGCGTCCACCTTCGCCGGGTGGTGCTGCTCGATGATCTCAACGGACTCGAAGAAGCGCGCCGCACGCGCCGCGAACTCCATCATCAGCACCGCGCCGACCCCGAAGTTGGGCGCGACGACGACGCCGACCTGCGGCTTGTGGGACAGCCAGGTGCGCACCCGGTCGAGCCGGTGCTCGGTGAACCCGCTGGTCCCGACGACCACGTTGATCCCCTGATCGATGCACCAGTGCAGGTTGTCCATGACCACATCGGGTGTGGTGAAGTCCACAACGACCTCGGCGGCGGCGTCCGAGGCGCTGAACAGCCCGTCGCCCTGGTCGATCATGGCCACCAGTTCGAGGTCGTCCGCGGCGTCCACGGCCCGGCAGGCCTCGGTGCCCATCCGGCCCCGGGCCCCCAGCACGCCTACCCGGATCGGTTCGCGCTCTTCGCGGGTCGGCTCGGGCTCTTCGCGGGCCGGAGCGGTAAGACGGCGCTCATCAGTCACGCGCTCAACTTATCGGAAACCGGGGCAACGGACACCGCGGCGGGGTGCCGATGCGCCCGGCAGCCGATCTCGGCGGGCGGATCCAGCGTCACCAGTTCGAGAAGGTCCCGGTCCGACGAGTCGACCGGCGTGCAGACCACCATCCGGGCCTCCGGCATGCCCGAGACCTCGAAGCTCGTCGACACCGTGGGCAGGGCGCGGCCCAGTACGTTCTGGAAGACCTTCCGCTGGGTGGCCGGGACGGCCACGTCGTGGTTCGCCCACATCCGGGCAAACTCGGCGCTCGCGGCGCACAGGGAGTCGATGAACCCGGTCCATGCCGGCTCGCCGAGGTGTCGGGTGAACGCCGCCCGGAACGTGGCCACCAGCCGCGGCATCTCGACGGCCTGGTTGGACAGCGCGGAGCAGCAGTCCGGCACGGTGAACACCTGCCACAGGACGTTGCGCTCCTCCGGTCTCCCGTTGACCATGCCCGGGAGCAGCGCGGCATAGGTGCGGTTCCAGGGCAGCACGTCATACCGTCCGTTGTAGATGGCCGCGGGCAGCGGAGCGAGGTTGTCGAGGATGTCGTGCAGCGCGGGGCTCACCGCCTGCCCGGGTTCCTCGTCGACGACGGCGGGCACCTCGGCCAACCGGTACAGGTGCACCCGCTCGACGTGGTCGAGCCGCAACGTACGGGCGACCGCGTCGAGGATCTGCACGCTGGCGTTGATCGGCCGGCCCTGCTCCAGCCAGGTGTACCAGGTCACACCCACCCCGGCGAGCTGGGCGACCTCCTCCCGCCGCAGTCCCGGGGTACGCCGGCGAAGCCCGGGCGGCATGCCGACGTCATCCGGCCTGATCCGGGCCCGGCGGCTGCGCAGGAACTGGGCCAACTCGACGCGTCGGCTCCCCACCTGAGTCTTGGTCATCCCTCGATAATCCACACCGGCGGTACCAGTTGCCGGGTGCCGCTGGTACCAGGATCAAGGGCCTCTCCCCACCCTTGCGAAAAGTGTGGAGTCTTGGTCGCATGGACCGAACGATCGCGACATCACCCGCTCCGGCGCCCACGCGCCGGCAACCCGCCGGGCACCCG
>DASXOA010000102.1:0-5681 GCA_036494675.1 Rugosimonospora sp.
CCCGCGCTGGACGCCGTGCTGGCCGTGGCCGGCCCGGTCGACCTGCTGATCGTCGACGGCTACGTCGACCTCGATCCGCAGGGACGGCCCGGGCTCGGTGCGCACGCCCACGCGCGGTTCGGTGTTCCGGTGATCGGGGTCGCGAAGACCGCGTTCCGCGGTGCCACCCACGCGGTACCGGTCCGTCGCGGCACCGGCGGCCGTCCGCTCTACGTCACGGCCGCCGGGCTGGACCGCGACGAGGCCGCCGAGCAGGTCCGGACGATGGCCGGCCCGTACCGGCTGCCGGACGCGCTGCGCCGGGTCGACCGGCTCGCGCGCTCCGGCCCGGATCAGGAGTTCAGATAGGCGAGCACGGCGAGTACCCGCCGGTGGTCGGTGCTCGACGGGGCGAGGCCGAGCTTGTCGAGAATGTGGCTGATGTGCTTGTCGACGGACTTCTCCGTGATGACCAGGCGCGCGGCGATGGCCCCGTTCGACCGGCCCTCGGCCATCAGCGCGAGCACCTCACGTTCGCGCGGGGTCAGCCCGGCCAGCCGTGCGGCGCGTTGCGGGCGGGCCAGCAACGCAGCGATGACCTCGGGGTCCATGGCGGTGCCGCCGGCAGCGACCCGGCGCACCGCGTCGACGAACTGGGCGATGTCGCCGACCCGGTCCTTGAGCAGGTAGCCGACTCCCCCGGCGGCGTCGGCGAGCAGTTCGCGGGCGTAGAGCGCCTCGACGTACTGGCTGAGGATGAGCACCGGCAGCCCCGGTACCTGCCGGCGGACCTCCAGGGCCGCCCACAGCCCCTCGTTCGTGAAGGTCGGCGGCAGCCGGACGTCGATGACCGCCACCTCGGGCCGGTGCGTGAGCAGGGCGTCCACGAGTTCGTCACCCCGCTCGACGGCGGCGACGACCTCGAAGCCGTGCGCGGTGAGCAACCGGGTCAGGCCGTCGCGGAGCAGAGCGAGATCCTCGGCGATCACGACTCGCATGGCAGCTCCACGTGCAGCACGGTCGGCCCGCCGGCCGGACTGGTCAGCGTCATGCGGCCGTCGAAGGCGCCGATCCGGCCGGCGATGCCGGCCAGGCCGCTGCCCCGGTCGATGTCGGCACCGCCGGTGCCGTCGTCGGCGACCTCCAGGTGCACCGATCCCCCGCTGCGGTGCAGCCTCAGCGTGGCGTGCGTGGCCTCGCTGTGCTTGGCGACATTGGCCAGCGCCTCGGCGGCGGTGAAGTACAACGCCGACTCCACCGGTGCCGGCAGCCGCCCCAGCGGTGCGAGGTCCGCCTCGACGTCGACCGTGCTCTGCATCGCCAATGCCTCCAGGGCGCCGGCGAGGCCCCGGTCGGCGAGCACGGGTGGGTGGATGCCGCGTACCAGGTCGCGCAGTTCGGTCAGGGCGCTGCCGGCCGATCCGCGCGCCTCGGCGAGCAGCCGCGCGGCGGCCTGCGGGTCGGTCTGCAGCGCTTCCTCGGCGAGGCCGAGGCTCATCGCGAGGGAGACCAGCCGGGCCTGGGCACCGTCGTGCAGATCCCGCTCGATGCGACGCAGTTCGGCGGCGCGGGCGTCGACGGTCTCGGCACGGCTGGCGGTCAGGTCCTCGACCCGCCGCGCGAGTCGCGCCTTGGTGGTCGGTCTCAGCAGCCAGCGCGCCAGGTGGGCCTCGCCGAGCGCCAGCGGCCGGGTCACCAGCCATGCGACGATCCCGATGGCCACGCCCGCCGGGATCGCGAGCAGCGCGCCGGACAGGTGGTCCACGGAGATGCCGTAGAAGACGCTGCCCGCCAGGTGATCGGGGATGACGGCCCACCACAACGGCATGGTGATGCCGAACGCCGCGCTGCTCCACAGCGCCGCCGACAGCAGCGCCGCCGCCGGCCCGTAGACGGTGTGCGCGCACAGCCAGGCCACGTCCCGCCAGTTCGCGGGGTCGGACAGCATGTCGGCGTACCGGGTCAGCAGCCCGCGCCGGGCCGGCCCGTACGGCCTGGGAATCGGCGTACCCAGCAGGTGCCCGGCCCGGGCCCGCTCGACGTTGGCCAGCCCGTGCAACGCCGGTACGGCGACGAACAGCAGCAGCGGCACGCCGGCCGCGAAGATCGGGGCGCTACCCAGCGAGAACAGGTACAGCAGCAGCCCGACCCAGGCTCCCAGCCCGCTCACTCCGCCGAGGAACAGGTAGCGCGTCCACGTCCACTGCTGGCGCATCGGTGGCCTCCCGCGGGTCGGTGTCGCCCGGGACCGGCCGGGCGTGTTCCTCACGCTACGCAGGGCCGCCGCGACGCACGATCGTGTGGACCCGTCCGTTGGACAGGGGTGCCAGCACGTACCCGCCGCCGGTGGCGGCCCCACCGGGAGCCTCTCAGCTCGGCCGTGGCCGCAGCGCCGGAGCCGCGGCGGCAACCGCCAGCGCCAGTACGGCGGGGATCCCCAGCGCGACGGGCAGGCCGACCACCTGCGCCGTACCGCCGATCACCACCGGACCGACCACGAACCCGAGGAAGCCGAGCCCCGCCACCCGGGCGATGGCCTGACCGGCATGGGTCGGGTTGCGGTTGCCGGCGGTGGAGAACACCTGCGGGGCGATGCAGGACAGTCCCGCGCCGAGCAGTCCGAACCCGGCGACGCCCGCGAGCGGACGGTTGACCGCCAGCCCGGCCGCCAGCCCGACCGAGGCCAGCACCCCGCACGCCTGGACCAGCACCACGGGACCCAGCCTCGCGGCGAGCCGGTCGCCGACCAGCCGGCCGGCCATCATCGCGATGGAGAACGCGGCGTACGCGGAGGCCGCGAGGCCGGCGCCGGTGCCGAGGCTGTCGCGCAGGTACACGCTTCCCCAGTCGGCGGCGGCGCCCTCGCCGACCAGGCAGCAGAACACCAGCAGCCCGAGGAAGAGCACGCCGCGCATGGCTCCCCCGGCGGCCATCTTGGGCTCGGCGGTCGCGCGGCCGGCGTTCACGGGGTCGGCCGCCTCGGGTTCGGCCGTCACCGGGTCGGCCGTCACCGGGTCGGCCAGCGCGGAATCGGCGGCCGCATCTCGCGGCAGTGCCCACCGGGCCGCCCAGATCGAGGTCGCCGCCACCAGCACCGTGACCGTGAGGAACGTGGGCGTCGCGCCCAGCGCCGCCGACGCGAACAGCCCACCGATGCCCGCGCCGGCGAAGCCACCGATGCTGTACACCGCGTGGCACGAGGAGATCATCGGCCGCTGCCGGACGCGCTGCACCTCGACCGCGTTGACGTTCATCGCCACGTTGAGGATGCCGTGCACCACGCCGAAGGCGAGCAGGGCGGCGGCGAGGGCGGGCAGGCCGGGTGCGAGAGCCGGCCCGACCAGCAGGACGCCGTCGGCGAGCACCGCCGGGATCATCACGGCCGTGCTGCCGTACCTGTCGACCAGCCGGCCGGAGGCCTGCATGCCGATGATGGCGCCGGCGGCGAAGGCGAGCAGGGCCAGGCTGAGCTGGCCGTCGGTCAGCGCGAGCCGGTGCTTGACGGCGGGTATCCGGGCGGTCCAGGTACCCAGGATCGTGCCGTACAACAGGAACAGCAGCGAGACCGCGATCCGGGCACGGCGCAGCACGCTCACCCGCAGTGTCACCAACCCGCCTCCCCGGCCATGTCGAGCCATCGTGCCACGGCACCGGGTCGCCGACCACCACGATTCCGGATGCGCGGTCCGCCTCCGGCTCGATCGTCTGTCCACAAAGGACAAGGCGAGCCACCCGACGTCCACCCGGGCCGAGCCAGGTCCGCCGAATTGGCCCTTGGGGACGGCCGCACGGCGCGACAGGCTGTCTGGTGTGGTAACGATCTCCTCGGTCCTCGGCGTCTGCGCGGTCGCGCTGGGCATGGTCCTGACGCCCGGCCCGAACATGATGTATCTGGTGTCGCGCAGCATCACCCAGGGGCGCCGGGCCGGCGTCATGTCGCTCGGCGGCGTGGCGGTCGGTTTCCTGGCGTACCTGACGGCCACGAACCTCGGCCTGTCGGTGCTCTTCGTCGCCGTACCCGAGGTGTATCTCGCGGTCAAGCTCGCCGGCGCCGGGTACCTCGGTTGGCTCGCTTTCAAGGCGCTGCGCCCCGGCGGCATCTCGGTGTTCGAGCCCCGGCAGGTCGCGCCGGACTCACCCCGGCGGCTGTTCACCATGGGTCTGATGACGAACCTGTTGAACCCCAAGGCCGCCGTGATGTACCTGTCGCTCATCCCGCAGTTCGAGCACCCGGCACAGGGGCACCTCGTCCTGCAGGGTTTCGTACTCGGCGGTGTGCAGATCGTGGTCAGCCTGGCCGTGAACCTCGGGATCGTGCTGGCCGCCGGTACCATCGCGGTGTTCCTGGCCAGGCGGCCGGTCTGGCTGCGCGTCCAGCGCTACGCGATGGGTACCGTGCTCGGCGCCCTCGCGGTGAAGCTCGCCACCGACCACGCGCGCCCGGCGCCCGCCTGAACCGCCCGCTCACCCGCCGCGCGGCCGCTCACCGGGCCGGAAACACCCGAATGCGAATGGGACTCAGGCGTGGCTCTGGAGCCCGCGCAGGTACGCGGCCTGACCCACGTGCTGAAGGTCGTCGTTGGCGATGCTCACCAGGCGGACGCCCAGGGTCACCGGCGGTTGCCACGATTCGTCGACGACCCGGTCGAGGTCCCGCGGGGTCAGGCCCCGCAGCATCTCCCGCGTCCGGGCGGCGACCGCGTCGTAGTAGTCGATGAGCGCCTGGGCGCTCTCCGGCCGTACGGCGGCGACATCCTCCGGCGAGTGGCCGTAGCCCGTGTTGGACGGGTCCGGGTCCAGCCCGAAGCGGCCGGCCCAGTCGCCGGAAACCCACACCTGGTCCTGGTCCTGGATGTCGGCGACGTGGTCGTCCTGCACCCGGGTCAGGTGCCAGACGAGCCAGGCGATGGTGTTGCTACCGGGGGCCGGCGACCACAGCAGGTGCTCCGGGGTCAGCCCGTCGACCGCGGACCGGACCAGATCCGGAAGCCTGTCGAACGTCTCCACCAGCACATCGTTCACATCCACGGTTGATGAGCCTATACCCGCGGACCGCCTGGTCCGATCACCGCCAGCCGGCCGGCCCCCGCCTGGCGCAGAATGTTGCGGTGTACGACTTCGAGACGTCCTACCGGGCCATGGCAAGCCGCGACCAGCGGTTTGATGGCCGGTTCGTGGTGGCGGTGACCTCAACAGGTATCTACTGCCGGCCCAGTTGTCCGTCTCGTACCCCTCGACCCGAGAACGTCCGCTTCTTTCGACTCTCGGCGGCTGCCGAGACGGCGGGTTTCCGCGCCTGCCGGCGGTGCCGGCCCGACGTGGAGCCGTCATCGCCGGAATGGAACGCGCGGGGCGACCTGGCGGCCCGGGCGCTGCGGCTGATCGCCAGCGGAACGGTCGATCAGGTGGGCGTGACCGGTCTGTCCCGCCGGCTGGCGGTCAGCGAGCGCCACCTGCACCGGCTGCTGGTGGCGGAGGTCGGCGTCGGCCCGCAGACGCTGGCCATCAGCCGCCGTGCGCAGGTGGCCCGGCTGCTGGTGGAGTCCAGCGCGCTGCCGCTGACCGAGGTCGCGTTCGCCGCCGGATACTCCAGCGTGCGCCAGTTCAATGACGGCATGCGGGCCGCGTTCGGCTGCCCGCCGAGCGAACTGCGGGGCAGGCCCGCGGCATCGCCGCCGTTCTCTCCCACCCGGCATCCGGCG
>DASXOA010000103.1:0-19014 GCA_036494675.1 Rugosimonospora sp.
CCACGAACAACCCTGGTACGACACCAAGACCGAACCATCGTTCGAAGACATGCTCACCAAGCTCCGCAAGACACTCATCGCCGCGAGATTTTCGACGGTTCGCCCAGGTCACACCGACCCTGATCTATTGCGCGACTACGCCCTGGCCTGCGCCGCAGCCGCCGCATAAGCTCGAAACACGAGTTGGGTAGAAGCGGTATTTAAACGCCCGCTTCACAGTCCCGGCCACGGCTCACAAACTAGCAGGCTTGTTCATGAACCCTGCAGAGGCGCGCGGGTAAACACCGATCCGCCGTTTAGGCGGATCGGCTATTCCTGCCCTGCTCCGCAGGAGTTCCGTTTCCTCCCCGGCCTGAAGGCCGGAGTATCCACGGAAGGAATCTGATGACGCGTCGAGGCGTCGAGCCGGTCGGTGGACCGGATGTCGAGCTCCGGGAATATCTGCTGGTCGTGGACGACCCGGCCGGTACCCGGGTCGTACACGCCTTCGGTGAAGTACCGCCGCTGTCGTCTTCCTTCCGGGTTGGTGGCGGGGTCACCGGCCAAGGGCCTGGCCGACCACCGCTCGCCTCCGAGCGGGATAACTGATGGTCCGGACCGATATCTGCCCTCGCGCGGCTTTTTCTTCGACGGAAGGGTCTGCGGGCCGAGCCGAAACCCGTTAGAACGTTCTGGTTGTCGTCAAGCGGAGACGGAGTGCTCCGAGAGGTCGAATAACTCCACCGCGTTGCGCCAGGCGATGCGCTCCGCGGTCCGGCCGCTCACGCCGGCGCCGACCAGCGAGCCGAGCGCGCAGGCCGGATCGATGAGCGTGGCGTCGGTACCGAACAGCAGCTGCCGGTCGTTCACCGCGGCGACCACCTCGGCCAGCCGGCCGGCCGGCGCGTGCGAGTAGCAGGGCTCCAGGTAGAGCCGGTCGCAGGCGTGCGCCGCCTCGATGGCATGGCGCCAGCCGGCCGCACCCATGTGCCCGGCCACCGCCCGCAGGCCGGGCAGGTCCCCGCAGAGCCCGGCCAGGTCGAGCACCGACGCGCCCCAGGTGTGCACCAGCGCCGGTACCCCGAAGTCGGCGACCATGGCCAGCGCATCGCGCACCTGCGGCGAGGCGATCGGCGAGCCGGTGTACTCGGTGTGCAGCTTCGCGCCGACGAACCGGCCGGTGGGCAGTAGCTCGCGCAGGTCCCGCTCGGCGGCCGGCAGCCGCCGCGGGTTGACCGTGACGTAGCCGTACAGCCGGTCGGTGCTCGACAGAGCCGCGGCCAGCGCGTGGTTGCCGGCGGGCGCGTCGTACTGCACCGCCGCGCTGGCGGAGACGATCGCCCGGTCGATGCCGTACCGGTCCATCACGGCGAGGTTCGCCGCGATACCGGACCCCTGGCCGGTGAAGAACCATGGTCCCCAGTGCGCGTGCACGTCGACGATCACGCTGGCCCCCCGCTCTCCGCCGCGGCCTGCTGCAGCAGGGCGCGGGCGTGGCCGCCCGCGACGCCCGCGATCTGGTCCGCGGACAGGCCGCTGCGTGCCAGCCGCAGCCGGGGCACGGCGACCTCGTCGAAAGGGGTACCGGAGCCGAACAGCAAGCGGTGCGCGCCGACCGACGCCGCCACCGTCTCCAGCCCGTCGGGCGAGTTGAGCAGCCGGGTCGAGGTGTGGAAGCCCGGCTCGTCCTGCGCCACCAGCAGGAAGTCGCCCAGATGGTAGAAGTGCGTGTCGAGGAAGACCACCCGGGCACCAAGTCCCGCGTACGGGCGCCAGAACCGCCGCACGTCGCCGCCGGACAGGATGACCAGACCCAGCCGGGTGGCGTGCCGCGCGATGTGGCGCACGGACGGGAAGTCGGGCTCGACCCCCTGCTCGCCGGGGAACAGCCGGACCGCGCACACGCCGAGACCGGCCACCCGGTCCAGCTCGGCCAGCGCGCCGATCGGGTCGCGCAGGTCCACCGCGGCGACCGGCAGCACGCTCGGGTCGGCCATCGCGAGCACCTCGTCGTTGCCCGCGCGTGCGTCCGACAGTGCCGCCCGCAGGCCGGCCACGGCGGCGGTGGCCACCCCGTCGGCGTGGACCCCGCGGGTCGGCTCGGGCCGGTCAGGGTAGGCCCCGGCGAGCACGTCGATGTCCAGGGCGATGGGCAGCATGGCGTGTGCCCGCAGCGCCTCGAAACTCGTGCCGGCCGCCAACGGCCCCGCCGTGTCCCCCGTGGGCGGATCCGCCACGGCCGGTCGCGTCCGCTGGCTCATCGGCCGGTCACCTCCGTCAGGGCACGCAGTGTGCGCTCGCGCTCGTCGTCCGGCAGCCCAGGCCCGAAATGGTCGGTGGCGAAGTCGGCCGGGATGCGGCCCTCCGCCTCGGCGATCCACAGCATCCGCTGCACGTACCCGTCGACCGGCTGCGCGAAGGTCGCCGCGGCGAACCGGTCCAGCCGGGCGGAGCCGGCCACAAACTCCGGGTATCGGCCCTGAGCGAAGGCCTGCAGCACCGCGGCGGTGGCCGGTACCGCGGCGGCCGCGATCCCCACCAGTGCCGCCTGCGCGCCCCACAGCAGGGAGGCGCCGAACATCCGGTCCTCACCGGTGATGGCCAGCCGGCCGGCGGCGGTGCACGCGGCGATCCCGGCCTGGCAGGCGATCGCGTCGTCCAGCCGGGCCACCTTGAGCCCGGCGATCCCGGGATGCGCCAGCAGATCGGGCAGCAGCGCGGCCGGGTACGGGTTGGTGTAGAGGTCGAAAGCGATCATCGGCAGACCGCCCGCACGCCAGATCGCGTCGTGCGCGGCGAGCGGATCGCTCCGACCGCCCTCGCCGGGCGGCGGCGCGAAGACCAGCAGGCCATCCGCGCCCAGCCGAGCCGCGGTCTCGGCGTCCTCGGGACCGGCCGCCCCTACGATGACCGGCAGCCCGGTGCCGACCGCGGCGGCGATGACCGTCTCCCTCGTCGGCCGGTCCAGAAACGGCCCCCGTCCGGTGTGCGCCAGCACTGCGAGCCCGCCGGCCCGGTCGGCCACCAGCCCGCTCAGGTACCGGTGCAGCACTGTCGGGTCGAGGGTACGGTCGCCGGCCAGCGGGGTCGCGGCCGCGGCGACCAGGCGCCAGCGCAGCCGGTCGCGCAGCCGGGCGGCCTCCGGGTCGATGCCGCTTTCGCTCACCAGGGTCATGCGGTCTCCCGGTCGGCGTGTGCTCGCCTCCGCCACAGATCGACTCGAGCCGCGCTCACGAAGTGTCCCGGTGGGCGTCCACGATCGCCGCCGCGATGGTGTCCACCTGCGGGTCGGTGTAGCGCTCGTTCCAGTCGACCACCACGAGCCTGCTCGCGATCAGCTCCTCGGCCACCGGGCACAACCCCGGCCCGTACCGCGACCGCAGCGGGTACCGTGACTGGCCGTAGACCGGGGCACCGGTCAGCGCCGGTGCGCAGTGCAGCGGTTCGGCAAGGTACCCGGCCCGCGCCGGTATCCCCGCCCTGGCCAGGGCGGCGGCGAACGGCGCGGCCGTCCGCGGCGATTTCAGCACCAGCGGCAGCAGCCACCACGCGTGCGCCTCGACGTCCAGCGGCAGGTGCACGCCGGGCAGCTCGCCGACCGCGGAGAGCAGCCGGGCCGCGGCGGAGCGCCGCGCCGCCAGGACCGCCGGCAGCTTGGCGAGCTGGGCCCGGGCCACGGCGCCGCACAGCTCGGTCATCCGGTAGTTCAATCCGAAGCTGACATGGTGCCGGCCGGTGTCCCGTGGCCACCCCTTGTCCGAGAACAGCCGCATCCGCCGGGCCAGCTTAGGGGAATCGGTGATGGCCAGACCTCCATCGCCGCACGTGATGTGCTTCCACTGCTGGAGACTGAAACAGCCGATCGCGCCGCCGGTGCCGACCAGCTGGCCGTCCGGGTAGTGGGCCAGCCAGGCCTGGGCGCAGTCCTCGATGACCGGGATGCCGTGCCGGTCGGCGACGGCGCGCAGCCGCGCCACGGGTGCCGCCGCGCCGAACAGGTGCACCGGCAGGATCGCCCGGGTGCGGGGACCGATCAGCTCGGCCACCCGGTCCGGGTCGAGGTTGCCGGTGCGTGCATCGACGTCGGCGAACGCCGGCACCGCATTCTGCGCGAGGATCGGAGCGATGGTGCCGAAGTCGCTGATCGGCGAGGTGATGATCTCGTCGCCCGGCTCAGGCGCCACCGCGGCCAGGGCCACGTGCAGCGCGGCGGTGCCGGAGCTGACCGCCACCGCGTACCGGACACCGTGCAGCCGTGCCATCTCCTGCTCCAGCGCGCGGACCTCGGTTCCCCAGACGGCGTTGAGCATGCCGGAGCGGATGACCCGGGTGACGCCCTCGATCTCCTCCTCGCCGAGGGTGCGACCGCCGGCGTTCAACAGGCTCGGGAACGGTTCCTGGACGGGTTGCGGGGTCTGGCTCGGATGGGACATGCACACTCCCCAGTTCACCTAATACCGGACCTGACCGTAATCTGGTCGGAGCGGGTCAGCAAGCGAGACGGGAGGTGATCGTGGACATCAAGATCGGGGTGGTCGGCCCCCACGACCTCGTGGACGAGGTGGCCGCCGTCTGCGAGCAGCAGCCGGGTGTGACCGCCTGGCGCTTCGACTACGACCACGAGTCCCAGGCGCCGGCGCTCGTCGAGGCGCATGCCGCCCGCGTCGAGGCCTGGCTGTTCACCGGGGTCGTGCCGTACACACTCGCTCGGGAGGCCAGGACGCTGAGCCGACCGGCCACCTTCGCCGACTACAGCGGCGACACGCTGCTGCAGGCGGCCGTGGCGCTGCTGCGCGACGGACACGACGTCGCCCGGGTCTCGGTGGACACCCTCGCCTCAGCCGACGTCACCGCCACCCTGGCCGGCGCCGGGATCTCTACGGACCGGGTGCGCACCCTGCCGTACCGGGCAGGGCTGGACTCCGCCGACGTGATCGCCTTCCACCGCCGAGCCCGCCGGGGCGTGGACGGCACGGCCGCGGCGATCACCTGCCTCAGCTCCGCCTACGAGATCCTGCGCGGCGAG
Source organism: Rugosimonospora sp. (assembly GCA_036494675.1). GTDB lineage: Bacteria > Actinomycetota > Actinomycetes > Mycobacteriales > Micromonosporaceae > Rugosimonospora. Next base: position 5,006 of record DASXOA010000103.1, read on the forward strand.
ATGCCCGCGCTGCGACTGGTGCCCTCGACGCACTCGGTACGGATCGCGCTGCGGCAGCTGATGCTGCAGGCCGACAGCCAGCTGCAGGAGGACGCGCAGATCGCGCTCGGCCTGGTCGAGCTGGACGGCGGAGACGAGGGCCTGCTCAAGGAGGCGGCGGCGCTGGGCGGCAGCCTGGCCCGCTACACCGGCGGTACCCACCTGCTGGTCACCACCCGGGGCCCGCTGTACGAGGCCAGCAGCGGGTTCACCGCGCTGCCCATGCTCGCCCGGCTGGCCGGCCGCCACGAACAGGTACACATCGGCTTCGGGCTGGGCCGCAACGCCGCCGAGGCGGAGAGCCTGGCCCGGCGGGCGCTTGCCCGGGCCAGGCGCATCGGGCCCGTCGCCGCGGTGCTGTCGCTGCGCGGCGACACCGACATGGTGTTAGAGAACGCCGGCGCCTCCCCGGCGAAACCGGCCAACCTGTCGGTCATCGCCCAGCGGGTCGGGCTGTCGGTACCCACCCTGCAGCGGCTGCGCGCGGCGCACGCGGCCGCCGGAGCCAACCCGCTGACGACCAAGGAGGTCGCCGAGCGGCTCGGGGTGCAGCAGCGCACCGCGCGGCGAATGCTGCACCGACTGGAGCTGGCCGGGCTTGCCGAACGCATCGGCAACCTGACCCTGGGCGCGTCCGGGCGCCCGCTGACCCTGTACCGCCTCCTGCTCTGAGGTGTAGACGCCCCACCGCTTGACCGCAACGCCTCGCCCTCGGCCGCTGGCGGCCGCGAGCCGATCGTTGATGAACTCGTGGATACCCGGCAGACCGTTGCCAGGGTAGCGTCGGCCGGCGGCGACATCGTCAACCTGGTCGACGATCAGACCGAGCAGGCTGGAAGACGACCGCATCGTCGGCGCGTTGCACTGAAACACAACCGGAACGGCTCCGCTGGCGGTGGAGCCGTTCCAGCGGGTTACGGCGTTCTCGTCATCCCTCCTGCTCACTGGGCGTGTAGCGGTACAGGTGGGAGCTGGCGGCGTTGAAGTACAGCGCGCCGTAGCGGTCCGTGGCGAGGCATCGGGCCCCGAGTTTGGTGGCCACGCCGTCGTAGAGCACCGTCACCTTGTCGTTGCCGTGGTCGTAGCGGAACAGCCGGTTGGCGGTCACGCCGTACAACTGACCGCTCTCGAAGAGCAGGACATGGTCGTTGCCGTAACGGCTGCCGTCGGTGTCGTCGAACAGCGTGACCTTGTGGATCACCTTGCGGTTGGCCGGATTGAACACGAACAGGGTGCTGCCGGCCAGCCCCCACAGCAGGCCGTCGGCGTCGAAGGCAAGGCCAGCGACGGTCGTGGCACCGGACACCGGCGCCGCGGTGAACAGCGTCTGGTGCGAGACCGGGTCCCAGACGAAGAGATTCGCCTCGGGCGTGATCGGGTCGATGCCGTAGCCGCCGTTGATGGAGGTGCCGCCGTAGATCAGCCCGTCGCGGTACACCAGCGAGACCGGCGTCTGGTTGGTCACAACGTTGCGGTACACCGAGAACGCGTTGGTGTCCGGGTTCCACAGGGTGATGGCGCCACCGTGGCGCCCGGTCTCCGGTACCGAGCTCACCGCGAGCTGGTCGCCGATGTCGACAAAGGACTGCGGCCGGTTCTGCTCGTTGCCGATCGTCACCGGTGGTGCGGGATTGGTGCCCTGTTGCCACGGCTTATCCAGGTCGTAACGGTACAGGGCGCCCTGCGGGTACCGGCCGTAGACGAGGTCACCGTGGAAGCTGCCGTAGCCTTCCACCTGTCCGGAGTCGGCCAGCAGCTCGAAGGCCTTCTTGTCGGGGTCCCAGCGGCCCATGCCCGGCGGTGTCAGGTACGCGCCGCAGTAGATGTTGCCGTCCGGACCGGAGCCGATCACGGTGAGCTGGTCACCCGAGCCCATCAACGTGGGCTGGAGATAGTAGGTGTGAGCGGTGGCCGGGTTGTAGGCGTAGGTCCGGCCGTTGGTGTAGTAGGTGAACGCGACGGACGGGCCGGGCAGGTTCGGGTCGGCCAGGTCGATCCACCCCCACGACTCCGGCGCGGCGTTCGGCGCCCAGCTCAGCGTCTGGACGGCGTGGGTGTCCAGGTTGTAGGTGGCCACCGGGCCAGCGGACGTCTTGTAGTAGATGGTGTTGCCGGTCGCCGGGTCGACCGGTGAAACGCCACGACCGGTGCCGGGTAGTTGGTCGCCCCAGGTGCCGGTCGTGGTGTCGAGGATGTATGTGCGGTCGGTGGAGACGAACAGCAGTGTGCCGCGCAGGTTCAATTTGTAGATGTCGGTGGACGCGTGGTCCGCCGGAAGGTCGATCTGGGTGAAGGTGCCAGTCGCCGGGTCGAGGCTGGCCAGCTTCGCGTTCGGCGAGGAGCCCACGTAGATGCGGCCACCGACCTGCTCGAGCGCCTCGATGTAGGTCTCGCCCGCGATCGCCTGGCCGTAGTTGTGCACCTGCCCGGTCGCCGGATCGTAGGAGAACACCAGGCCGCCGGGGTAGGTGCCGCCCCACACGAGGCCGTCACTGCCGATGGACAGCCCCCAGAACACCTGGCCGGGCACGGGTACCCCGAGCGATGTCACCTGCGAGTCACCGGGGCGGTAGTTGTACAGGTCGCCGGTGTCAGAGGTGCCGAAGTAGACGGTGCCGTCCACGGGTGATACGGCCATGGCACGGGCGATGCCGGAACCGGACGGGACCCGGATGTCCAAGATGGTCCGCTGGCTGCGCAGGTCGACGACAGCGAACTCGCCGGTGCTTGTCGTGTTGCCCGAGACAAAGAAGTACGCCTGCGGTTGGCCGTCTGGTCCGGGGCCGAGGGCCGAGCCCGTATCCTGGGTCTTGTGGACCGGCTCGCCGAGGTCGGCGACCGGCTGCGTGTCATCGGAGGCCCATCCGACGCGGGCTGGGGCTGCGGCGAGCCCGGACAGCGCCAACGCGGTGGCCACACCGAACTGGCGTCTGGTGATGTGCATGACTTCCTCCGGGAACGTGAGGTAGTGACTTACTTGAGTCCGGTCATGGTGACGCCGCGCACGAAGTAGCGCTGCAGCGCCAGATAGATCACGAGGATGGGCAGGAACGTGATGACGGCAGCCGCCATGGTGACCGCCAGGGATGTCTGCTGGGCTTGCAGGCTGGCCAGCCCGACCGTGAGCGTGTAATGGTCGGGTGACTGCATCGCCACCAGAGGCCAGAGGAAGTCATTCCAGTGCCAGAGAAAGACGAACACGCCCAGGGTGGCGATGATCGGCTTGCACTGCGGCAGCACGATGCGCATCAACACCCGCAGCTCGCCGGCTCCGTCGATGCGGGCGGCCTCGATCAGCTCGTCAGGGATGGCCCGGATGAACTGGCGCATGAGGAACAGTGCCTGCGCGTTGGCCAGCGTCGGCACGATGAGGCCGGGGAGCGTGTTGAGCAGTCCCAGGTTGCGCACGAGGATGAACTGCGGGATCAGGGTCAAGTGGTAGGGCACCATCAGCATCGCGAGGCACCCCCAGAACAGCACGGTGCGGCCGTAGAATCGCTTCTTCGCGAACGCGTAGGCGGCGATCGATGCGAGCAGCAGCACCAGAACCACTGAGGTGACCGAGTAGATGGCAGTGTTGACCAGCCAGCGCGGCATGTCACCGGAGGCGAACGCGTCGCGGTACGCGCCGAAGTTGATGTGGGTGGGAAACAGCGAGCCCGGCAGCGACAGCGCGCGCCCCTTCTGCAGGGACAGCACGGCCATGACGAAGAATGGGAAGATCGTGACCACCGCGACCAGCGCTAGCGGTGCGTGAACCCACAGCCGGCGCCGCCTCCGCCGGGGCCTGGCCACCGATGCTCCGGTCATGACTCCTCCCGAAACAGCCACCGCTGGATGAGCGAGACCACCAGCGTGATCGCGAACAGGACCACGCCCGCCGCCGAGGCGTAGCCGAAGTCGAAGTAGTGGAAGCCTTCGTCGTACACCATGTAGACGAGCGAGTAGCTGGAGCGCTCGGGACCACCAGCGGTCATCACGTAGATGACGTCGAACACTTGGAACGACTGGATGATCTCCAGTACCACAACGAGGAACAGCGCCGGTTTGAGCTGCGGCAGCGTGATACGCCAGAACCTTTGCCACGCCGAAGCACCGTCCACCACGGCCGCCTCGGCGTACTCGGCGGGGATGGCGAGCAGCCCGGCGAGCAGGATCAGCATGTCGTAGCCGAATCGGGTCCACACGCTGAGCAGCGACAGCGACGGTAGCACCATCGCCCCCGAGCTCAGCCACGGCACCGGTCCCACGCCTATCTTGCCGAACAGCCAGTTCAGCGGCCCATCCGAGGAGTACAGCCACAGCCAGATCACGCTGGTGGTGACCAGGCTGGTGACCACCGGCAGGAAGTACAGCACTCGGTACACCGCGATGCCCCGGATCGACCGGACGCACAGTTGCGCCATGCAAAGCGACACCGCCACGGTCAGCGGAACCGCGATGGCGGTGTAGACACAGGTTACCTTCAAGGCGTTCCAGAACAGCGTGTCCTGCAACAGCCGCTGGAAGTTGTCCAGCCCGCGCCATTCCAGCTCACCGTTGATGCGGTACTGGCCTAGCGACAGCAGCATGCCGGCGATCGTCGGGCCGATCCGGAAGACCAGGAACAGCAAGAGGTACGGCGCGACGAACAGCAGCGCGATGCCCGACCCGCTGCGGCGCAGCCGGGCCCATCGGCCGACCGGAGCCGGCCGCGGCGCCGACGGCCGGGCGGGCGGGGTGGTGGTCCGTACCGACACGGGTTCAGCCGCGGGCTAGCAGGTCGTTGACCGACTTGGCCGCGCTGTCCAGCGCCGCGGTGACTGACTTGTGGCCCAGCAGCGTGGCCTGGATCTCCGGTTTGATCAGGTCCATCACCTGGCGGGCCTTGGGGTTGATCTCCCCGGACTTGGTGTCATCGGTGAACTTCTCCGCCGCGCCGGTCAGCGGGTCGCCGGCGAAAAGCGCACCGACAGAGACACGCGGTGAGAAGTACTTGCGGTCTTTGTCGAACGCCTTGAGTTGGTCCGGGGAGGCCAGCCACTTCACCCACGCCTTGGCGGCTACCTTGTTCTGCGCGCCTTCCAGCACGGACAGCCCACCGACCACGCCGTAGCCGACCGCGACGGTCTTCTTCAACGGGGCGACCACCTCCCAGTCGGCGAGGTTCACCCCCGGCATGGTGAACAGGTCGGACACCCCGAACTCGGTGACCACGGCCACCTTGCCGTGCGCGACCGGATCCGACTCGGTCGGCGGAGTCTTGGTCAGCGGCTGCGTGGGCACGTACCCGCCGTCGACGAGTTGCTTGAGGTAGCTGAGCGTGGCGACCCCGGCCGGTGAGTTGAACGCCGCTGACTTGCCGTCGGGGCTGAGCACCTCGCCACCGGCCTCCCACAAAAGCGGGTAGAAGGTGAGGTTGAGCGTCTGCGCCGGGTCGGCCTCGTACTCGGTGAGGTAGTAGCCCTTGGCCTTCAACGCTGGGGCGATGGCCAGCATGTCATCCCAGCTGGCGGGGGTCTGCGTGATCCCGGCGGCCGCCATCACCTTCTTATTGATCAGGGTGCCGGTGCCGCCCATGAGGATCGGCACCCCGTACAAAGTGTCGTTGTAAGTCATCGCATCCAGCGCGTTGGGCCGGAAATCGCTCTTGTCGCTGGCGATCACGTCGGAGACGTCGGCCAGCGAGCCGCTCTGCGCGTACTGCGGGAGCTGGTCGGGAATCAGGTACACCACGTCCGGGCCGGTGTCGCCGGCGATCGCGGTGGTCAGCTTGGTGTCCCGGTCCGCCCACGGCTGCACTGTCACGGTCACGTCGACCTTGGTGTATTGCTTGCGGAACGCCTCGATCTGGGCCGGCCACCAGTCCTTCTCGTGAGTGGCGTCGATCGGGTAGATCCACATGGTGACCTTGCCGGACACATCGTCCGGGTTGGCCGGAACCGTCTGGCCGGAGTCCGACCCGCAGCCCGCGGCGGCGACCCCCATGGCCGCCACGGCACCGCCGCCGAAAACCCGCAACAGGGCCCGGCGCGACACCTCCATCTCACCCATCCCTGCGCTCCCGTCTGCCAGTTCACCCAGCGTCATCTCGCGCCAGGCTCTTGTTAGATTCGGTCATGGCCGTAATTGAATGTGATCAAAGACGCTACGGCGCCGGGAGCCGTTTGGTCAAGGGCATGACGTCGCCCATAGGTCATCATGGCTTGACGTCGAGGTCGCGATCTGGCCAGTTTCGGCCCAGCCGAAACTGGTGGTGGAAAGCACTTCGACAACCGGCTGAGCGACCTCGTCCAGCTCCAGAATGACCAGTTCGTTGCGGCCAGGGCGCAGCAGTGGCCAGGGCAGGTAGAGCGAACGCTGCGGACCGACCGACCAGTACCGACCCAGGCAGAACCCGTTGACCCACACGTACCCCTTGGTCCAACCCGGCAGGGCCAGATGTGCGTCGCCCGGCCGGTCCACCTCCAGGTACCCACGGTGGTACACCGGGCCTACCCCGGGCCTGGCGGCGATGCCGGCCCAGGGCAACGCGTCGATCGTCAGCGGGATCGGTCGCGCGGTCCAGCCGTGGATGAACTGCTCGCCCCGGCGCACGCCGACAACGATGCCCTTACGTTCCCCCAGCCGCGGGCCCAGGTTGATCCGGCCCATCGACTCGACGAGGATGTCCAGGCCTGCGTGCTCGCCCGGCACGGCCACCTCGACGCGGTTGTGACCGCTATCCAAGGTTGCCACCCGCCGGCCGTCGACCCAGACATGCGCGCGGTCGGCCAGACCGTCGAGGACCAGCGGCTCGGGCGGGCACGGGCCTGACAGCACCGAGCGATAGTGCACGAGGCCATGGTGAAGGCCGAGGTCCTCGAACGTCGGCGGCATGGCCGCGTAGACCGCACCTACGTCGCTCAGCACGCGCGAGAGCGGCAGTGACTCGCGCATGTGCACCCGCGCCGGCGCTAGAGCCGGTGCCGCAGGCGGTGGTTCGGGCAGGTCCGTGCCGGCATAGCTTTCGAGGATCCGGCGGAACGCCCAGAACTTCTGGGTCGGCGAGCCATCTTCAGCGATGGGCGCGTCGTAGTCGTAGGACGTGATGTCGGACCGGTGCTCCCCCACGTCCGGCGACGCCCACTTTGCCCCCGCCCACGCGCCGAAACTCGTGCCGCCGTGGGCCATGTAGATGTTCACGTCGGCGCCCGCCGCGAGGATCCGCTCGAGCACGTCCGCCGCGTCCGTGGCGGCACGGGTCACCCGCTCGCCACCCCAATAGGAGTACCAGCCGCACCAGAACTCCATGCAGAATGGCGCATCCTGCGGCCGGCACCGGGCAAGTGCGGCAAACGCCTGCTCCGGTTTGCTGCCGAAGTTGACTGTCGCTCGCACATCCGGGACCGTGCCGGCGCTCAGCAGGCCATCCTGCGCACCATCCGATGTGACCAGCGGGACGTCGACGCCGCGACGGCGCAGGCCATCCCGCAGGTGACGCAGGTAATCACGGTCGCAACCGTAGGAGCCGTACTCGTTCTCCACCTGCATCATGATCACGTTGCCGCCGTGGGTCGCCAGGTGGGGTATCAGGCGCGGGATCAACACATCGAACCACGCGTCGACCGCGGACAGGTAGCTCGGCTCGGCGCAACGGATCCGTTGTCCTGGTCGGCCGGTCAGCCACCACGGCAGGCCACCGTTGTCCCACTCGGCACAGATGTAGGGTCCCGGTCGCACAATCGCGCGCAGCCCGGCGGCGGCTGCCGCACGCAGAAACCCTTCCACGTCGGCCAGCCCGTCGAACAGGTACGCCCCCGGCCGCGGTTCATGCAGGTTCCACGGCACGTACGTCTCGACCGTGTTCAGCCCCATCGCCCGCAGCATGCCCAAACGATGCTCCCACTGCTGCGGCAGGACACGGAAGTAGTGCAGGGCGCCCGACAGAATGCGCACCGCCTCCCCGGCAGTGGAACGCTGGCGCCGCTGAGGGAGTCGAGATGCCGGTGTCACGCGGGATCCAGCATTGCGCGGAACGCGGTCAAGGCATCGCGCAGCGGCGCGGCATCGGGGTACCACCTGCGCTCCCACTCCAGCGAGAGCCAGCCGGTGTAGCCGACCCTGTCTAGTTGTGCAAGCGACTCGCGGATGGGGACCGCACCGGTGCCGGGCAGGACGGGGGCAAGATCTGTGGTGCTGGCCGCGTCCTTGATCTGGACGTGGCGCAGCCACGGCGCCAGTTCGTCGGCGGTGACAACGGGCTTTTCACCGGCCCGCCACGGGTTGATGACATCCCACAATGCGCCGACCCAGGGTGAGTCGACCTGGGCGAGCACGTGCCCGACAGCGGCGCCCGTGAGCAGCGCGTCGTGGGTTTCTATAACGACGCTGACCGTACCGTCGAGCTGACTGGCGAGCACGGCCAGGCGTTCGACGGCCCGCTCCTGCACGTCACTCTGGCCTTCCAGGGCGCCGAAGATCCGCACAAACGGCGCGCCGAGCGCCTCGGCGAGCTCGACATGGCGCATCGCCTCGGCGACCGGGTCGCCGTCCGGGCGGGCGATGCGAACGTACGAGCAGACGCAGACGACGCTGATCCCGGCGTCGGCGAACAGGCGTCCGATCGCGCGTGCGCGCGGCGTCGGGGTGTCGGGGCGCAGGGGCTCACCTTCGGCGCAGCGCAGTTCGACGCCGGAATAACCGGTGTCGCGGGCGAGGGCGATGACGTCGTCGAGGGGGGCCCCGGGGACGCCGAGGGTGCTGAAGGCGAGGCGACGGCTCATATCGTGGACTCTTCCCGTGGGATATGGATGAACTGGCCGCCATCCGCCGAGGCGTACACCGCCAGGGCGGTGGCGAGCACGGATCGGCCATACTCTCCGGCCACAGCGGGTGGTTGTCCGGTGCGGCAGGCGCGGGCGAAGTCGGCGAGCTGTGCGGCGAAGGCGGTCGGCAGCTCGTCGCTGCCGGCTGCGGCCAGCTGCCTGCCCGGGCCGTCGCTCGGGTACGCCCAGACGCCGTCGGTGAGCGACAGCCGTAGCGCGCCCTTGGTGCACACGATCTCGGTGACGTCGGTGAACGGGAGCCCGGTGCCGGTCAACGACACGGTTGCGGGGATTCCGCCGGCCATCTCCAGCAGGGCGAGTGCCTCGGTCTCCACGCTGAGACCGTCGCGGGTCGCGGTGCGGCCGGCGGCGCGGACGGCCGGTGCGTTGAGCAGCCACTGTAGTTTGTCGATGCTGTGGATGCCGACGTTGAGCAGGACGCCACCGCCCGCGGCGACCGGGTCGAAGAACCAGCCCGGGCGCGAGCCGAAGCTGTAGGAGGCTGTTCGACGGTCGACCGCAGCCAGCGGCGTACCCAGGTCTCCGCAGCGCAACAGTCGCTGCGCGGCCACCATGCCAGGTACGAAGTGCAGGACGTGCCCGACGGCGAGGACCACCCCGGCGGTCCGGCACTCGTCGATCATCGCGGTGGCGTCCGCGATCGTAGTGGCGATCGGCTTCTCGACGAGGATGTGCAGGCCTGCGGCTGCCGCATCGCGGGTGATCGGAGCGTGCAGGGCGTGAGGGACGGCGATGACGGCGGCGTCCAGGCCGCCGACGCCGAACATCGTGGTGTGGTCGGGGTAGGTGGCTGCCCCGCAGGAGGAGGCGAGTCGGTTGGCGGCGCCCAGGTCGGTGTCGGCGATCGCGGTGATGGTGACGTCTGGCAGTGCGGTCGCCGCAGCGACGTGCCTTTCGGCGATCGTGCCGGCGCCGACAAGGCCGAGTCGCAGGGGTTCGTGGGGCATATGGCTCCTTTCGTCAGCGGCTGAGGCGAGCGAGAGGTTCATGTGGCCGGCATCAGGGCGGGTGGTGAGGTGTCGGCGGCGGCGATGGCACCGCAGGAGGAGCGGATGGCGAGCCTCGGCTGGCAGACGATTTGGGTGGCTGGCGCCGCCGGACCTAGTTCGATCCGGCGTAATAGCAGTTCGGCGGCGAGCCGCCCGACCTCAGTCTTGGGTGGCGCCACCGCGGTCAGCGGTACCTCGGCAAGATCGGCGACCTCGTCGTCGTAGACCACGACTGCCACGTCGTCGGGAATCCTGCGGCCTGACCGGCGCAGATGCGGCAGGAGCGCGGTACCTTCGCGGTCGCCGAGGCACAGGACGGCGTCGAGCCCGGCAGCCGCGGCGCGTTCGGCGTAGCGCGCCAGATCGGCGCCGTGCCAGTCGGGTTGGCGTGCCACGGTCTGCGGCGGTGGGATCAGACCGAAGTCCGTGACGGCCTGCTGGAATCCGGCGTACACCTCCGCCGCCGTGGCGGTGGTAGACCGGCCGAGGTACCCGATGCGTCGCCGGCCGAGGCCGACGAGGTGGCGGACCGCGGCGTAGGCACCCCCGAGGGTGTCGGTCACGACGTAGGACGTTGTCTCGCCGGGCCGGGCGGCCAGCGGACGGCGTTCGGCGAGCACGTAGGGCACGGGGATCTCGCGTAGCCGCTCAAGGTGGGCATCCGGGTCCGCGACCAAGTGCAAGTTGGGCACCAGGATGAGTCCGGCGGCCCCGGCGTCGAGCAACTGGTCGAGTTGGGCCACCTCCCGCGCCGGGTCGTACTCCGAGCAGGCGAGCACGAGCCTGGCCCCGGCGGCGCTGGTCACTCGCTCGATGCCCTGGATGAGTTTCGGGTAGTAGAGGGTGGTCGAGGGCACGAGCACCCCGATGAACCGGGGGTGGGCGTTGCCGGCCGGCGTGGCGACGACGTAGGTACCGGAGCCCTGCCGGCGGCGCACGAGGCCCTCGTCGATGAGCAGATCGACAGCCCGCCGGACGGTGTTCAGCCCGACCGCGTGGGTGCGTGCGAGCTGCGACTCGGTCGGGAGCCGGCCGCCGACGGGCCACCGACCGTCGCTGATTGCCTGCCGCAGCCGTGCCGCAACGGTGCGGAAACGTATTCCCCTCGGTGGAGGGTCGCCGGTACGTGGCGGAAGCGAGGAGTCCGAATCCGCCCCGGGGAACGAATTCATTCCCTGGAATCCCTGCATGTCACGAATTCTGTGAGCGATGCCGTCCATTGTCAACAGGCCAGCGATCGGTTTTACTGGGGAAGCTCCAACAAGCGGTAGGCATGAATTCATTCCGTTAACAGCCGAGATTGTGGGCAGTATGTTGGATAATCTGGTCGTCGACCGGGTGGAGACGTTCGTCGTCGAACTGCCATCGCTGCGGTCGTTCGGCATCGCCGGCGGGGTGGTGACGACGGCTGGGCAACCGACCCGGCGAGTGCTGGTGAAGGTCAGCGCGGGCGGTGTCGCCGGGTGGGGCGAGGCGACCCCGACCCCGGCCTGGACCTACGAGACGGTGGAGTCGATCGCGTCCACCGTCGAACGCTATCTGGCACCTGTGCTGGTGGGCCGACCGGCATGGGATCTCGACGGCGCGGCCGCCGCATACGAGAAGGCGATCAACCCGGGGTTCACCATCGGCGCGCCGATAGCCAAGTCGGCCCTGGACATGGCGTTGCACGACCTGCTGGGTCGGGCCGCCGGTGTCCCGGTGGGCGTGCTGTGGGGGCAGCGGCGACGCTCACGGATCACGCTGGGCTGGGTCGTGTCGGGAGGGGATGCCGCCGCGGCTCGCGACGCCGTCGCCGAGGGGCGCGACGCGGGGTACTCGGCATTCAAGGTGAAAATCGGCCTGCATGAGCTGGACGCCGATCTGGCCATCGTCGCCGCGGTGCGTGACGCCGCGCCGGAAGCGCCGCTGTGGGTCGACGCGAACCAGGCGTACACGGTCGATACGGCGCTGCGCGCGGCGCGGCAGCTGGCCGACCTGGGGGTGTCCGTCTTCGAGCAGCCGCTGCGAGCCAACGACATCGCGGGGCTGCGCCGGCTGCGTGACCAGGTCCGGTTACCGGTGGCACTGGACGAGAGCCTGCGCCATCCAACCGATCTCGCCTCCTTCATCCGGCTCGACGCGGTGGACATCGTCATCGCAAAAGTCCAGCGGTCCGGTGGCCTAACCCTGTCGCGGAGGCTGTGCCAGCTCGCCGAGGACGCCGGGTTGACACTGATGGGGTCCGGGTTGACCGACACCGACCTCGGCTTCGCCGCATCCCTGCACCTGTTCGCCGCATTCGGCATCGACACCCCAGTCGACCTCAACGGCCGACAGTTCGTCCGGTCCGCCTACGTCGGCTCCGCCACCGTCGAGGTCGTCGACGGAGTCGCGACGGTGCCGACCGGGCCAGGTCTCGGCGTCGAGGTTGACGAGGATGCGGTCAGAGCCCTCGCCGTTGACGCCTTCCGGTGAGCGTTACTGATTCCATAGTCAGGCATCAGTAATCCCGGCGCCGTGGTCAGCTGCGCCGATCCTGTCTGTCCGATGTGGACGCGCAGGCCTTCGCCGTCACCCTGGCCGATTTAGACAGCCTGCTGCGCAGTTCCCGCGTCGTCTCGCTGCACGCGCCGGTGCTGCCACAGACCTTGCACCTGCTCAGTTCCCAGCAGCTGGCTCTGCTCCCAGACGGCGCACTGCTGGTGAACACGGCCCGGGCCGCCCTGGTGGACAGCGCCGCCCTGCTGGCCGAGCTTCGCAGTGGCCGCATCGATGCGGCGCTAGACGTGTTCGACGAAGAGCCGCTGCCGCAGGAACATCCGCTACGCGGCCTGCCCAATGTGGCGCTGACCCCGCACGAGGCGGCCGGTGCAGGTGAGTCGCGCCGCCGGGCCGGCGGGATCGTGCTGTGGCGAGCTGAGCCGCTTCGCGGCCGGTCAACCACTGCAACACCAGGCGACGCCCACGATGCGGACGCAGGTGCGTCAGGCACGAGGCCGCAGGTTGTCGTCGGCGAAGTCGAGGATGTGCACCCAATCCTCGGCGAGCATGTCGTGCTCCCCATCGCGAAGATGATAGGAGAGCCGCCCGCCGATCCTGGTCCCCGGCGTGGGGACGGCCACGGCGACCGCCGTGTCCGCCAGAAGATCGTGTCCCGGCGCGACGCTTCCGCGGGCAAGCGTGCCCCGGTGACCGTACAGCTCGAAGACGGGGCTGGCGTGCAGCGTGCTCAGGAACTCCCCGCGGGGATCGGCTCCGGCGTCGCGGCTCGCGCTGGCCACGTGCGTGGGTCGCGGCGCCTGCAGCGCGAGGAGCTGGTGCTGATCGACGGGCAGCCGTTCCTCCGCGTACCGGTAGTCTGCGAACCGTTGAGCGAACCAGTGCGGCCGTACCGAGGTGATCACGCCGATGTCCTCGATGCCCTTGTGCCGGAAGAGGGAGGCGCCCCCACAGCCCGACTCGTTGCTGATCACCCCGGCAAAGCGCTCGTCCTGCGCGGCGGCCCACAGCGCGGCCTTGCCCAGGCGCGAGTGTCCGACGGCGACGATCGAGGATCCGTCGATCTCGGAAAGTTGACTCAGCGCGTCCAGCGCCCGTGACAGGCCCCAGGCCCATGCCCCGATCGCGCCCCAGCCCTGCGCATCGCGGTCCGCGCATTCGCCGAACAGGCCCCGGACCCCGGCTGAGGCGAAGCCGGGCAGATCGATCTCGATCTCCTCGTACCATAGCGTGGCAACGCCGTAGCCTCGGCCCACGATCAGCGAGTACGGCCACCGGCGCGCCTGTGCGCCGTGCTGCGCGATGCGTTGCCCGTGGGCCGCGCCGATCCGCTCGCCGGAGGTGGGAGTGCAGACGTCCGGTTCGGTGGCCGTCGCGTGATTGCCCACGAAGTTCAGGCCGAGCAGAGCAGGCACCGGCCGCAACGCGCTCGCTGCAGCCGGGATGTAGGCGAGCAGGGACGCGGTGCGGGTTCCTTTCGGCCCGGCGAGGGTGAGGTCCGCCTCGATCCGCGCGGCACTGCCGTCGAGGGCGTCGTCGCGTCGAGTGTGCACGCTGATGTCACCGAGCCCACCGCCGTCGGGAGTGTAGCCGTACACGTGCGAGGCGAACGAGTCAACCAGCTGTCCACGGCGCGTCGACTCCCACAGCGCCACCGACGGCTGGCGCCGGCTGCCCTGCGACCAAAAGCCCG
>DASXOA010000104.1:0-7856 GCA_036494675.1 Rugosimonospora sp.
CGCCCCCGTGGGGAGGTCGGGGGCGCGGACGGCAACGTTGCGGGCCGGCGCAGGTGGGGGGGTCGAGCCGGCCCGGCAACGTTTCTTAGTGCGGACGTCCGTACCCGTAGGGGGTCATCATGTCCACGCTGGCCAGCTTGACGTCCTCGCCGGGCTGGGGCGCGTGGATGACCTGGTTGTTGCCGACGTAGATGGCCACGTGCCCCAGGCTGAGATAGAACACGAGGTCGCCGGGCTGCAGTTGGCTGCGACTGATGTGGCTGACGACGCCCCACTGCTCGGCGGCGTTGTGCGGCAGGCTCACCCCGGCCGCCTTCCATGCGGCCATGGTCAGACCGGAGCAGTCGTACCCGCTGGAGCTGGCGCCGGCGTAGACGTAGGGCGTACCGAGCGCGGCGTAGGCGAACTTGACCGCGATGCCGGCCTTGCCGGGCACGTACGGTGCCGTGGCGGTGGACCTGCTCGCCGTCTCGGTGGCCGACCCGTACGCCTTGGTGCGCATCGCGTACAGGTTCTTCAGGTCAGCGTTGATCTTCGTCCGCTGCGCACCGAGTGCGCTCTGCTGGGTCCGCTGCGCGGCGAGATTGCTGTCCAGCAACTGCTTCTGTCCGTCGTACTTGGACTTGGCAGCCTGGTACGAGCTGATCTCGGCGTGCTGGTGCCGACCGATCTGGTCGAGGGTGTTGAGCTGGTCGATGAACGCCGCCGGTGAGCCGGCCTGGAGCAGGGCACCGGCCGTAGTCGCCGGGCCGCCCATGTAGGCGGCGACCGCCAACCGGTCGACCTTCGCCGCCGCCGCGTCCAGGTTCGCCTGCAGCGGCTGCAACTGCTGCTGCAGCTTGGCCTCTGCGGCTTGGCTCGCGGTCAGCTGTTCGGTGACCTTGTCATACTGCTCGACGATCTTTTCCAGACTCGCCGAGGACTGGTTGATCTGCTGCTGGATCTGCGCGGCGGTCGGCTCGGCGTTGGCGATGGACGCCGGCGCCACGATGCCGACCACGGCAACCCCGACAAGCAGGGTCCGCAGCATGCTTCGCGCGGTGCGCAAGGGCAACCCCTTCTTCCTCGACGGAGACGCGAAGTGCGTCCGTCCCCGTCGCCGCCTACCGGGTTAGCTGACGGATTCGGGCCGGAAGAATCGCCCTACCGCGAAGGCTCTCGCGGATTCACCCCAACGAACCTGGTTCCCCGGCTCGCGTCCTGCCTTGTGGGGCAGGTGTTGCGACTCGGCGGTGCCGCCCGGTATCGCCCTTGGATGGACGACTGGACTGCCGGTCGGCGTCTTCAAGCTAGCGGGAAGATGCCGCCCCCGAAACCCAGAGCAGGAGATCTGCGCGAAATTCGACCAAACAAGAGAAATGTCTTGTATCTCCGTTACGGGTGAACGGTATTCATCTGATTCTTTCCAGGATCACGTCGCGCTCCGGTACGCGGGCGGATGAAACCCGCCTCCACCTGCGAAGACGCGCGGTGTCCGGGGTCCGATCCGGAGAGTCCTAATGGGGCAGCTGGCTGAATGGGTGCAGTCGAACTGACATATGGCAGATATACACGCTTCCCTTGTCCAGGTAGCTGCCGCACAATGAAGGCAATCACTCTTCGGTGTTCGCGACCCCACTGATTGTGACGACGCGACCGTGACCGCCGCGGTCGCGGGCAACGACAGGCCGCGGGCAAAGACAAGGCCGCGGGCACGACTAAGCGGCACCCGGCTGCCACCGGATGCCGCTCACACCTCACTCCATCGCCCGTCTCAGAGCCAGAGGAGACACTTCCATGGAGCCTACCCACAGTGGCGCTGGCGTACCAGAGCGACAACGCTGTCCGGAGACAGTCTTCTACGACGAGGGTGGGATCAAGGTCACCGACCGGTGGCTGGTCGCGTGCGGGCTGCGGTACCCGATCTACGAGCTGTGCGAAATCCGCCAGGTGCGCGCCCCGCACGATCCGCTGACGGTCGACTCCGGCATCGCGTCGGGCACCGTCGTCGCGGGCATCGCCATCACGGCCACCTACCTCGACCCGGCCGGGTGGCTCGGCGCGATCGCGGTGCTGGCGGTCCCGCTGAGCCTGCTCGGGTACGGGCTGCTGCGCCGGCGCCGGGCGTACGAGCTGTGGGCGCGGTACCAGGGGATGACCGTCCAGTTGCTGTGGGTCGAGGACCCGCGGCGCTTCGGCCAGATCAGCCGCGCCCTCGTGCGGGCCCAGGAACGCGAGTCCGAGTTGCGCCCCCGCGGCTGACGGCCGGCCGCGGCGCTTCCGGCGCTTCGGCGGTCCGCGTTGCGGCGCTGTGCGCCTCGGCGGTCCGTGTTGCGGCGCTGGCGGCCGCGGCTGTCCGGGCCGGGGTCACGCCTCCCGTGCGGCCCGGCCGATCAGCGCCAGCGACTCCCGCTCGCCGAGCGCGGCCGAGCGCACCCGCTCGAACAGGCGGCCGTACGCCTCGACGACCGGATGCGCCGAGCGCATGCTCTGCACGCTCTGGTAGCCCTCGACGTAGAGGGCGGGACCGTCGGGGTCCACGGGCTCGCCGTCCCCGGGCAGGCCGCCTCCGGACCGGCCGTTCCCGGGCTCGCCGCCCCCGGACCGGCCGTCCCGGAGCTTGCCGTACCCGGGGCGCCCGTCCTCCGGGAACCGGAACTCCAGCAGGGTGAAGGTGCCGAAGGTGGCCGCGGACACCGGCGCCGTGAACGGCACGACCTGGATGGTCACGTTCGGCCGCCGGGCGATCTGCTCCAGATGCGCGAGTTGGGCGCGCAGCGCCGGCCGATCGCCGCAGGTCCGCCGCAGACACCCCTCGTCGAGGAGCGCGACGATCGCCGGCGGCTCCTCCTGCCCGAACACGCCGCGCTGGCGTCGCATCCGTACGTCGATCTCCAGGTCCAGCTGGTCCTGCGGTACCGGCTGCGGTGCGGTGGCCCGGTTGACCGCCCGGGCGTACCGCTCGGTCTGCATCAGACCGGGCACGCACCCGGCCTGGTGGAGCTTCAACGCGGACGCTCCCGCCTCCAGATCGAGATAGGACTGGAAGCCGGCGGTGAAGTGGTCGCGATAGGCGTACCACCAGGGCTTGAGGCGAGCCAGCCGGGCGAGCTCGATCAGCTGGGCGCTACGGGCGGTATCGGCGATGCCGTACAGCCGCAGGAGCCCCCTGACGTCGTTGACCGAGACGATGACCGCCCCGGTCTCGATCCGGATCACTTTGGACAGCGACCAGTCCATCTCGCTCGCGACCCGTTCCTGCGTCATCCGGGCGTCCGTCCGCAACTGCCGCAGAGTGGAGCGCAGCCGCCGCCGGTCGCTGGACGAGTTCCCGCCGGACGGGCTCCCGCCGGGTGAGGCCTGGGCGGTGTCCATCGGCCTCCCTCGGCGACCAGGGCGTACGGCAGTTCGCATGCACCAACGAACCGGTTCGGGTCGAGGTTGCGTACGGTGCCGCCCCGGTCAGCCCGGCAGGCGGATGCGATCACCCTCGTGGTCGAAGAGGAAGACCTGGTTCAGGTCGACGGCCAGCGACACCGCCTCGCCCGGCCGGGGTGGCGGCATCGGCTGGGGGTACCGCACCGACACCGTGCCGCCCAGCGGGCTCGACGTGCGCTCGGCCCGTTCGTAGACCGGATAGAACCCGTACCGGGTGCGTGCGGTGGCCGGCAACGGTTCGGTGTGCGGATGCGACCGCAGCCGCGCGAACGTGCCGCGCAGGGCCTCCACGCCGTGCGACTGTACCGGCTCCTCCGCGACCGTCTCGGCCAGCAGGCCCGGCGTATCGGGCAGCTCCAACTGGCTCAGCGCGGCGGCGGTCGGTACTCCGCCGATGTCCACCACCGCGATCGCCTCGTTGCCCAGGTGCTCGACGTGCCGGACGCGGCCGTGCAACGCGCCGGGGGTCGACGGCGGCACGGCGGTCAGCGCGTCCGGGCGCAAGCCGACGGTGATCCGGGCGGTGTGGTACGCGGCGAGGGCCGGTGCGCGCGGATCGGACCAGGGCGTCGAGATCACCTGCTCGCCCAGGTCGAGGGTCGCGTCCTCGCCGGTACGGGTGTAGACCGCCGCCTGCAGCAGGCTGGTGCGGGGAATGCCGAGAAACGCCGCGACGAACAGCCGTTGCGGGTCGCCGTACACCTGACTGGGCGGCCCGACCTGCTCGATGCGACCCCGGCGCATGACCGCGATGCGATCGGCCATCGTCATCGCCTCGGTCTGATCGTGCGTCACGTAGAGCGTGCCGACGCCCAGAGTCCTGGTGATCGAGGAAATCTCGGCGCGCAGGTCGGCCCGGACCGCGGCATCCACATTGGACAGAGGCTCGTCGAGCAGCAGGGCCGCCGGCCGCCGGACGATGGCCCGGGCCATGGCCACCCGCTGCCGCTGGCCGCCGGAGAGCTGGATCGGCTTGCGGTGCAACAGGTCCTCCACGCCGACCAGCCGGGCGACCTCGGCCACCTGGGCGGCGATGGTGGCGTCGTCGACGTGTTCGGTGTGCAGCGGGAAGGCGATGTTCTGCCCGGCGGTGAGGTGCGGGTACAGCGCGAAGTCCTGGAAAACCATGGACACCCGGCGGCTGCGGGCACTCGCCTCGTCGACCGGGCGCCCGCCGAGCCAGACCTCGCCCGAGGTGGCCGTCTCCAGGCCCGCGACGATGCGCAGGATGGTGGTCTTGCCGCAGCCGGTGGGACCGAGCAGGGTGACGAACTCGCCCTCGGCGACGTCGAGGTCCACGCCGTCCACGGCGACCGTCCCATCGGCGTACACCTTCCTTACGCCGGACAGGGCGATTGCGGCCACCATTCGTATATCTGACTCCCGTCGCCGATGCGGCGCAAGCTTCGATACCCGCACGTGATCAATCGACATTTCGGCAACGCGAAGGGTAACTGCCGATATGCGTAACGTATTTAATTGGCGCGAAAGCACAGGTGATTTCACGTGAGAATTCACGTGCGCGGGTTCATCGAAATGGGCTGCGCCGATGCGATTTCGACCGACCCGGGGGGTGCGGCAGGTGCGTGCTGACGCACACAACTGGGGTAGCGGCGGTGCTACCGTGCCCGGGTGACGGATCCGACCGCGGCGTGGGCCGCGCTGTTGCGGGTGCACGCGACGCTCGTGCCGGCCCTGGATCGGGAACTGCAGCGGTCTCACGGGCTGCCGTTGACGTGGTACGACGTGTTGGCCGAACTCGACGGGGCGCCGAGGCGGCGGCTGACAATGAGCGACCTGGGCGAGGTCGCGATGGTCAGCCGCAGCAGGGTCAGCCGGGTGGTCGACGAGTTGGTCGACGCCGGCCTCGTGACGAAGGAGTCCAACCCGGCCGACGGCCGGTCGGCGTACGCGGTGGTGACGGCCGAGGGGCGGCGCCGGCTGCGCCAGGCGAGGCCGAGTTACCTCGCCGCCATCGAACGCGGGTTCAGCGCGAACCTGTCGGTCCGGGAGGCCGAGACCGTCGCGCGTGCGCTGGGCAAGGTGCTGGCCGCAGGCGCTCCGGACGACTGACCGCGTACCGTCGGAGAGGTGAAGCTGAAGCTGGACCTCCACGACATCTTCAACCGCGGCCAGGACATCGACCGGGCGCTGCGCGGCATCATCGACGAGGCGATCGCGAAGAAAGCGCCGCTCGTGGAGATCATTCCGGGTAAGGGGTCCGGGCAGCTGAAAAAGCGGGTGCTGCGATTTCTGGATCAGAAGGAGATCCGGGCGCTGTACCACCGGGTGGAGAAGGATTCGCAGAATTGGGGACGCCTGTTCATCCACTTTCGGCATAAGTAGACCGTGCAAATCCCGGTCGGCGTCGAATTCGCCCGTCCCGCGCCGGATAGGACGATCCGGCCCGATGTGTCGACCATTACGGCCCGGCGCTGGCCCTGACATCAGCGTCAAGGTTTACCGTTGGAGGATGCTGATCGGGGAGCTGGCCGAGCGGGCGGGCACGAGCGCCAGGGCACTGCGCTACTACGAGGCCCACGGACTGCTCGCGGCGCGGCGCAACGCCAACGGGTACCGCGACTACGACGAGGGCGACCTCCGGTTGGTACGGGAGATCCGCTCGCTGCTGGACATCGGATTCGCCCTGGAGGAGACCCGGCCGTTCGTGGACTGCCTGCGGGCCGGCCACGACTCCGGCTCGGTGTGTCCCGCGTCGATCGCCGTGTACCGGCGCAAGCTCGCCGAACTGGACGGCTGCATCGACCGGCTACAGGCGGTCCGTGACCGCCTGCGGGGGGAGCTGGCCGACGCGATCACGCAGGCCGGCTGAGCGCGGGCCGGGTGCCACAGAGGGCTGTGAGTAGTTGAAAGGAATCAAAATGACCGCGAGCGTCACCGACGCCACCTTCGCCGACGAGGTTCTCGGCAGCAACATCCCGGTACTGGTGGACTTCTGGGCCGAGTGGTGCGGGCCGTGCCACCGGATCGCACCGGTACTCGACGAGCTGGCCACCGAGTACGAGGGTCGGGTCCGCATCGTCAAGCTGGACGCGGACAACAACCCGGACACGGCCCGCAAGTACAACATCATGGCGATGCCCACGCTGATCGTGTTCCGCAACGGTGAGCCGGTCTCGCAGGTGATGGGTGCGCACCCGAAGTCCAAGATGCGGGCGCAGCTCGACGAGGCGCTGGTCGCATCGTGAGTCGCGGGGGCCGCGGTGGCCCCAGATCGACGGTGAGCGCGCGGCGCCGGCCCTCCAGGACCGGCGCCGCGTCGCTGTCCGGGTGGCGCTGTATGGGGTGGCGCCGTCCCCGGGCGGCTCAGCGCAGCGGTGCGCCGACCCCGTCGAGGTGCCGCAGAACCTGCCGGTACGACTCGATGAGGGTGGCCTCCCGGTACTCGATGCCATGCCGCGCGCAGTAGTCGCGGACCAGCGGCCGGGCCCGGCGCAGGTTCGGGCGCGGCATGCTCGGGAACAGGTGGTGCTCGATCTGGTAGTTGAGTCCACCGAGCAGCACATCGGCCGCCGTGCCGCGCACGTTGCGCGAGGTGAGCACCTGGCGGCGAAGGAAGTCCAGCCGATCCCGCGCGGTCAGCACCGGCATGCCCTTGTGGTTCGGTGCGAACGCGCAGCCCATGTAGAGCCCGAAAAGCCCCTGCTGTACGGCGACGAAGGCCAGCGCCCGCAGCGGTGAGAGGACCAGCAGCACGGCCGTCGCATACCCGACCAGGTGCGCGGCGAGCAGGACAGCCTCCACGCGGCGGTGCCTCGCCGGCCCGCTGCGCAGCGACCGGACGCTGGACACGTGCAGGTTCAGCCCTTCGAGCAGCAGCAGCGGAAAGAACAGGTACGCCTGCCGCCGGGCCATCGCCGCGCCGAGCCCCCGCCGGGTGCGGGCCTGCTCCCCGGTCCACACGATGGCGCCCGCGCCGACGTCGGGATCGCGCTCCTCATGGTTGGGGTTGGCATGGTGGCGGGTGTGCTTGTCCATCCACCAGCCGTAGCTCAGGCCGATCCCGAGATTGCCGTGCAGCAGGCCGAGGAATTCGCTGAACCTGCGGCTGCCGGACACCTGCCGGTGCCCCGCGTCGTGGCCGAGGAAGGCCACCTGGGTGAACGCGACGGCGAGCAGCACCGCGACGAGCAGTTGGGCCCAGGAGTCGCCGAGCCACGCGAACAGCGCCCACCCGCCGGCGAACGCCGCGTCGGTGAGCAGAAACTTCGCGGCATAGTACCGGTGCCGGCGCTTGAGCAGTCCGGCCGCGACGATCCTTCGGGACAACGCCGAGAAGTCGCTGCCGGTGCTGGTGTTGACACGGGTCAGGGTCGTCGAGGTCATGCCCCTGACTCTGTCGGCCCCGGGGGCCGGCGGTAAGCCCGCCAACCCCCAGGGTTGTGGTGGGGTTTACCCCCCGTCGCGGGGGGGGGGTG
>DASXOA010000105.1:0-40313 GCA_036494675.1 Rugosimonospora sp.
GCGTCCACGGTGAACTGGGCGTCCACGTCCCCGGCCATCGCGTCCTCGACGACCTTGGCGGCCGCCGCCACCTCCGGCTCCGCCTGCACGTCGTCGACGTGGATCGCGGCGACCGCCCCGAGCGGCACCGGGCCGGCCAGCCCGATCACGCTGGAGCCCAGCTCTTGATCCATCCTGCCGAGGCTCGCCCGGGGCACGTCGGCGGAGATCACCACGCGGCGCCGGGGTGCCGCCGGAGCCAGGTGCAGCAGCCGGAGCGCGGCCTGCGCCGCCCGCGTGAACGCGACGTACTCCAGCTCCTCTTCGTCGCCCTCCGTGTACCACTCGCGCAGGCTCGCGGTGACCGCGTGCGCCACGCCGCCCTGGCCGTCGGCCGGCAGCTCGCCGCGATCCCGCAACGTGGTCAGGTCGGGGAGGGTCGCGGGCAGGTAGATCCTGATCAGGTCGTCCATCACGGTGCCCACCCCCGCGCGATCAGATGATGTCGCCACCCGTAGTACACCCCGGGCGGTCCGAGAGGAAGGCTATCCGGTTGGCCATGCCGGGTGTCGTCTCCGGTACCCGGCCGACCGGTCCGCGCCCGTGCAGGCAATCGATGGCAAACTAAAGCAATGCCCACCCGGTTCATGCAGATGCAAGAGGTCGCTGAGGAGCTGTCCGTCTCGCTGTCGCAGGTCTACCACATGGTGCGCAGCGGCGAACTGCCGGCGATCAAGGTCGGCGGGCGCGGCCAATGGCGCATCGAACGGGCGAAGCTTGAGGACTACATCGAGCGCAAGTACACGGAGACCGCCGACTGGGTCAAGGAGAACCCGCTGACCGGGCGCGAGGACGAGCTCGACCCGCCCGGCTGAGCCGGCTCACCGAACGCGCCCTGACGCACGGCCGCCGCCCCTCCCGGGACCGGCGGCCCTTTTGCGCGTATCCCGCTAAACGTGATCCCTCGGAGACAGTCGAACGTTGACGGAGTAGAGCACACTGCATCACAACCGATTGGAGGCAAACAAAGGCAAACGCAAGGATCGACGAACCGAGCTGGGGAGGCTCCGTGACCACGTCGCTTGCCATCCGCACCCGACCGCAGCAGCCCGCACAGCTCACCGCCATCGGCGCGGTTCCGCTGGTCAGGGTGCGGCCCGCACCGCCGTTCGAGCCGCCATACGACGACGAGGACGGGACGTCCGCCGGCTGCTGGGACCCGTCCCCCGACCCCGGGGGCGACGCAGGCTCCGGGTACGACTCAAGCCCCGGGTGCGACACAGGCCCCGGCTCGGGACGGCACAGTCGTGGGGCGGCACCGGCGCCGGCGGTGTCCGTCTCGGCTCCGCCGCCCGCCGAGCGGCCCGCCTCGCCGACCGACGGGGCACCGCCCCGGATCGGTACCGGCAGGCACGCAGCCCACCGCTACGTCGGCCTGTGCCTGGAGGTTCTGGAGGGCTTCCGGCCCGTCGGGCATCTGCGCAGGTTCACCGTTCCGGCGACGTTCGACTCGGTCGCCGGGCAGCTCGCCCGGCCGGTGGCGCGGGCCGGGCACCAACCGTCCAGCGAGGGCACGGCCGGGCGGACCGACCAGGCGTTCCAGCCTGGACGCGCGGTGGGCGCCCCGGGGCGACCGGGAGCCGGCACCGCGGCACGACCGGGAGCGACCGCCGCCGGACAACCGAGAGCCGGCGCCGCGGCACGGCCCGCGATGGGCGCCGCGGGACGACCCGGAGCGGGACGAGCGGGCCTCACGGGGACGAACGGCGACCGGATCCGCCTCCGCCGCCTGCGCATCGCCGAGCCCCGCGACGGTGCCGTCGAGGCGGTCGCCGTGCTCAACCGGGCCGGCCGGGCCTGGGCGCTGGCGCTACGCCTGGAATACCGGGAGGACACCTGGCTGTGCACCCACGTCGAGGTGGTCTGAGCCGGCAGGCCCGGCCCGGAAACGACGGCGGCGGCCGGCGGACCCATCGGTCCACCGGCCGCCGCCGGTCATCGCGTCAGACGACTGGGGCGCCGTGGCAGCGCTTGTACTTCTTGCCCGAACCGCACGGGCACGGCGCGTTACGCGACGGGCTGCTGCCGACCGCCTGCCCGGCGGACGCCTGGCGGCCGCCGGTCGCGGTGGTCGAGGACGGACCGGGCCGGCGCGCCGGACGCTCACGCTCCCCCTCACCCAGGCCCAGCGCGGGCGCGTTCTCGAACACCGTGGAGCCCCGGCCGGCCTCACCGTCGACCGCCGGCGCCGAATACTGGAGCGCGCGGGGAGCGTTGCGCGATCCGCCCAGCCCCTTGGCCTTGATCTCGACCGGCGCCTCGGAACCGGGCAGCGGGACCGGCACCGCCTGCGCGCCGCTCGCGTCGTCGACGGGGCCGCCGGCCTGCTGCTGCTCGACCTGAACCTCCAGGTTGAACAGGAAGCCGACCGCCTCTTCCTTGATGCCGTCCAGCATCTGGTTGAACATGTCGAAGCCCTCACGCTGGTACTCGACCAGCGGGTCCCGCTGAGCGTAGGCGCGCAGGCCGACGCCCTCCTGGAGGTAGTCCATCTCGTAGAGGTGCTCGCGCCACTTGCGGTCGATGACCGCGAGCAGGACCTGGCGCTCCAGTTCCCGCATCGCCTCCGAGCTCAGCTCCTCCTCGCGGCGGACGTACGCCTCCTGGGCGTCCTCGACCATCCGGGCCTGGAGGAACTCCGAATCGAGCTGGTCGCGCTCGGCGCTGGTCTCCTCTTCGATGTCCTCGATGGTGATCCCGACCGGGTAGAGCTGCTTCAGGCTGGACCACAGCTGGTCGAGGTCCCAGTCCTCCGCATAACCCTCGCTCGTGGCACCGGCCACGTACGCACCCACCACATCGTTGATCATGTGAGTGACCTGGTCGTGCAGGTCTTCGCCGTCGAGTACCCGCTTGCGTTCGGTGTAGATCACCGTGCGCTGCCGGTTGAGTACCTCGTCGTACTTCAGGACGTTCTTGCGGATCTCCGCGTTCTGCGCCTCGATCTGGGTCTGCGCGCTCTTGATCTGTCGCGTGACCATCTTCGACTCGATCGGCACGTCCTCCGGGATGTTGAAGCGCTCCATGACCGCTTCGACCGCACCCGCCCGGAACCGGCGCATCAGGTCGTCCTGCAGGGACAGGTAGAACCGCGACTCGCCCGGGTCACCCTGCCGGCCGGAGCGGCCACGCAACTGGTTGTCGATGCGCCGCGACTCGTGCCGCTCGGTGCCCAGCACGTAGAGCCCGCCGGCGTCGACGACCTCCTCGGCCTCCTCGCTGCACAGCTTCTCCCACTTGCTCAGCGCGTCGGCCCAGGCGGCGCCGTACTCGTCGGGGTTCTCCTCCTGGTCCAGGCCCCGCTGGCGCAGGTCGGCCGCCGCCAGGAACTCCGGGTTGCCGCCGAGCAGGATGTCGGTGCCCCGGCCGGCCATGTTGGTGGACACCGTGACGGCGCCCTTCCGGCCGGCCTGCGCGACGATCTCCGCCTCCTTGGCGTGGAACTTCGCGTTCAGCACGTTGTGCGGGATCCCCTTGCGGCGCAGCAATGTGGAGAGCACCTCGGAGTTCTCCACGGACACCGTGCCGACCAGCACCGGCTGGCCCAGGGCGTGGCGCTCGGCGATGTCTTCGACGACCGCGCCGAACTTCGCCTTCTCGGTCTTGTAGATCACGTCCTGACGGTCGGCGCGGACCATCGGCCGGTGGGTCGGGATCTGCACCACGCCGACGTCGTAGACCTTGTTGAACTCGGCCGCCTCGGTCTGCGCGGTACCGGTCATGCCGGACAGCTTCTTGTAGAGCCGGAAGAAGTTCTGCAGGGTGATCGTCGCGAGGGTCTGGTTCTCCTGCTTGATCTCCACGTGCTCCTTGGCCTCGATGGCCTGGTGCATGCCCTCGTTGTACCGGCGGCCGTGCAGGATGCGCCCGGTGAATTCGTCGACGATCAGCACCTCGGCGTCGTCGCTGACGATGTAGTCCTTGTCCCGCTTGTACAGCTCCTTGGCCTTGATGGCGTTGTTCAGGTAGCCGACCAGCGGCGTGTTCACCGACTCGTAGAGGTTGTCGATGCCCAGCCGGTCCTCGACCTTGGCCACACCGGCCTCGGTGACCGCGATGGTGCGCTTGGACTCGTCGACCTCGTAGTCGCCCTCGCCCTCGGTACCCCGGACCATCCTGCCGACGACCTGGGCGAACTCCTGGTACCACCGGGCCGACTGCTCGGCCGGGCCAGAGATGATCAACGGCGTCCGGGCCTCGTCGATCAGGATCGAGTCGACCTCGTCCACGATCGCGAAGTTGTGGCCGCGCTGGACCAGGTCCTCGGCCGAGAGGCTCATGTTGTCGCGCAGGTAGTCGAAGCCGAACTCGTTGTTCGTGCCGTAGGTGATGTCGCGCGCGTAGGCCGCCTTGTGATCGGCGCTGGGCTGGTTGGGCAGGATCACGCCCACGGTCAGCCCGAGGAACCGGTGCACCTGGCCCATCCACTCGGCGTCGCGCTGTGCCAGGTAGTCGTTGGTCGTGACCACGTGGACACCGTCGCCGGACAGCGCGTTGAGGTACGCCGGGAGTACCGAGGTCAGGGTCTTGCCCTCACCGGTCTTCATCTCGGCGATGTTGCCGAAGTGCAGCGCGGCGCCGCCCATGATCTGGACGTCGAAGGCCCGCTGGCCGAGCACCCGGCTGGCCGCCTCGCGGGCCGTCGCGAACGCCTCGGGCAGCAGGTCGTCCAGGGACTCGCCATCCTTGTACCGCTGTTTGTACTGCTCCGTCATCTCACGCAACTCCTCGTCGGTGAGATCGACGTAATTGTCCTCGATCGAGTTCACGGCGTTGGCGATGGCCGCCAAGCGGCGCACCATCCGCCCCTCGCCGGCGCGGAGGATCTTTTCGAAGAACGCCACGGATTCCGCTCCCTAGACAGTCTGCCGAACCATCGTAGGCGGACAGGGGGCCGAACTGTCAGCCGCGCGGGGACCCGGAGCCGTGATCGTGACTAAACGGGCCCCCAATTTTGTGTTGATCATGAAAATCAGGGCGTGGCACGCTCCGCGATCTGACCGTAACCTCATGATCGTGCCGACCCCGCTGATGGAGATCCTCGCCGGGAACGTGCTGATCCGGCCGTGGCAGCCGGCTGACGTCGGTCCGGTGTACCGCGCCTGCCAGGATCCCGATATCCAGCGATGGTCCCGAATACCCAGCCCGTACCTTCCCCGGCACGCGACGGGCTTCGTTACCGAATTGTCGCCGAAGGCGTGGGCGGAAGGCTCCGGCGCCCCGCTGGGTGTTTTCGACGCCACAACCGGTGACCTGCTCGGATCCTGCGAACTGACCGCGATCCGGGACGGTACCGGCGAGCTCGGGTACTGGACGGCCCCCTGGGCGCGCGGGCGCGGGGTCGCCGTGACCGCGGTCCGGGCGGTGACCACCCTCGCGTTCGGGAAGTTGGGACTGCACCGGGTGGGCTGGCGCGCCCTCGTCGGCAACCACGCCTCCCGACTGGTCGCGCTGCGCGCCGGGATCCGGATGCACGGCCGGACCCGGATCGTGGACGAGCCGGGGCAGGCGTGGACGGACGCCTGGTGGGGCACGCTGCTGCCGGGCGAGGTCACCACGCAGGTGCCGCCCGCGTACGCGCCCGGTTCGCTGGCCGCCCGGAGAGCCGCCGTGTACTGCGGGCCACAGCCCCGCCTGCCGGGCCTGGTCCCGCCGCGGGCCGAGGACATCGATCTGATCACCGCCACGTGCCGGGACGAGGAGTCGGCGCGGTGGACGACGATCCCGGTGCCATACGCCCGGACGGACGCGGAGTTCTACGTGCTGCGTCACGCACCGCTGATCTGGGCCGCCGGCGAGGGGGCGGTCTACCAGATCGTGGACGGGCGCGACGAGTTCGTCGGCACCGCCAACCTGCGGATCGACCCCGCCGACGAGGGAAGCGCCGAGATCGGGTTCCTGGTCGCGCCGTGGGCCAGGGGGCACGGGCACGCGACCCGGGCGCTCCGGTCGCTCTGCGCCTGGGGGTTCGAGGCGCTCGGCCTGGCCCGGATCGTGTGGCGCGCACACGTGGGCAACGAGGCGTCCCGCCGGGTCGCGGTCAAGGCCGGCTTCACCCTGGAGGGGGTACAGCGGTCGGGGGCTGCTCAGCGCGGCGGGCGCCGGGACGCGTGGGTGGGCTCGCGGCTGGCCGCCGATCCGACCTGATATCGACGGTAACGGGGCCGATCGCCCCGGTGAGACCGGGGAGTCCCCGTACGATCACACAGCGGTGTGCCCGCGGGCGGGCCCGAGACCAGCTGAGCCGGTACCGTCCCGGCTCGACCGGCCAGCGGCCCCGCCCGTCCGTGGGCATCGTCCACAGGATGCCGTGAGGGGTGGAGCATGGGCCAACCGATCAGCGGGGACGACGGGATCGTCCTGCGGGCGCCCCGGCCGGCCGACCGGGACGGGCTGCAGGCCGGGGTGGACGCGCTGGTCACCCGGTTCGTCCCCGCGGTACCCGACCCCTGCACCCCGCGGGACATCCAGCGCTGGATCGACCGGGCCCGCGGCGGCTCGCCGGACCGGGTGGACTACGTGATCGCCGATCCCGGTACCGACGAGGTGCTGGGCGCCGCCGGCCTGCACCACCTGCGCTGGGATGAGGGGACCGGCGAGGTCGGCTACTGGGTGGCGCCGTGGGCCCGGGCCCGGGGCGTCGGGACAGCCACCGCGGTCGCGCTCACCAGATGGGGTGTGGCGCGCGGCCTGAGCCGGATGGAGCTGCTCACCCATCCGGAGAACTGGCCCAGCCAGCGGGTCGCGATCAACGCCGGGTACGGGCGGGAGGGGATCCGCCGCGCCGGCGGCATCAACCGGGACGGGAGCCGGTACGACCTGATCGTGTGGGCCCGGCTGCGTACCGACCCGGAAGGCCCCGGCCTGCGGGTACTGCCGGACCTGCCCGGCGGGGAGCTGACCGACGGCGTGGTGCTGCTGCGTCCGCTGTGGACGGAGGACGCAGCGAACGTGTTCGCGCTGCGCAGCCTGCCCGACGTCGTGGCGACCACGGTTCCGGCCCAGCTGCCGAGGATGGAGCAGGTCGAGCGGCGCTGCTCCGAGGCGCCCGCCGAGTGGCTCGCCGGCGCCGGCGCCGACCTGACCATCCGGGACGCGGCCAGCGGCGCGTTCGCCGGCGAGATCGCGCTGCGCTACACCGAGCCGCTGACCGGCCAGGCGATGATCGGGTACAGCCTGCTGCCGCCCTGGCGCGGGCACGGGTTCGCGTCCCGGGCCTGCGCGCTGCTGGCCACGTGGGCCTTCGAGGCGGTGGGCCTCGCGCGGCTGACCGCCGGTACCGCACCGGGCAACTCCCGATCGCAGCGGGTGCTCCAGCGGGCCGGGTTCCGCCGCGAGGGGTACCAGCACTCCCGGCTACCGGGCCCGACCGGTACCCGCGTCGACACCATCCTGTACGCGCTGCTGCCCGAGGACCTGGCCGAGCCGGCCGGTTAGCCCCACCAGAAGACCGCTGCTCAGCCCCACCAGAAGACCGCCGCGATGATCACGTAGAGGCCCACCAGGATTGAGCCCTCCAGCCAGTTCGACTCGCCGTCGAACACGATCAGCGTCACCAGCACGACGGTGACCACCACGGCCGCGACCAGCATCGGCGCGAAGACCAGGGTCAGCGTGGTGGCGGTGGTCAGGCTGAGCAGCACCAGCGCGGGCGCGAGCAGCAGGGCGATCTGGAGCGGACTGTTCACGATCACGGACAGCGCGTAGTCCGCCTGGTTGCGGAAGGCCAACTGGATGCCGACCACGTTCTCGATGGCGTTGCCGGCGATGGCCACCACCACCAGACCGGCGAACGTCTGGGACAGGTGCAACGTGCTGATCGCCGGCTGCAACGCGTTGACGAACCAGTCGGAGACCAGTGCGGATGCGCCGCCGGCCACGGCGAGCAGGCCCACCGCGAGCCAGATCGGCCAGCGCGGCAACTCGGGCTCCCGGGCAACCTGCGCGGCCTGGCTCGCCCCGCCACCGCTGCGCCGGGCCAGAGCGGCGGGCAGCGACAGTACGAACACGATCAGCAGGACCACGGCCACCGTGTCGGACAGCACCCGTACGTGCGGGGCGGCCGGGCTGTGCGTGAACTGCGCCATGCTGGGCAGTACCAGCGCGGCGGTGGCCAGGACCAGCAGGACGGAGGTCTCCCGGGCCCGGGCCCGCTCGAACGTCTGCGTCCCGTTCTTGAGCCCGCCGACGACGAACGCCAGGCCGAGCACGAAGAGCAGGTTGGCCAGCATCGAGCCGATGATCGCCGACTGCACCACGACCAGCAGGCCGGCGCGCAGCGCGAAGAAGGAGATGAACAGCTCGGGAAGGTTGCCCAGGGCGCTCTGCAGCACCCCGGTCGCGCCCGGCCCGAACCGGTCACCCATCTGCTCCACGCTGCGGGCGACGAGCGCGGCCAGCAACGCGACGGCGACGGCCGAGCACGCGAAGGACAGGACTGCGGTGGCGTGCGTGTACCGGGTGATCCCGGCGGCCACGATCGCGATCACCCCGCCGAGGACGATCACCAGATCCGACCGGTTCAGTGTCCTTACGCCAACTGGCCGGCGATCCATCGACGGGGAGTCG
Organism: Rugosimonospora sp.; assembly: GCA_036494675.1. Classification (GTDB taxonomy): domain Bacteria; phylum Actinomycetota; class Actinomycetes; order Mycobacteriales; family Micromonosporaceae; genus Rugosimonospora. Next base: position 8,608 of record DASXOA010000105.1, read on the forward strand.
GTCTGGGTGTCGGGCACTCAGGGATCATCGCAGAATCGGGCAAGCCCCGCCGGGACGACGGCCGCCAGCGACGACCGCCGGCACACCGGCCCCGGGAACAGGCAGTTGCCCGTTCCCGGGTGGCGCGGACGGCCCGGAGACCGTGGGCCGGCTCCGGTCAGGCGGTCAGTGAGATCACGCCGTAGTCGTAGGCCCGCCGCCGATACACCACGCAGGGGCGGCCGGACTCCTTGTCGAGGTACAGGAAGAAGTTGTGCCCGACGAGTTCCATCTCGAACAGGGCGTCGTCGACCGTCATCGGGACGGCCCGGTGCTCTTTCTCGCGTGCGATGTGCCACGGCCGGTCCTCGTCGATGTCGTCGAGTTCCCGGACGGCCGTGCGGGTCTGTGCGGCGATCGGCTCGGTGGACAGCTCGGGCAACGGCAGGCCCGAGGTGGCCGCCGCGACGGAAACGGGCGCGTGGTGGCCGCGGTGCACCCGGCGCCGGTCGGCGGCCCGGCGCAGCCTGGCGTCGAGCTTCGCGGCGACATGGTCCAGCGCGCGGTAGAAGTCCGCGGCACACGCTTCCGCCCGTACCACCGGGCCACGGGAGATGAACGTGACCTCCACCCGCTGGCAGTGATCGGATTGGCGAGGATTGCGCTCGTGGGAGAGCTCGACCTCTACCCGAATGATCTTCTGGTCGTAACGCTCGATCTTGTGCAGCTTGTCCGCCACGTGCTGCCGGTAGTGGTCCGGCACCTCGACGTTGCGGCCCTTGATGACGATGTCCACAGGTGTGACCTCCCCCAAGGTCTCGTCCTGGACGCCACCCGATGCCCCCTGGCCGGTGGCGAACTTGATGTGATTCGGCCTGGTGACCGATCGGCAGTTGCGCTCCTCCTTAGATCGTTGCCAATTCCCCGATGAGGTCCGACGCTAATCCTTGTTCGACTCGGACGTCACCCCTTGTTTTCAAGAACGCTTTGGAGTAATTCGCCCCCTCCGTGGGCATGAAAAACCCCATGAAAATCACCCGGATGGCGTACGCGGGTCGCTCCGCCTCCGGGTCGCCGCGAGGACCACAGCCAGCGGTACCGGGACCCCGGCGCCACGCAGCCGGCCGGCCACCGCGGCCAGGGTGGCGCCGGTGGTGAGGATGTCGTCGAGCGCGACCACCAGGGCTCCCCGCGCCGCCACCTCCGCCATCCGGCCCAGTTCACGGGGACGGGGCGCGAAGGCCTGCGCGGCGGCGTCGGCGCGACCGGCCCGGTCGAGGTGCGCCGAGTCGGCGCGTGGACGGGCGGACAGCGGGGTGGCCAGCCCCGCCGGCCAGCCGGTGGCGTTGAGCCGGACCGCCGCTCGCCGGGCCAGGCGCAGCATGTGGTCGCCGTACCGGTCGCGGGCGGCGGCCGCGGTGTCCGGCACCGGTACCAGCAACAGGGGGGTACCGGCGGGCGACCCGGCGAGCCGTACCCCGGCGATGACGGCAGTCGCGAGCAGGTCGCCCAGTGATCGCGCCAGGGTGTGCCGGCCCCGCTCCTTGTACGCCAGGAGCACCTCGCGCAGCGCGCCCTCGTACCCGCCCATGGCGACACACCGCGGCAGGCCGGCCGGGGCCGGAGTCGGCCGTACCGGATGGGCGCGCAGGCCGCGCAGCAGCCGGGTGCAGTTCGCGCACAGCGCGCCCGGCCCGCCGATCCCGCAGCCGGCGCAGGTGCCGGGGAGCACCAGATCGGCCAGCCCGGTCCACGTCTGCCCCAGCCAGGTCACGGCGGCGGCCCCTAGTCCATGTAGAACGGGTTACTGGGCACGGGCGCGCTGACCGGCGCATGGCTGGGGGACGCGCTCGGCGACGGAGAGTTGTCGGAAGCCTTCAGCGTGATCGGCACCGAGCGCCCCGGCGAGGAGCGGTACGCGATGTTGTGGTCTGTCTGCACCATCACCCGCTCGTTCCCGGCGGTCACCGACGGCGGGTACGGCAACGCCACCACCGAAGTGATCTTGTATTGATAGGCGGCCGTCCACGTCTCGGCGAACGCGCCGTCGATGGTCGCCTCGGCCAACTGGTAGTTGATCGCCCCCCGGCCGGCGATGAGCACCCGGCCGAGCTGGGACCACGCGATCCCGGTCAGGCCGGTCAGCCCGGACGAGATGTAGCGCAGCGACCCGACCGAGATGCCGAGCCCGTCGACCCGCAGTGAGGCGACGAAGGCCGAACCGTTGGCGATCAGCGCGATCCGGTGGCCGTCCGGCGCCACCGAGAAGGCAGTGACGGAGTAGTTCCCGATGCCGATCTCGGTCGGCGTACCGCCGAGATCCACCCGGTACAGCCCGCCGTCGACCGCGACCAGGACCACCGGGTCGTCGGCCGGCAGGAAGGCCGGCCGGGTCCAGTTGGTGCCGGGCAGGCTGGCCTGGACGAAGATCGGGTCGGAGTTGTCCCGGCGAACGCCGCCGACGTACAGCCGGTTGTCGGTCTTGACCAGGGCGGCGTACGGGTAGCCGGCGCTCAGCGCGGCGTACCGCACGCCCGTGTTGTCGCGGCTCAGGTTGGTCAGCGCGGCCGGCAGCTTGTCCGGGTTCTCGACCGCGCGGACCACCCCACCGACCACGCAGTACGCGGTGTCGTCGGCCTTGCTGTAGGGCTGGTCGGCGAGGTTGGACTTCAGGTACAGGTTGGTCGAGCCGTCGACCTTCACGTTCTGAGAGCCCTCCTGCAGGCGCACGGTGCCCTCGTAGAACGACCGCAGCGACCACCGCAGTTGGTCCACCACCTGCTGCGGGGCCAGGCCCTGCGGCGAGGCCGACAGGTTGATCAACAGGCCGTTGGGGTCCGGCGGCACCAGGCTCGGCCCGACCAGGGTGATCCCGGCGTAGAGGTTGTTGACGACGGCATCGGTCACCAGGTCGGACGGCCCGCCGAGCACCCAGTTCACGATCTCGGTGCGCTGGACCTCCTGGCTGAGCTGTCCGACCCGGGGCACGTACCGCAGGTCGGGCACCAGGCCCTTGCGATTGGGGTCGGTGGACCAGAAATAGATCAGTTGAGGCGTGTACCACTGGTTGTTGAGGCCGTCGCTGTCCAGCAGCATGCCGGTCAGCACGGATCCGTTGGCGGACTGCGGCGCGATCTCGTCGATGAGGTACGAGCCGGGCTGGGCCTCGTTGAGCACCACGGTGAACCGCATCGGTACCGCCGGCGGCACCGAGGTGTTCGAGATGGACGCCACCGTACCGTCGCTGCGCAGGAAGCCGACGGCCTGGAGCCGCACGTCGACGAACGTCTCACCGGCCAGTCCGGCACTCGACGCCGGACTGGAGACCACCCGGACGACCGTGACCTGGCTCCCCGACTGCCAGGTCCGCTGGGCCCTGACCGTCAGGTACGCCTTCGCCCGGTCGTTCGCCTTGTTGAAGTCGGTGTCGACGTCGAGCTTCCCGGCCACCGCGCTGAGGAAGTTCTTCACGAGGACACCCGGGTCGGTGGCGTCCTGCGGCAGCGGCAGCGGCAGCGGCGCCTGCCCGTCGGTGTTGGTGGTACCCGCGCCGGCCGGCGGTGCCGGACCGTCGACGATCGGCCGGCCGCCGGATGGCAGACCGCACGCCGCCGGTGCGGCGAGCACCGCGGAGCCCAGCACGATCGCCCGCAGCACCTGGCGGCGGTCAGCCATGACGGCTCCCGCGGGCGAGCCCCGCGTGGTCGCCCGCGTCGCGCTCGCCCGACGGGTGGCCGGTCGCTGTGGAGCCGGCGGTGCCGTCGAGCGACGCCGGGCCGCCGGGTTCGCGCTCGAACGCCGCGTGGTCGAGCGCCGCGACATCACCCGGCACATAGTCGATCGTGAAGTCACTGGCCGCGTAGTCACTGGCCGCGTAGTCGGCCGCCACGGCGTCGCCGGACACCGGCAGGGCGACGCTCGGCACGACGCCGGTCGACGGGTCCGGCGCGGCGGGGCCGACAGTCAGCGCGAGGCGTGCCCGGACCGAGGCGGCGTCCGCCGGTACCAGCCGGAGCGGCGATGAGGTCAGCCGGTCGCCGGCGCGCAGCGGCAGGGTCAGCCGGAACTGGGCACCCCGCCCGGGGGCACCCCACGCCTCCAACCAGCCGCCGTGCAGCCGGGCGTCCTCCAGCGCGATGGACAGCCCGAGCCCGGTGCCGCCGGTCTGCCGCGCCCGGGACGGGTCGGCCCGCCAGAACCGGTTGAAGACCAGCTTCTCCTCGCCAATGTTCAGCCCGATGCCGTGGTCCCGCACCGTGATCGCGACCGCGACCTCGTCGGCGTGCAGGGTCACCACCACCGGGCGCGCCTCGGCGTGCTCGACGGCGTTGCCGACCAGGTTGCGCAGGATCCGCTCGACCCGGCGCGGATCCACCTCGGCGATCACCGGTGCGGCCGGCACGTTCAGGTCGAGCCGCACCCCGCACCGCTCGCCCAGCGAGCGCAACCGCTTGGTGACCGACTCCACGATCGGTGCCACGTCGGTGGGCTCGGCGTCGAGCACCGCGAACCCCGCGTCGAACCGGCTGATCTCCAGCAGGTCGGTGAGCAACTCCTCGAACCGGTCCAGTTCGGCGTGCAGCAGTTCGGCGCTGCGCGCCATCGCCGGGTCGAACTCGTCGCGCTCCGCGTAGATCAGGTCGGCCGCCATCCGTACGGTGGTCAGCGGCGTACGCAGCTCGTGCGACACATCCGAGGTGAACCGGCGCTGGAGGCGGGACATCTCCTCCAACCGGATGATCTGCCGTTGCAGGTTCTCCGCCATCTGGTTGAAGGACGCGGCGAGCAGCGCCAGGTCGTCCTCGCCGCGCACCTCCATCCGCTGATCCAGCAGGCCGGCAGAGAGCCGCTGCGCCGTGCGGGCCGCGCTGCGCACCGGCTGGACGACCAGCCGGGTGGTGAGCGCCGCGAGCACGGCCAGCAGCAGGACGAGCGCGACCCCGGTCGCGACCACCGTGGTCCGTACGAGGTCGGCGGCCTGCTGTTCGGTGTTGAGCGGGAAGAAGTAGTAGAGCTCGAAGTGGTCGTTGGAGACCGTGACCGGGCTGCCGTAGATCAGGTACGGCTCGTCGCCGTTGCCCAGGTCGGCGTCCACGAACTGGTGCGCCACCACGCCGGCGCCGCCGGTGCGCTCACCGCTGACGTACGCCCGCAGTTCGCTCGGGATCGCGGCGACGATCTGGGCGTTGTTCGCCGAGGTCTGCGGTGACTGCTGGGGGGTCGGGCTCTCGTCGTCGTCCGCGAGGATCTCCACGCTGGCGCCCTCGGTGTTCGCGGACAGCCGGCTCAGGACCCCGGGGATCGACGTCCTCACGTCGAGCGGATCCTGGATCGCGTCCAGCTGCTGCCCCATGGTCTTGACGCCCTGGCTCACCTGGTCCCGCGCGCTCGCCACCTTCGCGTTGACCAGGCCCTCCGTGATCATCGAGGCGACCAGCACGCCGAACGCACCGACGAGCACCCCGGCGACCAGCAGGGTGATCACCACCATGCGGAGCTGGAGCGACCGTCGCCAGGCGCGACGCCCGGTCATCCAGGTGACGATCACGCGCTCGCCGACGGTACGCCGCAGCGCCCGCACCATGGGGCGGTGGCGCAGGTACCGGTACTGGGCGAGGAGCCAGGTGTTCATGAGGGTTATCCGGTGCCGGCCTTGTACCCGACACCGCGCACGGTCAGGATGATCTCGGGCCGCTCCGGGTCCGGCTCGATCTTGGCGCGCAGCCGCTGGACGTGCACGTTCACGAGCCGGGTGTCGGCGGCGTGCCGGTACCCCCAGACCTGCTCGAGCAGGACCTCGCGGGTGAACACCTGGCGGGGCTTGCGGGCCAGCGCCACGAGCAGGTCGAACTCGAGCGGGGTCAACTTGACCTCCTCGCCGTCCCGGCTGACGGTGTGCGCCGGCACGTCGATGGTGATCTGGTTCCCGTTCGGGCCGATGGTCAGCAGTTCGGGAGTCACGTCCTCGCCGCGACGCAGCCTGGCCCGCATGCGGGCGACCAGTTCCTTCGGCTTGAAGGGCTTGACCACGTAGTCGTCGGCCCCGGACTCCAGCCCGAGCACCACGTCGACGGTGTCGCTCTTGGCGGTGAGCATGACGATCGGGATTCCGGACTCGGACCGGATGGCTCGGCAGACGTCGATACCGCTCATTCCGGGCAGCATGAGGTCAAGCAGCACGATGTCGGGTCGCGCCTCCCGGAACGCGCCGAGTGCGCGCTCACCGTCCGCCACGAACGACGGCAGAAACCCCTCGCTGCGTAGCACGATGCCGAGCATCTCGGCGAGGGCGGGGTCATCATCGACCACCAGGACCCGAGCTCTCATGCGCCCAATATTCCATCTCCACGGCCGAATCCGGGAACCCGACTTTCGGAACCGGGTAAATTCGGGCTAAAACCCCGCGTAGGATGATGCGCCACCAGAACACGCGCCACTACCGCAGGTCCCCGCGGTTGGCGGGGCTTCCATAATGCCTCGTCATCGCGCCGGCACCACCCCCTGGGCGCCGGGCGCCGGGTGCGAACCCCTCCGCGGCGCCCGCCGCGCCGGCCCGGTCCCGCCCTCCGGCCCGCCCCCCGACCCCGGCCAGGCGCCCGACCAAGCCCGGGCCGAACCCTCCACGCGGGCCTGCTCCGCGGCCCGGCGGAGGACCGGCGATCCACCCGCCCGGCGGACAGCACAGCAGGCCCGGACGTGCCAGGATGAGACCCGCTGGCGATGGGCACGCCTGAAGCCGGCGAGTCTCAAGGAGGACTGCGGCATGGGTGGGGCCAGCGCCGAACGGCTGCCGCTGCGCCCACAGACCCTCGGCGAACTGCTCGACGCGGCGACCAATCTGCTGCGTCGCAACGCCCTGCCGCTGATCTGCACCGGCTTCGTGTTCGCCCTGGCCGAGCAGGGCGTGCTCTACCCGCTCCGGCGGGCCGCCGCGGCGGGGCCGCCCTGGTACGTGCCGCCGAACTTCGAGAGGCTGTCCGCGTACTGGATCGTTCTCGCGGTCGGGTTCGGCACCGAGACCGTGATCATCGTGCTGCTCGGCGGAATGGCCGCCCGGGCCGCGCTCGGCGACCTCACCGGCGCACCGCCACCCCGGCTCCTGCGCGGGCCGGGCAGCCGGATCGGTGCGCAGGTCTCGCTCGCGGTGCTGCTCGGCGCTGGCGCGGCGCTGGGCTCGGCCGCCGGGTTGGTACCGGGGATCTTCTGGTACCTGCTGGCCGGCCTGGCCGCTCCGGTGCTCAGCGTCGACCGGCGACCGGTACCCGAACGGACCCATCCCATCGGGCCGGCCGCCGTGGGACATCCCTCCCTGCCCAGGCCGGCCGGGCCGCTCGTGGCGATCGGGCCGTTCCCGGCGATCGGCCGGTCGGTGGCCCTGGTCACTCGCGGCGGCTGGCGACCGGCCGGCGTACGGCTGCTCGGCTACCTGGCCTGGTGGATCATCCGACTGGGCCTCGGCGCCGGCAGCATCGCGCTGCTGTCCCTGGTGGTCGACCGGGACAGTCCGTGGGTCTGGCTGGCCGCCACGTTCGCCTGGGCGATCGTCAACGCCATCGCCTATCCGGCCCTGGCCTGCCTCGACGCGGTGGTCCACCTGGAGAACCGGATGCGGGTGGAAGGGCTGGACATCGCGCTGTCCCGGGCCCTGCACCGCAACCGGCCCGTCGAACCGGCCCTGGCGGTACCCCGGTGAGCCGGTGGTGGACCGAGCGCGTCGCCGACCTCGGCGACCGGATCCCGCTGGGCCTGGCCGCCCTGCTGCTCTTCGTCGTCGCCGGGCTGTGCGCGGCGGCACTGTACTGGTGGCCGGCCTGGCTGCCGTGGCGGTGGTGGCCCAGCGCGGGAGCCGCGACGGACGGGCGGCGCAGGGCGCGCTGGCGATGGCCACGGCTGCGTTGGCGCTGGCGGAGACCGCGGCTGCGCTGGCGGCGGCGCGCTGCCGTCAAGCCGGCGGATGAACCGGCCGTCGTGGACGGCGATGAGCTGCCCGACCTGCCGACGGAGGCGTTCGTGTCACTGGCCGACCGGTTGGCCGCCCAGGGCCGCTTCGCCGAGGCGGTCCGGGAACGGCTGCGCGGGATCGTCCGGGAGCTGATCGACCACGGCGTGGTCCAGAACCGTCCGGGGTGGACGGTGACCGAACTGGCCGCCGCGGCGGGAGCCGCCTGGCCGCCGGTGGGGCCGCCGCTGGACTCGGCCTGCCGGACGTTCTCCGACATCTGGTACGGGCAGCGCCCGGCGGCCGCGATCCACGACGGGCAGATGCGCGAGCATGCGGATCACGTGCATGCGGCACTCGTCTCGGCGATGGCGGGAGCCCGGCGGTGAGCGCGACCGGGCAGGCGACCACCGCCGGATCGGCGGTTCCGACCGCGACCGGACCCGCAACCGGACCCGCGACTCAGACCGCGACCGGACCCGCGACCCAGACCGCCACCGGGCCCGCGACTCAGACCGCGACCGGGCCCGCGACCGTGATCCGGCAGGCCGGACCGCCAACGGGAGCCGGGCCCGGCGGACCGGGCGGACCGGACGCGGGTACCCCGCTCCGGCCCGGCGAACCGCCGGCCAGGCGGCCGCGATGGCGCTGGGTGCGGGTGGCCATCCCGTTCGCGGTGGCGCTGCTGCTGCTGATCGGGACCGTCGTCACGCATGCCCTGCAGGAGCCGGATCCGACCGCGTTGATCCCCGTTGACACCGGCTCGGACGGTGGTTCACGGCTGGCCGCGCTGCTGACCGGGGACGGGATCGGGATCCAGACGGTGACCCGCAGCCCCGACGCGCTGGCCGCCGCCGCCAGGGGCAACGTCACGCTGTTCGTACCCGCGCCCGCCCTCATGAATCCGGACTACCTGCGGGCGGTCGCGCTGTTGCCGGCCAGCACCCGGGTCGTACTGGTGGCACCGAGCGCGTACACGCTGGCCAGCGCACACATTCCGGTGGACGGCGCAGCGACCCGGTGGGCGACGAAACCGGTCGAACCCGGATGCCCGATGCCCGAGGCGGAACGGGCCGGCGAGGCGGCCGTCTATCGCGTCCACTACCGGCCGTCGCCGGACTCGACGTCCCTGCGCTGCTACCAGGATGCACTGCTCAGCCTCCGGGTGGGCCAGGCCGAGGTGCTCCTGGTCGGGGCGAGCGACCCGTTCCGCAACGACCGGATCGGCGAGTACGGCAACACGGCGCTCGCCACCGGTCTGCTGTCCCGGTACCCGCGCGTGGTCTGGCTCGAACTGCACGGCGACGAGCCGCCACCCGCCGGGAGGTACGGCAGCGGCGGCTCGAGCCAGGGGCCGGGCGGGCAGGGGCAATCCACGGACACCCCGACCGCCGGGGCCCGTGGCGGGCAGGGCGGCGGCAACGACGACAACTCCGGCCGCAGTTCTTCGAGCTCCGACTCGCCGCCGCTGCCGATACCGCCGCAGTTCTGGGCCGTGCTGGCCCTGGTGGTCGCCGCCATGCTGGCGATCGCCCTGGCCAGGGCGCGCCGGCTCGGACCGCCGGTCGCCGAGCCGCTACCGGTGACGGTACGGGGGCTGGAGACCGTGGCGGGTCGCGGGCGCCTGTACGAGCGGGCGAAGGCCCGGGGCTGGGCGCTGCACATCCTGCGCACCGCGGCGATACGGCGCCTGCTGCCCGCCCTCGACCTCGGGGCCGACCCGCCATCGGGGGCCGTCGTCGACGCGCTCGCGGAACGGACCGGCCGGCCGGCCAAGGAGATCGACACGATCCTGTACGGTCCGGAGCCGGCCACCGACGCAGAACTGGTGAGTGCGACAGACGAGCTGGATGCCCTCATGCACCAGGCGTTTCCCGATATCCCGAGAGGAGAGTCCGGATGACCGAAGTCATGGCCACCGCGGCGACCGTCGCCGATGACGCAATGCGGGCCCGGGAGGCCCTGGTCCGGTTGCGTGCCGAGGTCGCCAAGGTTGTCGTCGGTCAGGATGCCGTCGTCACCGGCCTGGTCATCGCGCTGCTCTGCCGGGGGCACGTGCTGCTCGAAGGCGTGCCGGGCGTGGCCAAGACGTTGATGATCCGTACGCTGGGCGCGGCCCTGAACCTGTCCTCGAAACGCCTCCAGTTCACCCCCGACCTGATGCCCGGCGACGTGACCGGATCGCTCGTCTTCGACGCGCGTACGGCTGCCTTCGAGTTCCGTGAGGGGCCGGTGTTCACGAACCTGCTCCTCGCCGACGAGATCAACCGGACTCCGCCGAAGACCCAGGCCGCGTTGCTGGAGGTGATGGAGGAGCGGCAGGTGTCGGTGGACGGCGCCGCGCGCCCGCTGCCCGAACCGTTCATCGTCGCGGCGACCCAGAACCCGATCGAGTACGAGGGCACCTACCCGCTGCCCGAGGCGCAGTTGGACCGGTTCCTGCTCAAGCTGTCCGTGCCGTTGCCGACGCGGGAGGAGGAGCTTGGCGTGCTGCGGGCGCACCATGCCGGCTTCGATCCGCGCAATCTCGCCGCGGCCGGGGTGCACGCGGTGGCCGGCGCGGCCGACCTGGCCGCGGGCCGGGCCGCGGTGCAGCGGGTGGGCGTGGCCGAGGGCGTGATGGCCTACATCGTCGACCTCTGTCGCGCCACCCGGGTGTCGCCGTCGCTGGAGTTGGGCGCCTCGCCGCGTGGCGCCACCGCCCTGCTCGGTGCCGCGAAGGCGTGGGCGTGGCTGCTGGGCCGCGACTACGTGACGCCGGACGACGTCAAGGCGCTGGCCCGGCCGACTCTGCGGCACCGGGTACGGCTGCGGCCGGAGGCTCAGCTTGAGGACGTCACCGCCGATGCGGTGCTGGACTCGGTCCTGGCCACCGTGCCGACGCCCCGATGATCACCTGGCGGCCGGCCGCCCTGCTCGCCGCCGGTGCCGTGCTGGTGCCGTTCCTGCCGATGCCCCGGCTCGTCGCGGTGCTGATCATCGCCGCCGTCGCCGTACTGTCCATTGTGGACGTGGTGGTCGCCGCCGCACTGGTCGACGTCCGGTTGACCCGCGACGGCGACCGGCAGGTGCGGCTGGGCGAGTCCGCCCACGTGACGCTGACCGTGAGCAACAACGGGGAACGGGTGCTCCACGCGGAGATCCGGGACGCCTGGGTGCCGTCGGCCGGAGCGGTCGGGCCGTACTCACACCGGGTGTCCCTGGCTCCGGGCTCATCCGCACGGCTGGCCACCCGGCTGCACCCGACCCGCCGGGGCGACCGGCCGGCGGTACGGGTCTCGGTCCGCTCGTTCGGGCCGATGGGCCTCGCGTACCGGCAGTACCCCGTGCGCCGCGCGGACGCGGCGACTCCACAGTGGACGGTACGGGTGCTGCCACCGTTCACGTCGCGCCGGTTCCTGCCGGAGAAGATGGCCCGGCTGCGCATGATCGACGGGATCGTGGTGACCCGGGGCCGGGGTCAGGGTACGGAGTTCGACACACTGCGCGAGTACGTGCTGGGCGACGATGTCCGGTCGGTCGACTGGCGGGCCAGTGCCCGCCGCTCCGACGTGGTCGTGCGCACCTGGCGCCCGGAACGGGACCGGCGGGTGCTGTGCGTCATCGATACCGGCCGCACCTCGGCGGTCCGGGTCGGCGGCGCGCAGCCGCGAGCCGCGGCCGACCTTCAGGCGGTGGGCGACCCGCGATCCGGAGCCGATTCACCGGCCGGGGGCGACCCACTGCCGGGAGCCCCTCCACTGCCCGGCGGCGAGCCACTGGCCGGGGGCGGGCTGAACGAACCCCGGTTGGACGCGGCGATCGACGCCGCCCTGTTGCTGGCCACGCTCGCCAGCCGGGCCGGCGACCGGGTCGACCTGCTGGCCATCGACACCGCCGTGCGGGCGGCCGTCGACGGCGGGGCAGTCCAGACCCTGCCGCACCGCCTGGCCGGCGCCCTGGCGACGCTGCACCCGGCCCTGGTGGAGACCGATTTCGGGCTGGTGGTCAGCGAGATCCTGCGCCGGGAACGCAAGCGCGCGCTGGTCGTGCTGTTCACCGCGCTGGAACCGGGCGCGCTCGGCGAGGGGCTGCTGCCGGTGCTGGCGCAACTGACCTCGCGGCACAAGGTACTCGTGGCGGCCGTACACGATCCGGCCGTGACCGACCTGACGGTGCGCCGCGGCGATGCCGCCGGGGTGTACGCGGCCGCCGCCGCGCACCGGACCCTGGCCGAACGGGACCGCATCGTCACGGCACTGGGGCGCAATCAGGTCGAGGTGGTGGACGCTCCGGTGCAACTGTTCGCGTCCCGGGTCGCCGACGCGTACCTCGCGATGAAGGCTGCCGGCAGGCTCTAGCCCGGCCTAGACGGTCGGTACCGCCGCCCCGGCGAACTCCTCCGCGAGATCCGCGCTGGACCGCGCCCTGCTGGCCCGACCACCGCGCACCACCACGTAGCTCAGGAAGCCGCCCCAGGCGAGCACGCCGATGGCGATGCGCACCGGTGTCGGCAGCCCGGACGGCGTCACGAACGCCTCGATCAGGCCGCTGATCGCGAGCACCCCGACGAGTCCCAACGCCACCAGCATCGCCGAGCGGGCCGCCGCGCCCAGCGCCTGACCCCTGCTGTGCAGCGGGCCCGGCGCGATCCACGACCAGCCGATGCGCAGGCCGACGCCGGCCGCGACGAAGACCGCGGTCAGTTCCAGGAGGCCGTGCGGAAGGATCAGCCCGAAGAACACCTCCGACCGGCCGCCGGCAATCATCAGGCCGCCGTCCAGCCCGACGTTGAGGAGGTTGTAGCCCAGCGCCAGGAAGACGGGAATCACCAGGACGCCGGATGCCAGGCAGAGCGCGGTGATCAGAGCGTTGTTGGTCCACACCTGCAACGCGAAGTTCTGCGCCTGGTACTGCGAGTAGTAGTTCACGAAATCGGAGTTGACCAGTTGCTGGATCTGGTCGTCGGTCAGGAACGCGTGCTGGAAGTCGGGGTGCGAGGCGACGTACCACATCAGCGCGAAGGACAGCACGGTGAAGCTCGTCGCCACCGCGCACCACCACCGCCACGCCTGGAACACGGCCAAGGGGAAGGTGGTGGTGAAGAACCGGCCCACCGTGCTCCAGGAGAACGCGCCGCCTCCGGTGATGGCACCGCGCGCGGTCAGCACGATCCGGGACAGCCGCGCGACCAGCGCCGGATCCGCGGCACGGCTGCGGATCGCGGAGAGGTGGGTGCCGGTCCGCTGGTACAGCGCGATCATCTCGTCGACCTCGGCCGCGCCCAGCCGGCGGCGCCCGGCCAACTGCTCCAGGCGACGCCACTCCCCGGCATGTTCCGCCACATAGGCATCGAGATCCACGGCGCACCCCCGTCCATCACTCCCGGCGACCCGATGGGATCCCGCAGAGCCTAGCGGTCGTGTTGACTGTATGGGTGAGTCTCAACGCGCCCGGGGGCGAAGGTCTGCGGCTGTTCAGCGGCGACGCCGTCGAGCTGGACATCCGGATCGCCCGGCTCGGATCGCGCGCGCTGGCCCGCCTCATCGACCTGGTCGTCCAGGTCGTGCTGACCCTGCTGGTGTCGACGTTGCTGACAACGATCACCATCAACATACGGTCGCTCGCGGACGACGCGCTCATCACCGCGCTCTGGATCGTGACCCTCGTGGTCGTGCTCATCGGATACCCGACGCTGCTGGAGTCGATGACCGCCGGGCGCACGCTCGGCAAGCTCGTGATGGGCCTGCGCGTGATCCGGGACGACGGTGGGCCGGTGCGGTTCCGGCATGCGCTGACCCGGGCGCTGGTCGGCGTGGCGGTGGAGTTTCCCGCGCTCGGTACCGGGGTGGCCGAACCGGTGGGCTGGCTGATCAGCCTCTGGACGATGCTGGTCAACCCGGCCGGCAAGCGGCTGGGCGACCTGGCCGCCGGGACGATCGTCATCCACGACCGCACCCCGTCGACCTGGGGCTGGGTTCCGGCCATGCCACCGCACCTGGCCGGCTGGGCCACCACGCTGGACCTCACCGGCCTCGACGACGATCTGGCGCTGGCGGTACGCCACTACCTCGCCCGCAACCGGGAACTGCGCGAACCGGCCCGGTCCCGCCTGGGCTTCGCCCTGGCCAGCGAGGTCGCCGAGTGCACCACGCCGCAGCCGCCGCCCGGCACTCCCGGCTGGGCCTACCTGGCGGCGGTGCTCGCCGAGCGCAACCTGCGGTCGGTACGGCGCCTGGCCCGCACCCGGATGGTGACCGACCGGATCTGGCCGGAGCTCAGCCGCGCGGTGCGGGTTGAGCCGGCCCGGCCCGCGGTCGGGTCGATGCGAGCACCGACCCCGCCGGCCTGAACCGCCCGCGAAGCTCCATCCACACACACCGGCCCCGCCTGCCCGAAGTCGGGCAATGCGGGGCCGGGACGTGCCGTGCGCTCAGACCAGCTTGCGCGCCTCCGCGAAGTGGCACGCGGCCTGGTGACCGAAGCCCCGGTCGATCAGCGCCGGGATGTCGTTCACGCACTTCTGCTTCTCGTTCTCCGAGAGCTGGTTGGCGAACTTCGGGCAGCGGGTGCGGAACCGGCAACCCGACGGTGGGTTGACCGGGCTCGGCACCTCACCGGTGAGCAGGACACGCTGCCGGGTCCGCTCCTTCTGCGGGTCGGGCAGCGGGATCGCCGAGATCAGCGCCTGCGTGTACGGGTGGGCCGCCTTCGTGAACAGTTCCTCGACCGGCGCCGTCTCCACGATCCGGCCCAGGTACATGACCGCGACCCGGTGCGCGATGTGCCGGATGACCGACAGGTCGTGCGAGATGAACAGGAAGGACAGGCCCAGCTCGGTCTGCAGGTCCTCCAGCAGGTTGATGACGCCCGCCTGGATCGACACGTCGAGCGCCGAGACCGGCTCGTCGAGCACCAGCACCTTGGGTCGCAGTGCCAGGGCACGGGCGATGCCGATGCGCTGGCGCTGGCCGCCGGAGAACTCGTGCGCGTACCGGTTGCCGTGCTCGGGGTTGAGCCCGACCTGCCGCAGCAGCTCCCGTACCTGCTTCTGGCCCTCACCGGAGGCGCCGTACAGGCCGTGGATGCGCAGCGGCTCCGCCACGATCTCGTTGACCGTCATCCGCGGGTCCAGGGACGCGAACGGATCCTGGAAGACGATCTGGAGGTCGCGCCGTAGCGGACGCATCGCGCCGGTGGACAGCTTGGTGAGGTCCTTGCCGGCGTACTGAATCTCGCCGGAGGTCGCGCCCACCAGGTTGAGCACCAGCCGGCCGGTGGTGGTCTTGCCGCAGCCCGACTCACCGACCAGGCCCAGCGTCTCGTGCGGCAGCAGGTCGAACGAGACGTCGCAGACGGCGTGTACCTCGCCGACCCGGCGGCGCAGGATGCCCTTGGACCGCACCGGGAAGTGCTTGACCAGGTTGCGCACCGACAGCACCGGCTGGTTGGTGTCGGTCGACCGCGACCCGGTCGACTGGGTGGGAATGTCGACGGTGGTCACTGTGCTACCTCCTGATCCGCCGAATCGATCAGATCCGGGTCGGCGGACGCCGTACCGAACAGCTGTCGTGCGCTCACCCCTACCAGACTCTCGTGGAAGTGGCAGGCGGCGAGGTGGGCCGGACTGTCGGTGACCGCGAGACTGGGCTCGTTGTCCTCGCACACGTCCTGGGCAAGCGGGCAGCGCGGCGTGAACGGGCAGCCGGGCGGCAGGTTGACCAGGGACGGCGGCGCACCGGTGATCGGGGTGAGCCGCTGCTTGCTGGAGGAGTCCAGCCGGGGCAGGCTGCCCAGCAGACCCAGCGCGTACGGCATCCGGGGCCGGTAGAAGATGTCGTCGATCGACCCCATCTCCACCAGTTTGCCGGCGTACATCACGCAGATCCGCTCGGCGTGCCCGGCGATCACACCCAGGTCGTGGGTGATCAGGACGAGCGCGGCGCCGGTCTCCGCCCGCGCCGCCTCCAGCGCCTCGAGCACCTGCGCCTGAACCGTCACGTCCAGCGCGGTGGTCGGCTCGTCGGCGATGATCACATCCGGGTTGTTGGCCATCGCGATCGCGATCACCACCCGTTGCCGCATGCCGCCCGACATCTCGTGCGGGTAGCTGTCGATCCGCTGCTCCGGGAACGGGATGCCGACGACCTTCAGCAGCTCGATGGCCCGGTCCCGGGCCGCGTGCTTCGAGATGTCGTTGTGCGCCAGCACCGCCTCGGCGACCTGGAACCCGATCGTGTAGACCGGGTTCAACGACGTCAGCGGATCCTGGAAGATCATGGCGATCTTGTTGCCACGGATCTGCGCGTACTGGTTGTCGGACTTGCCCAGCAGACTCTCGCCCTGGAACCGGATCGACCCGGTGACCCGTGCGGACTTGGGCAGCAGGCCCATCACCGCGAGGGAGCTGACCGACTTGCCGGAGCCCGACTCGCCGACGATCCCCATGGCCTCGCCGCGGCGCAGTTGGTAGCTGACTCCGCGCACGGCGTTGACGACTCCGTCGTCGGTGGGGAACGACACCGTCAGGTTCTCGACGTCGAGCAGCACGTTCGGGTCGGCGTCCGACCGACCCAGCTGGATATCTGTGTTCACGCTCACCGTCGCTGCCTTGTCTGTTGGGGGTCAAGCGCGTCGCGCAGGCCGTCACCGAGGAAGTTGACGGTCAGCGCGACCAGGATGATGAACAGACCCGGGAAGTAGAACAGCCATGGCCGGGTGTTCACCGCACCCTGACCAAGAGTAATCAGCACGCCGAGCGAAATGTCTGGTGGCCGGACGCCGAAGCCCAGGAAGGAGAGCGACGTCTCGATCAGGATGCCGCTGGCCACCAGCAGAGTGGCGTTGACCACAACCACCGCGAACGCGTTGGGTATCAGGTGACGCAACATGATCCGTAAATCGGACGCACCCAGCGCCCTGGCCGCCTCGACGTACTCCCGTTCTCGGATCGACAGCACCATGCCGCGCACGACGCGCGCCACGTACGGGGCGGCGAGCCCGCCGAGGATGATCGCGATGATCCACCAGCTACCGCCGAAGTTGTTCGCCAGGGCGGCGGCGAGCGCGAGGCTCGGGATGGTCAGGATCAGGTCGGCGAACCGCATCAGGGCGTTGTCGACGAAGCCCCCGTAGAACCCGGAGATCGTGCCCCACAGGGTGCCGCCGACGGTCGCGATCAACGCGATGCTCAGCGCCACCTTGATCGACTGCTGGAGGCCGCGCAGTACCTCGGCGAACATGTCGTGGCCGAGGTTGTCCGTGCCGAACGGGTGCTTGAGCGACGGCGGGACGCTGTTGTCCGGCGTGATCTGGCCGTAGTGGTACTTCCAGATCAGCGGAGTGATGAACGCGAACAGGATCAGCAGCAGGAAAATGACCAGGCTGCCCACGGCGAGCCGGTGCCGCAGGAACCGGCGCAGCGTCTGCTGCAACTGGCTGCGGTCCTTGATCGTGAACTCACGTTCGACCCGGCCGGTGACCGGGTCGGTGGCGACCGGCTTGCCGGCCCTGGTGGGCTCGGCCTTGGTGGTCGGCTCGGTCATGACGCCACCTCGCTCCGGCGGACTTTCAGGGTGGGATCGGTGCTACCGATCGGCAGGCGCTCACGCATGGCGGATCCTCGGGTCCAGGATCCCGTACAGGAGATCGGCGATGAGGTTGAAGAGGATCACGAGACTCGCCGCGACCAGCAGCCAGCCCATCATCAGGTGGCCGTCCCTGTTCACCAGGGACTGCACGAACAGCGTGCCCATGCCGTTCCACTGGAACACCTGCTCGGTGAGGATCGCGCCGCCGAGGAGGCTGGCGATGTCCAGCGCGGTGACCGTGGTCAGCGGGATCAGCGCGTTGCGCAGCGCGTGCCGGATGAGCACCTTGCGCGAGCGCAGGCCCTTGGCGCGGGCCAGCCGCACGTGGTCGCTGTTGAGCACCTCAAGCATGGACGCCCGGGTGAACCGGGTCCAGCCGGCGTAGCCGGCGAGGCCGAGCACGATGGTAGGCAAGACCATGTGGCCGGCGACGTCGGTGATATGACCCCAGGTCGTATCGTTCGTCAGCACGACCGACTTGTCGCCGATGGTGTAGAACGTGCCTGCACTGACGTTCTGGTTGTACCAGATGCCCAACGACTTGAGCAGTACCGCGAACCAGAACACCGGCATGGACAGGAACAGGAATCCGAAGAAGGTCGTGGAGTAGTCCAGCACGCTGTACTGCTTCACGGCGCTGAGCACGCCGGTGATGATCGCGAGGATCAGCGCGATCAGCACGGAGAAGAACACCAGGCGCACGGTCACCAACAGGTGGCTGCCGATCTCGCTGCCGATGTTGTTGCCGGCCTGAACCGACTGGCCGAAGTCGCCGTGCAGCACGAGCCCCTTGAGCCAGTTCCAGTACTGCAACGGCCAGGACTGGTCGAGCCCGAGCCGGTGCTCCTCAAGCTTGATCGACTGCGCTGGCGGCGGCGGGTTACGCAGCTTCAGGTTCTGCAGGGGATCGCCCGAGATCTTGACCATGATGAAGACCAGGATCGTCGATCCGATGAGGACCGGGATCGAGATCAGCACGCGCCTGATGGTGTACGCGAGCATGTGTTACCTCCAACTGTGGGGCCTCCAGTAGCGGGCCCCGGACGCCGGAGCGTCCGGGGCCCACTTGGCTGACTGGCGGTAGAGCTTGCGTTACGTGCCGACGGTTGGGGACCGTCAGGACGCGCGCATACCCCACTCCTGAACGTTGTACGGCGGACCGGTTTGGGTCGCGTCATCGCGGATGTTCACGATGTTCGAGTAAGCCGCCAGGAAGGTCGGCTTCTGGTACAGCGGCAGCACGTACGCGTCGTTCGCCATGATCTGGTCGGCGTCGTTCAGATCCTGGACCGCCTTGGCGTGATCCGTGTTCTGCGCGGCATCCTTCAGCAGGGCGTCACTCTGAGCGTTGGTCCAGTGGCCGTAGTTGCTGCCACTGGTGCTCAGCCAGGTCTGGTAGGCACCAGAGAACAGGAACGGCGTGCCAACCCAGGCGAAGATGATCATGTCGTAATCACCACTGCTCAGCGTGTCGCCCAGCGAGGTGATCGGGGTCGGCGTGATCTTGATGCCCAGGCCCTGCAGTTCGTTCTGGAACAGCTCGCAGGACTGCTGCCGCAGCGTGTTGCCCTGAGTGAACGAGCAACGGAACTGAACCGGAGCGCCCGACGGGCTCTTCAGCGCGGTACCAACACCGGTGTAGCCGGCGCTGGTCAGCAGCGACTTGGCCTTCGCCAGATCGCCGTTGCCCTGGCCGGTGGACGAGATGACGTCCTTGTACCCGTCCATCCCCGGCATGAAGTTGTGGTTGTTCATCGGCGTGAGGCCCGGGTCGAACTGACCAACGGTCTTGGCGATGAGCTGCTTCCGGTCGATCGCGGTGAAGATCGCCTGACGGAGCTTGGTGTCAGTCAGTAGCGGGTTCTTCAGGTTCAGGTCGAGGTGCTCCCACTGCAGACCCTTGCCGAGCATGTACTGCACGCCACTGATCTGCTTGACCTGGTTGAGGATGTCCGCGTTGACCTGCGGGTAGATGGTCTGGACCTCGTTGTTCTGGAGGGCCGGGACCTCTTGGGTCTGGTCCGTGATGATCCGGAAGATCACCTTGTCCAGCGACGGCTTGGTCTGGCCGTACCACTTCGGGTTCGGCGTCTCGGTGACCGAAACGTCCTTGTCGTACCCGGTGATGATGTACGGGCCGCCGGAGTACGTCGGCTCGTTCGCGTCCAGCCACTTCCAGGACGCGGCCAGGTCACCGTGCTGCTTGGCGATGTGCGCCGGGTACATGGGCCCGAACAGGCCCTGCCAGTCCGTGTACGGCGTCTTGAAGACCACCGTGACCGTCTTGCCGTTGTCCGCCCCGGTCACCGACTGGATCTGGTCGTAGCCAGCGTTCGAGGCCGGGTCGCACGCCTTGCAGTCGACACCGTTCTGCGTCTGCCACGAGTAGATGAAGTCGTCGGCGTTGATCGGAGTGCCGTCGCTCCACTGGGCATTCGGGTTGATCTTGTAGACGATCGTCTGCGGGCTGGTACTGGTCTGCTCCGCCGACACCATCATGTCTTTGTTCAGCGTCGGCTTCAGGTCCGGGGTGTTGACGAACGGACCCTGCGGCAGGACGCCGTCCAGGACCTCCTGGAAGTCGAACGTGTTCGACTCCACGCTGTCGAGGTTCCAACCAGTGATGGTCTTTTCAATCGTGTACGTTACCGTGCCGCCCTGCTTAGTCGTTCCACTATTGCAGGTGAGCGGCTTTGCGGCGCAGTCCGCGAAGCTCGATGAACTATTCGTCCCGCCGGTGGAGGACCCAGATCCTCCACCACAGGCCGATACCACGAGCAACGACGCTACGCCGACCGCGACGAGGCCAAAGAGCCCCTTCGTAGTGCGCATGTCCCCTCCAGTCGGCTACCGCAGCCCACGAAAGACCGAGCGTCCAGATCCCTGGACCGCGACAACTGGGGCTGCGTTGTAGTGCCTAAAGGAAACGACGCCGCGCGCCGCCTGCAAAGGGGCGGCGAGAATTCGTGACTCTCCCGTTATCCGAACCGGCGGTTGGAGTCACGTCGGTAGTCCGATCGGCCACTTTTCGTTGACCGACAAGCCGATGCGACCTCACCGGAACGCGCTAAGCCGATGACCGTAATGTCGGTTATGCAGACACTACTATGACTACTGCCCAAGGACGGTCATCCGGACACAGCGTCGCACAAATGGACCGCCGTTCGCTATCCGTCGACGGAGACCTATCCGTATGGTCGCGGCGCGAAAACCCCAGCGTACCGGGGTCAGCCGAGCAGGTCCTGCAGCCAGTACCGATCGGCCCCGGAAGCCGCCGGTGGGCACGCGAACAGCCCCGAACCGACGTGCTGGATGTACTCGTTCAGGGCGTCGTGGGCACCCAGTGCGCGCTGCAGTGGAACAAACTGTTTACGCGGATCCTTCTGGAACGCAATAAAGAACAGCCCCGCATCCAGCTCACCACTGGCTGACACGATGCCGTCCGTATACGAATAGCCGCGCCGCAGGATGCGGATCCCACCGTTGTTCTCGTGCGCCGCGAGCCGGATGTGGGCGTTGGCCGGAATGACCGGCTCGCCGCTGGCGTCTTTGGCCCCGAAGTTCGGTGTGTCGAACTCCTTACTCCCGGTCAACGGGGCACCGGAGTACTTGAACCTGCCGAAAACGTGCTGCTGGTCGGCCAGGTAGTCGCGGTCCCACGCTTCGATGTGCATGGCGATACGCCGAGCGACCAGGTAACTGCCGCCGCGCATCCACGGTTGGTCGGTCTCGTCCCCGACCCAGACGTACGAGTCCATCCGCTGCGGGTCGCCGCCGTCGATGTTGCGGGTACCGTCCTTGAAGCCCATCAGGTTGCGCGGGGTCTCCTGGTTCGCCCCGTTCGAGGTGGCCTTGCCGAAGCCGAGTTGGGACCAGCGCATGACGACCGTGCCGCGGCCCAGCCGGGCCAGGTTCCGGATCGCGTGGAAGGCCACCACCGGGTCGTCCGAGCAGGCCTGGATGGTCAGGTCGCCCCCGCTGCGCGAGGGATCCAGGTTCTCCGGCGGAAGGCTGGGCAGGTCGGCCAGCGCGGCCGGACGCCGGGAGGCGAGTCCGAACCGGCCGTCGAACAGCGACGGGCCCACGCCGAAGGTGATGGTGAGGTTTGCCGGGGAGGCGCCGTACGCCTCACCGGTGTCCGCGGGAGGCGCCACGAGCGAGGTGTTGTCGCCGGGTACCGGCTGTCCGGCGGCCATGGCCGCCGCTGCGGCGGTCCACGTCTGGAGCAGTTGCCGCAGCGCGGCCCGGTTCTCCTCCGGGCTGCCGCTGACCGTCAGGTCGTAGGTGGCGAAGGCCAGCCGGGCCGGTGCCGGGGTGGCGATCCCGGCCTGGTGGGTGCCGTAGAACGGCACCTTGGCGGCGATCGGCACGGAAGCCTTGGACGTACCCCCGTCGCAGGCGGACAGGGCACCGGTGGCGGCCGCGCCGGCGACCGCGGCCCCGCCGAGGGTCAGGAGCCCGCGGCGGGATGCGCGCAACTCGGGCATCAGCCCGTCACCTTCGCGGCCACCTGCGACAACGGCTCGGCCAGGGCGTCCACCTTCTGGGTGAGCACCCGGCGCTGGTCGTCGCCGACCGTGCTGTAGTCGACGAACACGCCGGCCGAGTGCTGGTACGGCTGGAGCGCGTCGAGGACGTCGGTGAACTTCTGGGTGACCGTGCTGGCAAGCTGCCCGTCGATCTTCTGCAGAGCCGGTACCAGCAGCTGGAACGCCTTCTGCGCGCCGGCGATGTTGGCCTGGAAGTCGGACAGGTCGGTGTGGCTGTACCGGTCCTCCTCGCCCGTGATCTTGCGGGACGCGACCTCGTTGAGCAGTTCGGTCGCCCCGTTCGCCAGCTGCGCGGGCTGGTAGTTCGTCGTGGCCACCAGGCCCTTCAGCTTCGCCACGTCGGCGTCCAGCTTGTCGGCGATCGGAGCCATCCCGGCCAGCGACTTGTCCGCCCACAGCGCCTTCTCGATGCGGTGGAAGCCGGTCCACTGGCTGGGGTTCTCGACGTCGTCGATCCGGGCGTCGATGCCGGGGTCGAGGTCGCCGAAGCTCTCCGCGACCGGCTCGACCTCCTCGTAGTAGTACCGCGCCGGGGCGTACGCCGCCTCCGCCGCCGCGATGTCGCCGGCCCGGACCGCGTCGGTGAACTTCGTCGTCGCCGGTACCAGCTTGTCCACCTCACCGATGACGTACTGCTTGTACCCGATCACCGCCTGGTTCAGCGCGGCCTGTACCGCCGGGTCCTGCGACGGCGCCTGCGAGGTACCGGTCACCGTGAAGGCGGCCTTCTCGGCCTTGGCGTTCGGGCAGTAGACCGTGTAGCTGCCGGCCTCCAGCCGCAGCGAGAAGGTGCCCGACAGCCCGGGAGTGAGGTTTTCCTTCTCCCCCACGATGTCGCCCCCCTTCAGCAGTTCCGCCTCGGTCACCTTACTGGCATTGGTGTTGGTCACTTCAAAGGTGGCCGGGCCGGCCGGGATCGAGGCCGGCGTGGCCTTGCAGCCGGCGTCGGTGAGCTCGATCTTCACCTTCGTGGCGCCGCTCGCGGCGGCGTCGTCCTTGTTCTTACTGCAACCAGCGATCGCCAACCCGGCCACGGCGAGCAGGGCGGCCACGCGCAGCGCGCCGGCGGGTACGGGTCGTGACATGGTGGAGTGCTCCTTGGTTCGGGGCGGGGACGTCCATGGAAGTGACGGCGGAGCGGGGCGGGATCAGGCGCGCACCGAGGCGGTACTCGCCGACTGCCGCTGGCCGGACGGCTGGCTGGACGGCCGCCGGGGCCCACGCGGCCAGGCGACGTACGCGAGCATCGGGACGGCGTACACGAGCCAGACCACGGTTTCGATGACGGTCGGGGTGGGCTGGAGCCCGAGCACGCCGGTCAGCAGGGAGGCGAGCACCGTGCCGGGCCGCACCAGCCAGGTCAGGTTCAGCGCCTGGGCCTGGCCGATGTTGACCCAGCCGGCCTCGTGCGCCGTGTGCAGGACGGTCATCGCCAGCCCGGCCGCGACCAGGACCAGGACCAGGCCGGTGATCTTGAAGAATCGGGAGAGGTTGAGCCGCACGCCTCCGCGGTAGATGCCGTACCCGATGGCGACCGCGATCACGATGCCGATCGCGGCACCCGCGGACCCGGACCCGACGCTGCTGCTGCCCTGGATCACGGAGATGAGGAACACCGCGGTCTCGAAGCCCTCGCGCAGCACCGCCAGGAAGGCCATCAGCACGAGCGCCCGCGCGGAGCCGGTGTCCAAGGCGTGTGCCGCCGCGCCCTCCAGTTCCTTCTTCATGCCGCGCGCGTGCTTGCTCATCCAGAGGATCATGAACGTGACCATCGCGACCGCGAACGCGCCGATGACCGTCTCCATGCCTTCCTGCGCCTGCTGCGGCAACTCCTGCGACAGGGCGACCAGTCCGGCTCCGATGATGAGACACAGCGCGACCGCGGCGATGACACCGATCCACATCTGGCGCAGCGCGTCACGTCGACCGTTGCGATTGAGGAACGCGGCGATGATGCCGACGATGAGCGACGCCTCGACGCCTTCCCGCAAGCCGATTACCAGAGTGGGAATCATCGCAGCGTGCTCCCTTCCGGCCGCCCGTGATCGAACGGTCCGTGTGCCTGAGATGAGGCTAGCCTAAGTCAAAATCCTTAGGCAAGGCAGCCCTTACCTCCCATACATAGAGTGACGGCCCGCCTCCGTAACGGAGGCGGGCCGCGACGATACTCGCGCCGGTCGGCTCAGTACCGGTAGTGGTCCGGCTTGTACGGCCCCTCCGTCGGGATGCCCAGGTAGGCGGCCTGGTCCTTGCTCAGCTCGGTGAGCTTGACACCCAACGCACCCAGGTGCAGCCGGGCCACCTTCTCGTCGAGGTGCTTCGGCAGCACGTAGACACCGATCGGGTACTCGGCCGGCTTGGTGAACAGCTCGATCTGCGCGAGTACCTGGTTGGTGAACGAGTTCGACATCACGAACGACGGGTGGCCGGTCGCGTTGCCGAGGTTGAGCAGCCGGCCCTCGGACAGCACGATGATGGTGTGGCCGTCGGCGAACCGCCACTCGTCGACCTGCGGCTTGATGTTCTCCCGGCTCACCCCGGGCACCTTCGCCAGGCCGGCCATGTCGATCTCGTTGTCGAAGTGGCCGATGTTGCCGACGATGGCCTGGTGCTTCATCTTCGTCATCTGCTCGGCGGTGAGCACGTCACGGCACCCGGTCGCGGTGACGAAGATGTCCGCGATCCCCACCACGTCGTCCACTGTGGACACCTGGTACCCGTCCATCGCCGCCTGGAGCGCGCAGATCGGGTCGACCTCGGTCACGATCACCCGGGCGCCCTGGCCCCGCAGCGACTCCGCGCAGCCCTTGCCCACGTCGCCGTACCCGCAGACCACCGCGACCTTGCCGCCGATCAGCACGTCGGTGGCGCGGTTGATGCCGTCCACCAGCGAGTGGCGGCAGCCGTACTTGTTGTCGAACTTCGACTTCGTCACCGAGTCGTTGACGTTGATCGCCGGGAACAGCAGAGAGCCGTCCTGGCGCATCTCGTAGAGCCGGTGCACGCCGGTGGTGGTCTCCTCGGTGACACCCTTGATGGCCGCCGAGACCCGGGTCCAGCGCTTGCCGTCCTCGGCCAGCGAGCGGCGCAGCACGTCGAGGACGACCGCGTACTCCTCGCTGTCGCCCTCGGCCGTCGCCGGCACCGCGCCCGCCTCCTCGAACTGCGCACCCTTGTGCACCAGCAGGGTGGCGTCGCCGCCGTCGTCGAGGATCATGTTCGGGCCCTCGCCGTCCGGCCACACCAGCACCTGCTCCGTGCACCACCAGTACTCCTGGAGCGACTCGCCCTTCCAGGCGTACACCGGCACGCCGGCCGGTGCGTCCGGGGTACCGGTCGGGCCGACGACGATGGCGGCGGCCGCGTGGTCCTGCGTGGAGAAGATGTTGCAGCTCGCCCACCGCACCTCGGCGCCGAGCGCCACGAGGGTCTCGATGAGGACCGCGGTCTGGATGGTCATGTGCAACGAACCGGTGATCCGCGCGCCGCGCAGCGGTTGAGACGCGCCGTACTCCGCGCGCATCGCCATCAGACCGGGCATCTCGTGCTCGGCGAGCTGGATCTCCTTACGCCCGAACGCCGCGAGCGAGAGGTCGGCGACCTTGAAGTCGCCGTCCGACACCGATCGCGGGCGAGGCACCGCCACGCTGTCAGCGGGCGTTGGAAGCGTACTGGTCATGACAACCCCTGTCGTCAAGGCGGTATGAGAAAGGCATAGGCCTGTCGACTCTAGCGTTCGACCGCGGTGGGGTCGGGAAACGGGTGGGTGACGGCCAGCGCGCGGGGCGGTGGCCGTGGGCGGAGCTAACCACCCGACGTTCCACCGCCCCGCGCATCCCCCCGGTTTGGTTCCCCCGCGCGTGACTCGGACCTTCGTCGCGATAGCGCTGCGTACACACAGCATTACGTAGCGGAGTCGGTGGCGTCAAGCGAATCGGCGGAATTGGCCGCCAACTACCGTGAATTCGGACGATTGGCCGATAATCAGGTACCGGGATGGATGATCAGTTGGCGACGCCGGCCTGGAAGGCATCGCCGCTGCCCGAGACGCGTACCGGCGGCTCCCCGGCCGCGACGAACGCCGCCTCGCCGGCCGACAGCGGCAGCGTCCCGGCGCCCGAACCGATCTCGACCGAGCCCCGTACGCACAACAGGATCCGTGGGCCGGACGCGGGCAACTCCGCTTCGTCGTCGCGCACACTCGCCTTGTACAGCGCGAAGTCCCGCACCGGCGCGGGCCACGTCGACACCCCGGCGCGTACCGGCACCGGCCGCACCACCGGCTGCTCCAGCACCTCGAACCGCAGCACCCGCATCAGCTCCGGAACGTCGACCCGCTTCGGGGTCAGGCCGCCGCGCAGCACGTTGTCGCTGGCCGCCATGATCTCCACGCCGAACCCGCGCAGGTAGCAGTGCAGGTTCCCGGCCGGCATCCAGACCGCCTCGTCGGCATCCAGCCGCACCTGGTTGAGCAGCAGCGCCACCACCACGCCGACGTCGCCCGGGTAGCGGACGGCCAGGTCGCTCGCGAGCGGATGCTTCGCCGCCGCCACCGCGTCGACCAGGTCGGCGCGCCCCTCGACCGGCCAGGACATCAGTGCCCGCACCCCGGCGTGCAGCGCCGCCGCCGGATCGGTACCGGTGCGCAGCGCGGCGATCACCGGCCGCAGCGCGTCGACCTCCAGCGACTCCAGCACCTCCGCCGAGGACTCCGGGTCCCGGAACCCGCACAGCGCCTCGAACCCGTCGTCGAGCGCCACCAGCAGTTCGGGCTTGTGGTACGGGTCGGTGTAGCCGGTGCGCCCCGCCTCGAACGCGGCGCGGGCCTGGCCGGAGTTCGGGTGCGCCTGGATGGACAGCGGCTCCTCGGCCGCCAGCACCTTCAGCAGGTACGGCAGCCGGGGGCCGAACTCCTCGACCGTACCGGCGCCGAGCAGCCCGGCCGGGTCCTGGGCCAACGCGTCGAGAAGCGACCCTCCCGGCAGCGTGGACGAATCGTCCGGATGCGCCCCGAGCCACAGCTCGGCCTCGGGCCCCTCGCTGGGCGCCGGGCGGCCGGTCAGGCCCGCCAGGGCGGTGCGCGAACCCCAGGCGTACGCCCTGATCCGGCCGGTCAACCGCTGCATGTTCAGACCTCCCGGTAGATGTCGGGCTCAAGGTAGATCACGCGGGCGATGGGCACCGCCGAGCGGATGCGCTCCTCGGCCGCGTCGATCGCGGCGGCCACCGCTCCGGCGGGGGTCTCCCGGGCCACCGCGATCTTCGCGGCCACCAGCAGTTCCTCCGGCCCCAGGTGCAGGGTGCGCATGTGGATGACGCGGTCGACCTCCGCCACCCCGACCAGGGCGGCCTCGATCGCCTCCACCTGATCGAGGGTGGCCGACTCGCCGATCAACAGGCTCTTGGTCTCGGTGGCCAGGATGACCGCCACGATGACCAGCAGCACACCGATGGCGAGCGTGCCCAGGCCGTCCCAGATGCCGCTACCGGTGGCCAGGGTCAGCGCGACACCGAGCAGCGCCAGTACCAGACCGATCAGGGCCGCGGAGTCCTCCAGCAGCACGATCGGCAGTTCCGGGGCGCGGGCGTGCCGGATGAACTGCACCCAGGACGCGCCACCACGGATGCGGTTGGTCTCGCGGACGGCGGTACGGAAGGAGAAGCCCTCCAGGCCGGTCGCGATCACCAGTACCACGATCGGCAGCCACTGCCAGCTGTGGATCGCCTCCGGGTGCTGGAGCTTGTGCACCCCCTCGTAGATGGCGAACAGGCCGCCGACCGTGAACAGCACCACCGACACGATGAACGCGTAGATGTAGCGCTCCCGCCCGTACCCGAACGGGTGCCGCGCGGTCGCCTCGCGCTGGGAACGCCGGCCGCCGATCAGCAGCAGGATCTGGTTGCCTGAGTCAGCGACCGAGTGGATCGCCTCGGCGAGCATCGACGACGATCCGCTCAGCGCGAACGCCAGGAACTTGGTCAGCGCGATGCCGAGATTCGCACCGAGTGCCGCGACGATCGCCTTGGCCCCACCCCCGCCGCTGCTCACGACGCGTTGCCTCCACTCACGGTGTCAGGAAGTCCTTCATCTCGGACACCGCCGGCACCGCCATCGGGTCCAGGCCGTGAGCCATCGCCAGGTAGATCGACGCGAAGTCCGGTACGGCGATCAGCGAGGCCAGCCGCTCCAGCGACGAGCCGCCTTCGGCCGTGATGACCGAGACCCGTACGCCCCGCCGCTCGGCGATCTCCTGCAGTGCCTCGGCGCGGCGCTCCTCGACCTCCATCGGCTCCGGCTCGCTGCCGTCGTCCTCGGTCAGGCCGCCGTCGCGCAGCAGCACGACCCGCAGCCGGGTCGCCGGGTCCTCCTCGACGTCCTCCGGGTCGGCGAAGATGTCCCGGGCCGCCTCGACCAGCCCGCCGTACACGCCGTCGAGCAGGCCCACGCTGCCCCGGCCGGCCTCGCCCAGCCCCCCGGCCACCACCGGGTACCGGGCGTTGGACGACAGGGTGTCGGCGAAGCGCCGGGCGGCGACCGCGGCCAGCGGCGAAGAGCCCC
The DNA here is from genome assembly GCA_036494675.1 of Rugosimonospora sp. Lineage (GTDB taxonomy): Bacteria > Actinomycetota > Actinomycetes > Mycobacteriales > Micromonosporaceae > Rugosimonospora. The sequence goes on from DASXOA010000105.1 coordinate 37,204, forward strand.
ACACGATCGGTACCGACCCGGCCAGGTCCAGCGCCAGCGACTTGCCCGGGTTGACGAACGACTCCGCGGTCGGCCGGCACCGCTCGGCGTCGGCGTCCAGCCGGGTCGCGGTCTCGGCCAGGTCCGCCTCGTTGAGCTTCACCAGGTTCAGCGTGCGGGCGGCCAGCATCACCGGGACCGCCAGGCTCCAGATGCTGGCCCGGGCGGGTGCGCGGCGCGGGATCGGGATGAACGGCGAACGGGCCCGCTCGGCGACGAGTTGCAGCGCGGAATCCGGCGGACCGATCGCGACCAGCCGGGCGCCCCGGCGGGCGGCAGCATCGGCGGCGGCCAGCGCCTCCGGGCTGCGACCGGAACCGGACACCGCGATCACCACGTCGGCCGCGCCGACCCAGCCCGGTACGCCGGCACTGCGGTGCACCAGCACCGGTACCGGGCAGCGCGGCCCGGCCACGGTCGCCAGCACCTCGCCGCTCAGCGCGGCGGTGCCCTGCCCGGCCACCACCACGGCGCGCGGGCGGCCCTCGTCGGCGATGCTGGTCAGGTTGGCCTCGGCGGCCAGGGCCGCGGACTCGCGCACCTGCGCTCCGGCCGAGGCGGTGGCGCGCAGCATCCCGCCGGGATCGGCGGCGGCGAGAGCCGAGGGGTCGTCGAGCAGCGCCTCGTCGACGTGTCGATGGCCGCGTACCCCGGCGGTACCGTCGATCATCAGCGGTCCCCGGCCGGCGTCGGGCCGCCCGTGGCCTCGTCCAGCAGCAGGACCGGGATGCCGTCCCGGATGGGGAACACCCGGCCGCACTCGGTGCAGGTCAGCGTCTGCCCGTCCTCGTCGTACCGCAGCGGTGCGTGGTGCGTGTCGGGGCAGGCCAGGATGTCCAGCAGTTGGGGATCTAGCGCCATGGCGAACTCCTCGGTCAGGCTCTGACGACGGCCAGCACCTGATCCCGCAGGTGCGCCATCCGCTCGGCGGTCGGCGCCTCCACGTTCAGGCGCAGCAGCGGCTCGGTGTTGGACGGGCGCAAGTTGATCCAGGCGCCGTCCGGAAAGCGTACGGTCAAACCGTCCAGGTGGTCGACCTCTCCGTCGGGGCCGAAGCGGCCCTCGACGTCGGCGAGCCGGCCCGCCTGGTCCGGCACGGTGGAGTTGATCTCCCCGGAGGCCACGTAGCGCTCATACTCGGCGGCCAGCTCGGACAGCGGCAGCTCCTGCCCGCCGAGCGCCGCGAGGACGTGCATCGCGGCGAGCATGCCGGTGTCCGCGCCCCAGAAGTCCTTGAAGTAATAGTGCGCGGAGTGCTCGCCGCCGAAGATGGCCCCGGTGCGGGCCATCTCGCCCTTGATGAAGGAGTGGCCGACCCGGCTGCGCAGCGGAGTTCCGCCGTGTTCCGCGACGATCTCCGGTACCGCGCTGGACGTGATCAGGTTGTGGATGATCGTGCCGCCCGGGTGCTTGTCCAGCTCCCGAACCGCCACCAGCGCGGTGATCGCGCTCGGAGAGACCGGGTCACCGTGCTCGTCCACCACGAAGCAGCGGTCGGCGTCCCCGTCGAAGGCCAGCCCCACGTCGGCGCCGTGCTCGCGGACCGCCGCCTGGAGGTCGACCAGGTTCTTCGGCTCCAGCGGATTGGCCTCGTGGTTGGGGAAGGTGCCGTCCAGTTCGAAGTACAGCGGGGTGATGCGCAGCGGCAGCGCCCCGAGCGCGGCCGGGCCGAGCACCGCCGGGACCGTGTACCCGGCCATCCCGTTACCGGCGTCGACCACGACCGACAGCGGCCGGATCGTGGACAGGTCGACCAGCGTGCGCAGGTGTGCCGCGTAGTCGGGGAGCAGGTCGCGGCGCGCGACCGTACCCGGGCCCGACCCGGCCGGCGCGGCGACGTGGGGGGTGCCTGCCTCCGCCACGACCCGGCTCCGGCCGCGCTCCCCGACGCCGTCCAGGATCGCCTGCGCCTCGTCCCGGATCTCGTCCAGGCCGCTGCCCAGGCCGATCGGCAGCGCACCGGCCCGGCACATCTTGATGCCGTTGTACTGCGCCGGGTTGTGGCTGGCGGTGAACATCGCCCCGGGCAGGCCGAGCAGCCCGGCCGCGAAGTAGAGCATGTCGGTGGAGCCGAGGCCGGCGAGGACGACGTCGGCCCCTTCGGCGGTGGCACCCTCCGCGAAAGCCGCCGACAGTTCGGGCGAAGACGGGCGCATGTCGTGCGCGATGACGATCGCCGGCACCGGCGCCTCCCGGCCGAGCACCCGGACGAAGGCCGTCCCGAACGCCCGCGCGACCTGCGGCCCCAGCTGGTCGGGCACGGTCCCCCGGACGTCGTACGCCTTCACGAAGCGGGACAGCTCACCGGCCACCTGATCGTTCTCCTCGGGACTCGACGTGCACGGCGGGATGCTTGACGAGCGTACCGGCCGGCCGGCGCCGGGCGGCGCGGGACCGGTCCGCGCCGGGACCCGGAGCCCGGAGACGACCCGCACGACCAGCCTCCGATCGGCCGGAAGCATCTTGCCGGCCCGGCTCCGGCGGATCGATGATGGCCACATGACTGATAGAGAGCGATCGCTTGGCCGGGACGGCTCGTCCCCCGGCGTCGCTGGCGGCCGGCGGGCCCGTAGCATCGTCCACCCTCAGCGGCTGGCCTGGGACAGCGCGCGTGCCTTCGTGGCCCTGGCCGACACCGACCGCGAGTACTTCTGGCTGTGCGCCCGGCTGCGCGAGTTGCTCGGCGCCGAATACGAGTTGGCGCTGTCGGACACCCGGACCAGGCTGCTGCGGCGGGTGCGCGGGAACGCGACCGGCATCGAGGCCGGCCTCTGGCGGGCCCGCATCGAAGACCTGCTGGCCGAGGCCCGGAGCTGAGCCTGGCGCTGCGGTACCTGGTCGACGACGCCAGCGCCCGGGCCGTCGAGCCGTACGCGGCCATCGGCTGATCCCGCGCAAACCGCGCAGATCCCGACGGAAACGGTCGCCAGCGACCTTGCTTGCCACGGATTCAGTGGCAAAGATGGAGGCTGACCATCGACTCGGGAGGCAAGCCATGGTGCTGCGCAACTTCATCGGCGGCGAATACACCGATCCGGCCGATGGGAAGCGGGCCGATCTCATCGACCCCA
>DASXOA010000106.1:0-2896 GCA_036494675.1 Rugosimonospora sp.
GGTGGTGGTCAACGAGTCGCGGCGGCGAACCGGCGCAGCCGGAGGCTGTTGCTCACCACGAACGCCGAACTCAGGGCCATGGCGGCTCCGGCGATCATCGGGTTCAGCAGACCGAGAGCCGCCAGCGGCAGCCCGGCGACGTTGTAGGCGAAGGCCCAGAACAGGTTGCCCCTGATGGTGCGCAGGGTGGCCCGGGACAGGCGGATCGCGTCGGCGGCCACCCGCAGGTCGCCGCGTACCAGGGTCAGGTCGGCCGCCTCGATGGCGGCGTCGGTGCCGGTACCCATCGCGAGCCCGAGATCGGCCTGGGCGAGCGCGGCGGCGTCGTTGACCCCGTCGCCGACCATCGCCACCACGCGACCCTCGGCCTGCAGCCGCCTGACGACCTCGACCTTGCCGGCGGGCAGCACCTCGGCGACCACGTCGTCGATGCCCACGCCGGATGCCACGGCTCGGGCCACCGCGCCGTTGTCGCCGGTCAGCAGGATGGGCCGCAGTCCCAGGCCGCGCAGCGCGGCGACCGCGGCCGGGCTGGTCTCCTTGACGGTATCCGCGACGGTGAACAGCGCGCGGACCCGGCCGTCCCAGCCGGCGGCGACCATGGTCTGCCCGGCCCGGCCGGGCTCACCCGTGGCGGGCGCCGGTTCGGCGGACGGGAATCCGGCCGGCGTGAGTTCGGCCGGCATGGCCAGGCCCCGGTCGGTGAGCAGCCGGGGCCGGCCCACGGTCACGGCGTGCCCGTCGACCGTACCGGTGACGCCGAGCCCGTCGAGGGTGGCGAAGTCGGCCACCGGGGGCAGCGTGCCCAGCCGGGTACGGGCGCCGGCCGCGATGGCCGCGGCGATCGGGTGCCCGGAGGCGTCCTCCAGCGAACCGGCCAACCGCAGCGCTTCGCGCTCGTCGACCCCGTCCGCGACGAGGATCCCGGTCAGCGTCATGCGGCCGGTGGTCACGGTGCCGGTCTTGTCCAGCACGACGGTGTCCACCCGGCGGGTGGATTCGAGGACCTCCGGCCCCCTGATGAGGATGCCGAGTTGCGCGCCCCGGCCGGTGCCGACCAGGAGCGCGGTCGGGGTGGCCAGGCCCAGCGCGCACGGGCAGGCGATGATGAGGACGGCGACCGCGGCGGTGAACGCCGCCGCCACCGGCTGGCCGAGCAGCAGCCAGGTGGCCAGGGTGGCCAGGGCCAGGGCGATGACGGCGGGGACGAACACCGCCGAGATCCGGTCGGCCAGCCGCTGTACCGGCGCCTTGCCGGTCTGCGCGGCCTCGACCAGGCGGCCCATCTGAGCCAGTTGGGTGTCGGCACCGACCCGGGTGGCCCGGACGATGAGCCGGCCGCCGGCGTTGACGGTCGCGCCGACCACGGGTGTACCGGGGGCGACCTCCACCGGTACCGGCTCGCCGGTCAGCATGCTGGCGTCGACGGCCGAGGTGCCGTCCTCGATGACACCGTCGGTGGCGATCTTCTCCCCGGGCCGGACCACGAACCGGTCGCCGACCGCGAGGAGCCCGGCCGGAATGCGCTCCTCCCGGCCCCCACGCAGCACCGCGACGTCCTTGGCGCCCAACTCCAGCAACGCCCGCAGCGCGGCGCCGGACCGCCGCTTGGCCCGCGCCTCGAAGAACCGGCCGGCCAGGATGAACACGGTGACCCCGGCGGCCACCTCCAGGTAGACCGACGACGTGCCGGACATCCCGTTCGCCGTCAACGAGAACGGTTCGCGCATGCCCGGGCGGCCGGCGCTGCCGAAGAACAGCGCGACCATCGACCATCCGAAGGCGGCCAGGGTGCCGACCGAGATCAGCGTGTCCATGGTCGCCGCGCCGTGCCGCAGGTTGGTCCAGGCCGCCCGGTGGAACGGCCACCCGCCGTACGCCACGACCGGAGCCGCCAGCATCGCGGAGAGCCACTGCCAGTTGCGGAACTGGAGGGGCGAGACCATGGCGAGCACGACGACCGGTACCGCGAGGGCGGTGCTGACCAACAGCCGGGTACGCAGCGGGCCGGGCTCGCCGTCGCTTCCGGGATGGCCGCCGTTCGCGGGACCGGCGGCGGGTTCCGCGGCGGCGCCGGGGGCAGCGGGTACCCAGGCGGTGTACCCGGTCTTCTCGACGGCGGCGATGAGATCGCTCGGGCGCAGCGCCGGCGGGTACCGGACGGACGCCTTCTCGGTCGCGTAGTTCACCGTGGCGCTCACCCCGTCGAGGCGGTTGAGCCTCTTCTCGATCCGGGCCGCACAGGAGGCACAGGTCATCCCGCCGATCTCCAGCTCGATCCGCGCGTCGACGATCGGGAGCGGCGTCGTGGTCTCCGTGCTCATCGCTGCCGCCTAGCTCACGAGGTCGTAGCCGGCCTCGTCGACCGCCGCGCGGACCGCGTCGACGTCGAGCGCGACCCGGCTGGTGACGCTCACCGCACCGGTAGCCAGGTCCACGGCGACGCGCTCCACACCGGGCAGCGCGCCGACCTCGTCGGTGACCGAGCGGACGCAGTGGTCGCAGGTCATGCCGGATACCTGGTACGTCGTCGTGGTGCTCAAGAATCCTCCTCGGACTGTGCGGTGGCGCGGCAGGCGGATGCGGTCAGGACCGGACCAGCCGGGCGATGGCGTCGCTCGCCTCTTTGACCTTGACGTCGGCCTGCTCGCCGCCCTGCCGGGCCGCGTCGACGACGCAGGTGGCCAGGTGCTCCTCCAGCAGCGACAGGGAGAACGACTGGAGCGCCTTGGTCGCGGCGGACACCTGGGTGAGGACGTCGATGCAGTACTTGTCCTCTTCGATCATCCGTTGCAGGCCACGGATCTGTCCCTCGACTCGCCGCAGTCGCGCCAGGTAGTCCTGCTTGCTGTTGGTGTAGCTGGCCATTGCCGTCTCCCGCCATCGACCGGTACGA
>DASXOA010000107.1:0-29859 GCA_036494675.1 Rugosimonospora sp.
GAAGGTGCTCAGCCGAACCGGGGAATGAGCGGAGAGTCGTTGCGCCGCAACGCGACAAGGTCACCGGGCAACCCCGATGGCCTTGCCAGCTAACAGAACCTGAACCGCTTAGTGCTCAGCGCCCACCCGTGCCACACCGACCGGTCATAGCTCCTGCCGAGGTTTGGACACGAAGTTGGTCCAGGCATCGACGGCCGCTTGCAGATCCATGGCGGCAACATCTTCTCGTGCCATCCCTGCCGAATGGATCAGTCGCTGAGCAAGCCAGTCGGGGACCGGCTCCACGTACACCGGGGTGGGGACACTGATGCCCGCCGCCGCTCGCCCGAGTCGTTCCAGTACGTCGGCCAGGCTCGCAAGCTCGGGACGCGACTCGGCGGTCGCCCGGACGCGAGTCACAGCTTCGGCGTAGATCTCTGCGTCGGCTCGTGGTCCGATCGCCCACACTTCGCAGATCTCGACGGCCTTGGCCTCAGTGACCCGATACACGACGCGCCAAGTGTTGCGACCGACGACAAGTTTGCGATAGCCGGTGAGTTCACCCCCCAGCGGATACCCGGCCTCTACGTTCTCCTCCAGAAGAAGGATCTTCTTCAGTACCTTGGGTACGGCGTCGGGTCCGATCCGCCTGAGGTCGTCGATGGCGGCGTCGGTGAAGACGATCTCAGCCACGGTCAGTCGCCGTCGGGCAGCGCCGACAGCGATTCTCGGCTATGGCCGAAGGCCGCGAGGACATCGTTCAGCGAGGTCCGATGACCGTCGTCAGTTGCCGCCCGGGCGAGGACGAGCGCCAGGTCTCGAAGGTCCGTCGCGGCTTCTTCCAGTTCGGTAAGCCGCCGGATGCTGACAACTGCGGCAACCGGTTGGTGGCGCCGCGTGACGATGAGATCCGATCCCTGCTCTGCGTCGGCGACCAATCCGGCGACGCCGCGTTGGGTGGCTTCGGTCACCGTGATCTCACGCGCTTCATCCAGGACGGTCATACCTTAACTATACAGAAGTCTGTCTAGGTCGTCCATCGCGGGATCATGACGGGACGTAGCCTGCCTGGTCTCGGATGAACCTTGACGAATCGGCCTCGCACGATCCTTGACGCATGGCCATGATCGAATAGGTCCATTCTGTATCAGGATCGATGGTACGAGGGGTTGCGTGTCATGGGTGGCAGGGACACTGGTGGCGTGGAGCGGGAGCCTGCTGTCCGTGCTGTTGTCAGGCGCTTGATCGAGGGTCAGACTTTCGACGGACGCGACCTGAGCGACCCGCAGCACGACGTCTGACCTCGCAACCGACCGCAGCAGACCGGATTGCCGATTTCTGGGGGTCGAGGGGGTCGTGGTTCAGATCTTGCCTCACTATGGACCGAAGATTGCCGAAAGGTACGGTTACCGGCATGTCCAAGCTTGAGGATCGATTCTTTGCCGCAGTGGCGGATCGTCAACTGGTCAGACCGTGTGTGCGGGCAATCATCGTGAAAGATGGTTCCGTCCTGGTGCAGCGCCCAGCCGACTCGGCGGCGGAAACGAGCTACGCCTTTATCGGCGGTGAGTACGAACTTGGCGACACGTTCGAATCTCGTCTGCGGGTCGAGATCGATGAGGAGACCAACGCGCGACTCGTAGGTTGGCGGTACCTGTTCGTGGCCGAGAACCTGTTCGTGAGCGAAGGCCATCGTGTGCATGGTCTTGAGCACTATCTGGAGGCGTCGATTGATCGAGTCGACGTATCCAGCCGGGAACCTCATTTGACACACGAGTGGCTTCCCTTGGGTGATCTGGCGAATGCTGATCTGCGACCGCACGTGGTTCGGGATGTTTTGGCCACTGGCCGGCACCGTCACGTTAAACACCTGATCGTGAATGGCTGGAGGTGATAGCCGTGGCCTCCTTCGTCCTTGACTAATTCGCCCACCGCGTGGCACTCGCCGAGTCAAGGACGGTGGCTTGCCGTCAACAACGACGGGGCCTACCGCATCCGGCCCGAGCGATGACCCTGCTGCGCGAGCGCCACGTCGTCATCGGCGTCCCCGGTCGAGGCGTCTTCGTCCCCGACACGCCTAAGGAAGCCAAGTAGATCGGTTGCGCTGCAACGAAAACAAGGCCACCGGGAAACCCGATGGCCTTGTCGGCTGACAGAAGCAGACCCGGTTAGTGAGTAGAACCCACGCGCGCCACGCCGACCGGGCGGGTCATGTCGTTCGGCTCGTGGTTGCAGTACCCGTTGGGGTATTTCTGGCTCGAAAGGTACTGCTGGTGGCTGCACTGCCGGTAGCAACCCGTCTGTACAGGCCCCGTCAAAGGTGTAGGACGATCCGGAGTGCCTCGTCCACCGCCGACATCTCGAGTCTGGTCAGGTGACCTATGAGATCGCCGAGTCGTTCCGGATCCACGGCGGTCGTCTGCTCGACCAAGACATGCGTTGTCTTGCCTTGAATCTCGACCTCGGGACGGAAGCTCGTCGGCCGAGCGCTGGTGGATGTCGGAGCAACCAGCCAAGTCGACAGCGGTAGAAGATCAGATTGGATTACCACCGCATACCGTCTGCCGCGTTGCTCGTGAGCACGCGCATCGCGTGGGGCCCTGAGTTGGTGCACGTCACCACGCACGTAGCGACTCCATGTCTGACAGCACGGCACGTGCCTCCGCTCGATCGTCGGGATCGGCGGCCACCGCCTCGGCCTCCGCGCGCAACTGTTCGTCGCGTCGGGCGTGCCAGGCGGCGAGGATCGCGTCGCGGATCACCTGCGACCGGTCGCGATCGCCAGAGGTCAACTCAGCCAAGGCTCGATCGACATCGTCGTCCGCGCGAAATGTAATCGTGGGCATAAGACAAAGTGTATTACGGCCGGCCTGGAGGCGCTACCGGTACGGCAAGACACGGGCGAGCGGAGCGGGTCCAGGCGCCCGTCAGTGTGGCACGGTTGATCACGGTCATCGGGCAGCGACGGTCGCGAACCGGTTCCGCTCCCGCGTACAAGGATGACTCGACGGCGCTGGCGGCGGAGAAGGGGCTTTGGGCGTCAGTAATCCAGGCGCCCAAGGAAGCGAAGTAGGCCCGTTGCGCCGCAACGAAACAAGGCCACCGGGCAATCCGATGGCCTTGCCGGCTAACAGAAGCTGAACCGCTTAGTGCTCAGCACCCACCCGTGCCACGCCGACCGGGCAGGTCATGCCGTTCGGGCCGTGGCTGCAATAGCCCCCGGGTTCTTGCCAGGCCGTTGGGGGCCGTGGTTGCAGTAGCCGTACAGGTTTTTGGACTCTTGCGCAGGGAGTAGTATTTCGCAGCTGGGACCGCCAAATCCCCACTCACTCATCACCGGGTTGCGGGCCGCGGCCGAACCGTCGGACCTCCTGGGGCCAGCCGCATGCTTCCGCGATCTTGCCGGCCCACATCCGGGCCGTTTCCTCGTCGGCCACGTCCACCACGGTCAGCCCGCCCAGCCACTCCTTGGTTTCGACGTAGGGCCCGTCGGTGAACATCAATGTGCCGTTCGTGGCGTCGGCACTGAAGACGGGGCCGTCCTCTTCCAGGCCCCCGGCGAACACGTACGCCCCGGCTGCCTTGATCTCGTCCACGACCGCCATGGCGAGTGGCCCGCGCCCGCGAAACCACTCCTCAGTGTGGTCACCCACCCACTGCTGGTTGAAGTAGATGAGGTACTCGGCCATGTCAGCTCCCTCGTCTCGGGCGGACCCTTTGTCTGCCTCCATCTTCGCTACGAACGGCGCCGGGCGGGTACGACACCTCAGGCCGGAAATCTCCACGTCGATGTTGGCGGGGGAGTGGTGGTGCGGGTCCGTCACGGGTCCACGTGGGCGACCGATCCATACGGTTGTCGTCCCGTATTGGGGTGGCGGCCGGCTCTGTCCAAGAGACTAGTGAAGGTCGGACGACACCCGGGCGACGCCGACGGGGCAGGTCAGGCCGTTGAGGCCGTGGTTGCAATAGCCGTTCGGGTTCTTCGACTCTGGCGGACGGCGTACCACTACCGCCTCGGTCTTGCACCGCCCAGGCGTCGTCCAGGCCCAGGCGGGGTGAGGCGGTAGGTCGTCAAGGTGTCCTCGCGGGCAAACCCGAGGCGGGTGTACAGCTCCCGCGCGCGCTCGGACTCCCAGCCGATCTTCAATGTTGTAGCGCCCGCCCGGTCCAGGCGGTCCAGGCCGGCGCTGATCATCGCGTACCCGATCCCGCGGCCGGCGTGCTCGTCCTCGACCCGGACCGGCTCGACCAGCCCGACGTCGGTGACCGGGTCGTGCCAGAATAACGAGTACCCGGCTACGGGCCCGTCGGGTGCCAGCACCGCCAGATCAAGCCGGGGATCGTAAAGCGTGGTCTGTCGCAACCGAGCTTCGACATCGGGTCCGTTGCGGGCGACCATGGGATGCCCCGGTGCGGCGTCAGCGCTGCGGACCGCGCGGTCCACGAGGTGGTAGCCGGTCGGCAGCGCCGCCATGGCCGGCCGGTCCGCCGCAACCTGCCAACCGGACCACGACTCACCGGCCACCGTGAAACCCCGCCCTTCGAACCAGGCGGCGAGTTCGACGTCGTCGGCCGGCACCATCGACTCGACCACCGGCGATCCTTCCCGGCGTTCGAGGTACGCCCACGCGGCCCCGGCCAGGTCGTCGAGCGTCAATGTGAGCTGCGGCAACCTGATGACGTCCAGCGACCAGGCCTGTGACCACTCAGTCAGCACCGTTGTGGCGATCGGCTGGTCCGTGTCGTCGAACCAGACCGGCAACGCGATCTCGTCACTAATCCGGGGACGCCGCCACCACCACTGCAGGTCCGCCGCCTCCCAGACACCGGCGCGCGGCTGCGTGAGTCGGATCCGGTTCAGCAGCGCCGTCACGGCGGTCAACCGCGCCAGACCGGACAGGGACTTCTGATGCACGGTTGCCATGCTCCCTGGTCGGCCACCCACCCGACAACGCGGTTTGCGGTAACTGCACGGGCAGCGGGCTGCGCTCAGTGCGTCCCGCTGACCCAGGCGACACCCACCGGGCAGGTCATGCCGTTGGGGCCGTGGTTGCAGTAGCCGTTCGGGTTCTTCGCGTCCGACAGGTACTGCTGGTGGTAGTCCTCCGCGTAGTAGTACGAGCCCAGCTCCCGGATCTCCGTGGTGATCTCGCCGTGCCCGGCCGTCTTCACCACCGGCGCGAACGCCTCCCGCGACGCCTGAGCCTCGGCCGACTGCTCCTCGGTCGTGGTGTAGATCGCCGACCGGTACTGCGTACCCACGTCGTTGCCCTGGCGCATGCCCTGCGTCGGGTCGTGGTTCTCCCAGAACACCTTGAGCAGATCGGCGTACGCCACCTTGGTCGGGTCGTACACCACCTCGACCACCTCGGCATGCCCCGTGCGACCCGAGCACACCTCTTCGTACGTGGCGTTCGGGGTGATCCCACCCGCGTACCCGACCGAGGTCGAGATGACCCCCGGGACTCGCCAGAACAGCCGCTCGGCTCCCCAGAAACAGCCCATCCCGAAGACAGCCACCTGGGCTCCGGCCGGCCACGGCCCGCGCAGCGGCGTATCGAACACCATGTGCCGTGCCGGCAGCGGGGTCTCGAAGTCGCGGCCCGACAGGGCCTCGTCGGCGGTCGGCAGGTTCAGCTTCTTGTAACGCGCAAACACTGTGGCGCTCCTTTCAGCCTCCACGTTCAAGCGTGCCCGGGCGCCGGGTATTCCGCCCTTACGAGGTAGACAAACCCGCACTGATCTTGCCCGCGATCTCGGTCGCCTCAAGATCGGAACCGTACTTTGTACGGGGCCAGAAGAAACCGCGCAGCCCGTCCTTGCGCCGGCGCGGCACGACGTGAGTGTGCAGGTGCGGAACGCTCTGGCTGATCTTGTTGTTCATCGCGACGAACGTTCCGTCCGCGCCCAGCCCCGCCTCGACGGCGACCGCGATCCGCTGCACCAGCCCGAAGTATCCCGGAATCAGCGCTTTGGGAAGGTCGGTCAGCGTCTCGACATGCTGGCGTGGGATGACCAGGGTATGGCCCGGGAACACCGGCCGGAGATCCAGGAAGGCGAGCCCGGCCTCCTCTGACGCCACCATGAACGCCGGAACCGACCCCGAGACGATGCCACAGAACACACAGTCAGCCACGGCCCGACCTTACGATGTCCCGCCAGCCCGCCGCGTCTCGTCCCTCGACACCTGTCGCGACCGTTAACCTCGCAAGAATGACCTACGGCTTTGACACCCTGGCCATCCATGCCGGCCAGGAACCCGACCCGCGTACCGGCGCGGTCGTACCGCCGATCTTCCAGACCTCAACCTATGCACAGGACGCGGTCGGGGCTCCCCGGCTCGGATACGAATACTCCCGCAGCAGCAACCCCACCCGCGACGCGCTCCAGGAATGCCTCGCCGCCCTTGAGGATGGCCGGACCGGACTCGCGTTCGCCAGCGGCCTGGCCGCCGAGGACACCCTGCTGCGCGCCGTGTGCCGCCCCGGCGATCATGTACTGATCCCCGACGACGCGTACGGCGGCACCTTCCGGCTCTTCTCCAAGGTCGCCGAGCGCTGGGGGCTGAGCTTCACCGCGGCTCACCTGTCCAATGTGGATCTGGCGCGTCACGCGATCCGGGACCAGACAAGGATCATCTGGGTCGAGACCCCGACCAACCCGCTGCTCGGTATCGCCGACATCCCGGCCCTCAGCCAACTCGCGCACGACAACGACGCGCTGCTGGTCGTCGACAACACCTTTGCCAGCCCGTACCTTCAGCAGCCCCTCGCCCTCGGCGCCGACATCGTCGTGCACTCGACGACCAAGTACGTCGGCGGGCACTCCGATGTGGTCGGTGGCGCACTGGTCGTCAACGACGACGAACTCGCCGCATCCCTGCGGTACCACCAGAACGCGATGGGCGCGATCGGCGGGCCGTTCGACGCCTGGTTGACGCTGCGCGGCCTGCGGACCCTGGGCGTACGCATGAATCGGCACTGTGACAACGCTGAGCGGATCGCGGAGTACCTGAGCCGGCATCCGAAGGTGTCCTCGGTGCTGTACCCCGGCCTCCCCGAGCACCCCGGTCACGAGACGGCGGCGAAGCAGATGCGCCGGTTCGGCGGCATGGTCAGCTTCCGGGTCGCCGACGAGGACACCGCCGTCGCAGTGTGCAATCGGGCTCGGTTGTTCACCCTCGGCGAGTCGCTGGGTGGAGTTGAGTCGCTCATCGAGCATCCTGGTCGGATGACTCATGCCAGCGCGGCGGGGTCCCCTCTGGAGGTGCCGGGTGACCTGGTCCGCTTGTCTGTTGGCATCGAAACGGTGGATGATCTCCTGGCGGACCTGGAGCAAGCACTCGCCTGAGACACGCCGTAGCCGGTCCGGCCCCGCCGCCGGCCCGCGATGATGCCGCCGGAGGTCGCCATGTGGAACGAATCGGGCAGCTGGGTGGGCGCCACAGCCAAGGAGATTTCCCGGGCCGTACGACGCGGTGACACCTCCTCGACGCAGGTGCTCGCCGACCACCTCGACTACATCCACGCCCAGGAGTCGGTGGTCAACGCGTTCCGGGTGCTGCGCCCCGAGGCGGTGTCCGAGGCCGAGGCGGTCGACGAGCAGGAGGACCTGGGCAACTTGCCGCTGGCCGGGGTGCCGATCGCGGTCAAGGAGAACACCACGGTCGCCGGGCTGCCGACGTGGCGCGGGTCGGCAGCCGCCGGGGGCGAGATCGCCGACGCCGACCACGAGGTGGTCCGGCGGCTGCGCGGCGCGGGTGCCGTGGTCGTGGCGACCAGCCGGATGCCGGAGCTGGGGCTGTGGCCGATGACCGACGACGAGACGGCGGTGACCCGCAATCCGTGGCGGACCGACCGGACTCCCGGCGGTTCGTCGGGCGGCTCGGCGGCGGCGGTGGCCGCGGGCCTGGTGCCCATCGCGCACGGCAACGACGGGCTGGGTTCGGTGCGGATCCCCGCCGCGTGCTGCGGGCTCGTGGGCGTCAAGCCCGGGCGCGGTGTGGTACCGGCGCAGTTGGGCGCCAGCGACTGGTACGGCCTGGCGGAGCACGGCATCCTGGCCACCACGGTGGCCGACGCGACCGTCGGGCTGGCGGTGCTGGCGGGATGGCAGCCGCCCCGGCTCACCGAGCCGGGCGGTTTGCGGATCGCGGTCAGCTCACGCAGCCCGGTCGCGGGGGTACGGGCGGACCAGCCGGCCCGGGCCGCGCTCGCCTCCGCCGCCCGGCTGCTGACCGGTGCCGGGCACGAGACGGTGGAGGCCAGTCCGACCTATTCGACCGTGCTGGGTCTGCGCGGCATGGCGGTCTGGTTCGCCGCGGCGTACCAGGACGCGACCGACGCCGGCCTGGACGTCGCGAAGCTGCAACCCCGCTCCCGCCGGCACGTCGCGCTGGGCGGCTGGGTGCAGCGGCGGGGCCTGGTCCGCGATCGGGACCGTGCGGCGTTCCGCGCCTCGTGTGAGGAATGGTTCGCGGCGGGGTACGACGCGCTGCTCACCCCGGCGCTGGCCAGCTCGCCGCCGCCCGCCGATGGCTGGAGTTCCCGGCCCTGGCACAGGAACCTGCTGGCGTCGGTGCGGTACGCGCCGTACGCGGCGCCGTGGAACATCGCCGGCTTCCCGGCCGTGGTGGTGCCGATGGGGGTACGCCCGGACAAGCTGCCGGTCGCCGTACAACTGGTCGGTCCGCCCGGTTCGGAACTGACCCTGCTGGCCCTGGCGGGTCAGCTGGAGCAGGCGTCGCCCTGGCTGCGGCACGCGCCCGGTTGGCCGCGCCGTGACGCCAGCGCGCCGGCTACCGACCGAACGGCCGGGTCACCATCAGAATCGTGATCAGCACGATCAGCAGCAGGACCAGTCCACCCGAGCCGGCTATCCGGCCGGCGACGCCGTCCAGCCGCTGCTTGGCGACCACGTCGCCGGGCGCCATCGGCGGCCCCGTGACCTCTTCGCTCTTGTTCTGCTCGCCGGACTCGGCGGCGGGGAGCCGCTCCGGGACGCTCTGCTCGATCATCGAGGCGGCGCGGCGGATCGCCGGCACCGTGTAGCCGGTGGCCACGCCCATCGTGACGACGTAGAGCGTCAGCGAGATGATCACCCAGGGGGTCCGGAACGTGTACCGGTCCGAACTGGACAGCGCGCCGATGCCCAGCAGCGCCACCAGCAGCGAGCCGAACCCGTAGAGCGTCATGATCCGGGCCGCGGCCCGGGTGCCGTCCACATCGTGCCGCCGGATCGCCCGGTGACCGAGGAAGGCGGCCAGCGCGAACGGCCCGATGAGCAGGACCGCCGCCAGAACGTGCAGGGTCACGATGAGTTTGTACACGCCGTAGATCCTAGGCGTGCGCCGCGCGGAAGGCGCGCCGCGCCGCGTGGCCCACCGCGCCCGCGGCGATCCCCAGGTAGCGGGCACCGGGGATCGGTGACGCCCGGGCGGAGGGTGCCCGGACGTGACGCCCGTCGCGCCGGCATCGTGGTGGCCGGTCGCGGGTGCGACGATCTGCGCATGACGCTGGACCTGGTGACGATCGAGAACGTGGAGGAGGCCCGCGCCCTGCTGGACGGCGTGATCCGCCGGACCCCGCTGGAGCCGTGCCGCCCCCTGACCGCCAAGCTGTCCGGCCCGGCGTGGCTGAAGTGCGAGAACGTGCAGCGGGCCGGCTCGTACAAGGTGCGCGGCGCGTACACCCGGATCGCCCGGCTCAGTGCGCGGGAGCGGGCCGGCGGTGTGGTCGCGGCCAGCGCCGGCAACCATGCGCAGGGCGTGGCCCTGGCCGCGGGGCTGCTCGGCACCAGCGCCACGGTGTTCATGCCGGTCGGCGCCCCGCTGCCGAAGGTGGCGGCCACCAAGGGGTACGGCGCCGAGGTGCGCCTGGTCGGTAACACCGTGGACGAGTCGCTGCTGGCCGCGCAGGAGTACGCGGACGCCGCCGGCGCCGTCTTCATCCACCCGTTCGACCATCCGGACGTCATCGCCGGTCAGGGCACCGTCGCACTGGAGATCCTCGAACAGTGCCCGGACGTCAAGACCATCATCACCGGGGTCGGCGGCGGCGGCCTGATCTCGGGCATCGCGGTGGCCACCAAGGCGTTGCGGCCCGACGTCCGGGTGATCGGTGTGCAGGCCGCCGGCGCGGCCGCGTACCCGCCCTCGCTCGCCGCCGGCTACCCGGTCCGGCTGCCGCGATTCACCACGATCGCCGACGGGATCGCCGTCGGTACCCCGGGTGAACTCACCTTCGCTCACGTCAGCAAGCTGGTTGACGAGATCGTCACGGTCTCCGAGGAGGACATCTCGCGGGCGTTGCTGATGCTGATGGAGCGCTGCAAGACCGTGGCCGAGCCGGCCGGCGGGATCGGCGTCGCCGCGCTGCTGGCCGAGGTGGTCCGAGTGGAGACTCCGGTGGTGGCGGTGCTGTCCGGCGGCAACATCGACCCGCTGCTGATCCTGCGGGTACTGGAGCACGGGCTCGTCGCGGCCGGACGGCACCTGAGGTTCACCGTCCGGTGCACCGACCGGCCGGGGCAGTTGGCCACCCTGCTCACGCAGATCGCGGAGCAGGGGGCCAACGTGGTCAACGTGGAGCACCAGCGCCGCGATCCCCGGCTACGGCTGGGTGAGGTCGAGGTCGACCTGTCGGTCGAGACCAGGGGAGCGGAACAGTCCGACCGGCTGGTCACCGCGCTGCGCTCGGCCGGGTACACGGTGACCTTCGGCGCGTAGCCCGCCGGCCGCCGTGCCTAGCCGGTGAACGGCTTGAAGTTGACCACCGTGACCATGATGTCCGCACCGCTCGGGGCGGTGTAGCTGACCGTGTCGCCCGGGTGGGAGCCGACGATCGCCTTCCCCAGTGCGGATTCCGGGCTGTAGACGGTCAGGTCGGTGGTGGAGGCGATCTCCCGGGAACCGAGCAGGAACGTGTCGGTGTCGTCCTTGTCGTCGTCGAAGTAGATCGTCACCACCATGCCGGCCGCGACCGCGTCCGCCTGCGGAGCCTCGCCGACCTGCGCGTTGCGGAGGAACTCCTGGAGGTAGCGGATGCGGCCCTCCTGCTTGCCCTGTTCCTCGCGGGCGGCGTGGTAGCCGCCGTTCTCCTTGAGGTCCCCCTCTTCCCGGCGGGCGTTGATCTCGGCGGCAATCACCGGCCGGTTCGCGATCAGCTGGTCGAGCTCGGCCTGGAGCCGGTCGTACGCTTCCTGGGAAAGCCAGGTGGCTTCGCGATCGGTGGTGGACACGCGCGTTCTCCTCGGGATGGACAATCGGAATCTTCTACGGTACCAGCGCCTCAGTTACGCGGGGGTTACCGAACGCACCCCCGGGGGCATTTACCCGGCGCTACAGCCCAGAACGCTGACCGAGTACGCCCGGGCGGTCGTCGTGATCGTGTGCGTCATCCGCACGTCCGAACCGGCCGGTACCGGGACCTGCGCGTACCCGACCTCGTTGGACGACTGATCCGTCGCCTGGAGCCGGCACACGGCCGGCTTCGCGTCGGCCTTGCCCACCTCGAACTGCACGTCCACCCGTTGATCGCTGACGACGGTGAAACCCGTCACAATCGGCTCATAGTTCGACGAATCGCCGTACTGGTCGTAGAGCTTCACGGCGAGCCACAAGCCCGCGACCAGCACCGGCAGCAGCAGCAGGTACGCCAGAGCGCGGCGGCGTCGCTGCGGTTCGCGGCGACGGCCGTACCGGCCGGGCGGGAATACTGGCGCCGTTGTGGTGGTCACGTTGATGCGGGCCTCGAAGAGTTGTCGGACGGGTGGGCAACAATTGTCGGGTCCATCATGGCAGGCGTCTGTGCCCGGCACGTGCAGAGGCAGGCACAGAGGCAGTGGCAGGCACAGAGCTTGTGGCAGGCACGCGAGTTTCAGGCACAGCGATTTTGAGGAGCTTCGAGGTGGCCGAGCGTTTGCGGCTGATGACGGTCCACGCGCATCCCGACGATGAGTCGAGCAAGGGCGCGGCGACCATGGCGCGTTACCGCGCCGAGGGCGTGGAGGTGCTCGTGGCCACGTGCACCGGGGGCGAGCGCGGCAGCGTGCTCAACCCGAAGATGGACCGGCCCGAGGTGTGGCGGGACATCGCGGAGATCCGTCGTCGGGAGATGGACCGGGCACGCGAGATCCTGGGAGTGCGCCAGGCATGGCTGGGGTTCGTCGACTCCGGCCTGCCGGAGGGCGACCCGCTGCCTCCCCTTCCGGAGGGGTGTTTCGGGCTCCAGGACGTCGACGAGGCGGCCGAGCCGCTGGTGGCGCTGATCCGGGAGTTCCGCCCACACGTGATCATCACGTACGACGAATCGGGCGGGTACCCGCACCCCGACCACATCATGACCCACAAGATCTCGATCGTCGCCTTCGACGCGGCCGGCGACCCGGAGCGCTACCCGCAGGCCGGGGCGCCGTGGCAGCCGCTGAAGCTGTACTACCAGCGCTGGTCCCACGGCCGGATGATGGCGCAGCACGAGGCGATGCTCGCGGCCGGGATGGAGTCGCCCTACACCGAGGCCATGGAGCGGTTCTCCCAGCGGCCGAACAACGATCACCTGATCACCACCCGGGTCGCCTGCGGCGAATACTTCGAGACTCGCGACGACGCTCTGCGCGCGCACGCCACCCAGGTCGATCCGGACGGGTTCTGGTTCCGCATCCCCATGGACATTCAGCAGCGGGTGTGGCCGACCGAGGAGTACCAACTGGTGCGGTCTCTGGTGGACAGCCCGCTGCCCGAGGACGACCTGTTCGCCGGCGTGCGGGAGACTGTGGAGGCGGGCGTAGGCTCGTCCACGCAGTAGCCGGCGAGCGGCGTTCCACATGCCGGCTCGCGAAAGGAGGCCGGCATGATCATGTTCCTCGCGGAGGGCGGCATGACGCCGCCGCCGCAGAACAACAACTTCGGCGACACGCTGTCCGATGGCGTTGCCGGTCCGACGGCGCTGCTGATCATCGTGTTGCTGGCGATCGGGACGGTGCTGCTCATCCGCAACATGAACGGCCACCTGAAGCGGCTACCCGAGCGGTTCCCGGTCCCGGCGGGCGGCGGCTCGTCCACGGGTGCCCCGACCGGCGCTGCCGCGCCGAGCGGGGTGCCGACGAGTGGCGCCTCCACGGGTGGGGCCTCCGTGAGCGAGACCTCTGCCGATGGCGCCTCGGCCCGCGCTGCGGAGCGTGGCGGCGCTCCGCAGGCCGCCGTGCGGCCGGCGACGGCCGAGGCCGCCGGCAGCGGTACGGCCGGAGGCGGCGCGGCGGCTGGCAGCGGCACCGCTGAGGCAGCCGGCGTCGCCGAGGCAGGCGGTGCCGAGGCCGGCAGCGGGTCGTCCCCGGCGACCGCGGTATCGACGCCGGCCGAATCGCCATCCGACGAATCGCGGTAGCGGTCGGGCCTTTTATCCAGGTGGGCCCCTACCGGCGGGTACCACCGACCCGACGGGTGGATGTCCGTCGACCGACCGATTGCGAGGGTCGGCTAGCGGGTCCGGATATTCCGACTTCCGCACATGTAACGGACGAAGCAACCAAGACCGTAGCTGACGTCAGACCCTTCCGTGCCTTAGCCTTCGCAGGGGCCACGAGCCCCTGATCGAGATCGGCCGGAGGGGCGGTGCCAATGACGACCTATGATGTCTGCCGCTTCGTTCGTCGATTCCACACCCGGGCGGGATGGCATAAGGTCATCCAGGCAAGGCGCGATTCGTGCTGCAGCCAGCCCGGAGGGGGCGATGCATGACGAGCCCCGCTGATCGCCGCAGCCCCGCGGCTACAGTGCGGGCGTTTCTCATGCGTGGCGACTGCTCGCCGGATGCGATCCCCAGACCGGGTCAGGGCCGGCTGCTAGCCGGCCTGGTCATCGTCGCGGCCCTGGTCGCGGTCGCGGTCGGGCTGATCATCAATCCGCCCTCCCTGGGTACCTCGACCGATCTGATCCGGCTGTCGATCAGCATCGTGGTCGCCGCGACCGCAGTGGTCGCCGGGGTCCGGATCCGGGTCAACGGCAGCTACATCTCGCTCGGCTGGGGCGAGGCGGCGTTGATCGTCGCACTGTACCTGATCCCGGTCGGCTGGGTACCGCTGGCCATCTTCGTCGGTGTCGGCCTGGCGATGGTGGTGCTCCAGTTCACCCAGGAGTCCCGTACCGCGATCCGCATGCTGTTCAACGCGGCGAGTCTCGCGCTGGCCGCGTCCGCCGCCGCCACGGTGGCGCAGTTGATCGCGCCGCCGCACCGGGCCCACCTCTCCCTGCCGGTGGCGGTGGGACTCATCCTCGGTGCCCCCATCGAAACCGCGGTCAGCATCATGCTGATCAGCGCGTCGGTGCACAGCCGCACGGGGACCAGCTACTCCGCCCTGGTCACGCGGGCCATGCAGGGCAAGCTGTACATGCTCGTCGGCAACGTGACGTTGGGCCTGCTCATCGTCGTGTTGGTCGGCGACAACCTCGACTGGCTGCTGGTCCTGGCGCCGCTCCTGTGGCTGCTGCGCCAGGCGTACGCGTACCGGCTGCGCGTCGACGACGAGCGGCGCGGCTGGCGGCTCTTCGCCGCTGCCACCCGGGCGCTGAACCGGCTGGACGAGCACGGCGTCGTGGAGGCCGCCATCGAAGGCGCCGCGCGGCTGTTCGCCGCCGAGGGCGTCGAGGTGCTGATTCCCCGCCCCAACGCGGAGCCGGACCCGGGCCTCGGTGGAGGTGAGCACCCCCAGCGCGTCAACCGGGGAGCGCAGCCGGAGCCGGGCTTTGGCGGAGGTGAGCACGCCCAGCGCGTCACTGATGAAGGGGTGCTGTGGTCCTACCGTGGCGGGCCCGGCATGGAGCTGGTCACCGAGGCGATCGGTCTGCACGGCGACGGCGGGAAGGCCGCTCGGGACGACGGGGACCGGGTGGCGGCGCGTCCGCTGCTGGTGGGCGGGGCGAGCGTCGGAGAACTCCGGCTGCGGTTCGCCCGGCCGGTCCGGCTGACCAAGCGCGAACAGATGCAGCTTTCCGCGTTCGGCGACGCTCTCGCCGCCGCGCTGCACGACGCGGCCTCGCATCAGCAGTTGCGCGAGCTGTCCGCGCGCAGCTTCCAGGAAGCCCTGAACGACACCCTGACCGGGATCGGCAACCGGGCGGCGCTGCTGGCCAAGGGCGGCGACGAGCTGCGGGAGCTGGAGCAGGACGTGTTGGTGGCGTTCCTGCTGCTGGACGTCAACCAGTTCAAGGAGATCAACGACACGCTCGGGCACGCGGCCGGCGACGACCTGCTGCGGGTGACCGCCGGCCGGATCGATTCCCAGCGCCAGCCGGGTGAGCTGGTCGCCCGGCTGGGCGGCGACGAGTTCGGAGTGCTGCTGACCGAGCTGCCCACCGCGGCCGGTGACGAGGCCGCGGCGCTCGACTACGGGCTGCGCCGGGCGCGGGAACTCGCGGACCTGCTGGCCACCCCGACCCAGGTTGCCGGGGTCCCGCTGGCGGTGGAGGCGTCCATCGGCCTGGCGGTGGCCGCCGCGGGCAGCTGCGACATGGGTGAGCTGGTCCGCCGTGCCGAGATGGCGATGTACCGCGCCAAGAAGAGCGGTAGCGACTCGGTCGCCTGGTACGACAGCACGGGCGACGCGAGCAGCACGGACCGGCTCGCGCTGCTGGCCGAGCTGCGCGAGGCGCTCAGCTCCTCGCAGCAGCTGATCCTCGTCCTGCAACCGGTCGTGGACCTCAGCACCGGTGCGCCGACCGGAGTCGCAGCGCTGATCCGGTGGCGGCATCCGCGCCGGGGTGAACTGGCCCCCGGCGAATTCATCGACGTGCTGGAGAACAGCGAGCTGGTCGCGCCGTTCACCCGGTACGTGCTGGATCGGGCGGTCGCGCTGGCCGCGGACTGGGCGGCGCAGGGCCTGTCGGTACCGATCTCGGTCAACCTCTCGGCGCGCAGCCTCCTCGATGTACGGCTGCCGAACGAGATCGCGCAGCTGCTGGTGAGGTACCGGGTTCCGGCCCACCGGCTGATCCTGGAGATCACGGAGACCGTCGTCGTACCCGAGTCGAGGACCGTGACGGACGTGCTGGACCAGTTGCGTGCCATGGGCGTGCAGCTGGCCGTCGACGATTTCGGCACCGGGTACTCCTCGCTGACGTTCCTGACCCGGGTACGGGTCGACGAGGTCAAGGTCGATCAGACCTTCGTCGCCCGGATGGCGGAGTCCCCGGAGGCGATGGCGATCGTCCGGACCACGGTGGAGCTGGCCCGGGAGCTGAACCTGCGAGTGGTCGCCGAGGGCGTGGAGACCGCGGAGCAGCGTTCCGAGCTGGCCAGGCTGGGCTGCGATTCGGCGCAGGGCTACCACTTCTTCCGTCCGATGGCGGCGGACAAGATCACCGGCGTGCTGCATGAGCTGGTTCGCTCGTCGGGTGGCAGGGTGATCCCGTTCCGCCAGGAGGGCGCCTCGTAGGGTTGTCCCATGGCCAACCGGTTGGCGGGCTCGGCATCGCCCTACCTCGAACAGCACAAGGACAACCCGGTCGACTGGTGGCCGTGGGATCCACGGGCCTTTGACGAGGCCCGCCGGCGTGACGTGCCGGTACTGATCTCCGTCGGGTACGCCGCCTGCCACTGGTGTCACGTCATGGCGCACGAGTCGTTCGAGGACGAGGGCGTGGCGGGGCTGCTCAACGAGCGGTTCGTGGCGATCAAGGTGGACCGCGAGGAGCGCCCCGACGTGGACGCCGTCTACATGACCGCGACCCAGGCCATGACCGGCCAGGGCGGTTGGCCGATGACCGTCTTCGCGACCCCCGACGGCCAGCCCTTCTTCTGCGGTACCTACTTCCCCCGGCCCGCCTTCGTCCAGCTCCTCGACTCGGTCTCCTCGGCCTGGCGGGACCAGCGCGACGCGGTGCTGCGCCAGGGTGCGGCGGTCGTCGAGGCGCTCGGCGGCCTGTCCGCCACGGCCCCGGTTGTCGGGCCGATGAGCGCGGAGGTGCTGGACACGGCGGCGGCCGGGCTGTCCGACGAGTTCGACGAGACCAGGGGCGGATTCGGCGGGGCGCCGAAGTTCCCGCCCCACATGAACCTGCTGTTCCTGCTGCGCCACTACCAGCGCACCGGCGACGAGCGCTCGCTGGAGATCGTCCGGCACACCGCCGAGCAGATGGCCCGGGGCGGCATGTACGACCAGCTCGCCGGCGGATTCGCCCGGTACAGCGTGGATGCCACCTGGACGGTGCCGCACTTCGAGAAGATGCTCTACGACAACGCGCTGCTGCTGCGCGTCTACACCCAGCTGTGGCGGCTGACCGGCGACCCGCTGGCCGGGCGGGTGGCACGGGAGACCGTCGAGTTCCTGCGTTCCGGGCTGTCCACCGCCGAGGGTGGCTTCGCCTCGGCACTCGACGCGGACACCGAGGGCGAGGAGGGGCTGACCTACGTGTGGACCCCGGCCCAGCTGAGCGACGTGCTGGGCTCCGCCGACGGTACGTTCGCGGCGAACCTGTACGGGGTCACCGAGCGGGGCACGTTCGAGCGGGGTACGTCCGTCCTGCGGCTGGCCCGCGACATCGACGACGACCCGAATTCGGCGGTGGCGACCCGGGCGGCCGAGATCCGGCTGCGGCTGCACCAGGTCCGGTCCGCCCGCCCCCAGCCGGCGAGGGACGACAAGGTCGTCGCCGCGTGGAACGGGCTCGCGGTGACCGCGCTGGCGGAGTACGCGGCGCTGCGCCAGGATCCGGACGCGACCGGCCTGGCGACCTCCGCGGCCACCCTGCTCGCCGAGCGTCACCTCGTCGACGGCCGGCTGCGCCGGGTGTCCCGGGGCGGCACGGTCGGGAACCCGGCCGGGGTGCTGGAGGACTACGGCTGCGTGGCGGAGGCCTTCTGCGCGATGCACCAGTTGACCGGCGAGGGACGCTGGCTGGAGCTGGCCGGGCAGTTGCTGGACGCCGGATTGGCGCACTTCGGCGACGGCCGGGGCGGCTTCCACGACACCGCCGACGATGCGGAGGCGCTGGTGGCCCGGCCCTCGGACCCGACCGACAATGCCACGCCGTCCGGCCTGTCCGCGATGACCGCGGCGCTGACCTCCTACGGTGCCCTGACGGGGGAGCCGCGGTACCTGGAGGCGGCCCAGGCGGCGCTGGCCACCGTGGTACCGGTCGCGACCCGGCACGCGCGCTTCGCCGGGTACTCGTGTGCCACGGGGGAGGCGTTCCTGTCCGGCCCGTACGAGATCGCGATCGTCGGGGACGGCGGGACGGCCGGCCTGCTGAACACGGCCTGGCGGTTGGCCCCGCCCGGAGCGGTGATCGTTGCCGGCGTGCCGGATCAGCCCGGGGTACCGCTGCTGGCCGACCGGCCGCTGATCGACGGCAGGTCGACGGCGTACGTGTGCCGGGGGTTCGTCTGCGACCGGCCGGTCACCGACCCGGTCGCGCTGGCCGACCAGCTTCGCGGCCAAGAGCCTGCTGGCAAACCCGGCTGAACGGCTGGGTCGCGGCTCGCTCGGCCAGAGGTTTGCCAGCAGGCTCTAGCGACCGCGCCATCGTTGATCGGTTCCGCTGACAGCGGACCTCCTTCCCTTCGCTCTGTTGCTATGTAACTCTGTAATCAGAGCTACAACAGCAACGGGAGGAAGTCATGAGACGCGAACAGTTTGGGCCGCCCTGGGCGCGTGGCGGCTCCCGTGCCGAGCCGCCACCGGCCGACGACGTCGCGGCGTGGGTCGCCGGCGCCGTACCGGACGACTGGTTCGGCGGCCGCCCAGAGGTGGTCATCGACCGCGACGAGATCGTGATCGTCGGCCGGCTGCCCGAGCCGGCGCTGGGCGACGACGCGACGGAGGCGGAGAAGACCGCCGCCGAGGCGGGCCGGATCGCGAGCTTCCGGGAGGGGACGCGGGAGCGCAGGATCGGCATCGCGCAGCAGCTTGAGCACCGGTACCGCCGCAAGGTGGCCTGGGGCGCGGTGTGCGGCGGCACGTCCGAGCTGTTCACGACGCTGGCCGCGCCGACCATGACCCGGCTGCGCCAGCACGAGCGCCAGGTGCTGGACACGCTGGTCGACGCCGGGGTGGCCCGGTCCCGGTCCGAGGCGCTGGCCTGGTGCGTGCGCCTGGTGGGCGAGCACGCGGACAGCTGGCTCGGCTCGCTGCGCGAGGCGATGGGCGCGGTGGACGAGCTGCGCCGGCAGGGCCCCGCGCTGTAGGCAGCACACCAGACGAGATGGGCCGGCCGGATCCGAGGACCGGCCGGCCCATCCGCCCTTCCCGGGCCTGCGGGGGCGGGCACATCTGCCCTGCCCGGCCGTACGAGGGCCGGCCCATCTGCCCTGCCCGGCCGTACGAGGGCCGGCCCATGGCGGGCGCTAGGCTGGCTGCCGAGATGGATACCCGAACCGGTCTGCCCGTGGTCGGCATGGTGGGCGGTGGGCAGCTGGCCCGGATGACCCACCAGGCATCGATCGCACTGGGACAATCGCTGCGCATACTTGCCGCCTCGCCCGACGACGGCGCCGCTCTCGTGGCCGCCGACGTGCACGTCGGGCACCACACCGACCTGGACGCCCTGCGTACCTTCGCGAAGGGCTGCGAGGTGGTCACGTTCGACCACGAGCACGTGCCCCCGGAGCACATCGAGGCACTGGAGGCCGGCGGGGTCAACGTGGCGCCGAGCGCCGCCGCGCTGCGCTACGCGCAGGACAAGCGCGCGATGCGCGAGCGGCTCACGGAACTCGGCGCGCCGGTGCCGCGCTGGGCGCCGGTGACCGCGCCGGCCGACGTGGCCGCGTTCGCCGCCGGTACCGGCTGGCCGGTCGTGGTGAAGGCCGTGCGCGGCGGGTACGACGGGCGGGGCGTGTGGTTCGTCGACGAGACCGATGAGCTGCCCGGCGTCGAGCTGATCGTCGAGGAGCGGGTACCGCTGCGCCGCGAACTGGCCGTCCTGGTGGCCCGGTCCCCGTTCGGGCAGGTCGCCACGTACCCGGTGGTGCAGACCGTGCAGCGGGAGGGGATCTGTGTCGAGGTGCTGGCACCGGCGCCCGACCTGGACCCGGAGCTGGCCGTCGAGGCGGAACAGTTGGCCATCCGGCTGGCCACCGAACTGGGCGTGGTCGGGCTGCTCGCGGTCGAGCTGTTCGACACCGGGGCCGGGCTGCTGGTCAACGAGTTGGCGATGCGCCCGCACAACTCCGGCCACTGGAGCATCGAGGGTGCCCGCACCTCGCAGTTCGAGCAGCACCTGCGGGCCGTGCTGGACTATCCACTCGGCGATACCGGACTGACCGCCCCGGCCGTGGTGATGGCCAACGTGCTGGGCGGGCAGGCGGGTGGCATGTCGATCGACGAGCGGCTGCACCACATGTTCGCCGCCGACCCCGGCATCAAGGTGCATTTCTACGGCAAGCAGGTCCGACCCGGCCGCAAAATAGGACATGTCACCGCACTCGGCGAGGATCTGACGCGCACGCGCGAGCGGGCGGTGGCCGCCGCGCGCTGGCTGCAGGACGGCATACCGATGCCGGACACCCGGGCGGGGGGCTCACGATGAATGTCGGCGTGATCATGGGTAGCGACTCCGACTGGCCGGTGATGCGGGCCGCCGCCGAGGCGCTGGACGAGTTCGGGGTCGGGTACGAGGTCCGGGTGGTGTCCGCGCACCGCACGCCGCAGGCGATGCTGGACTACGCGACCCAGGCTGCCGGCCGGGGCCTGAAGGTGCTCATCGCGGGTGCCGGCGGCGCGGCGGCCCTGCCCGGGATGGTGGCCTCGGCGACGGCGTTGCCGGTGATCGGCGTGCCGGTTCCACAGCGGAACCTGGACGGCATGGACGCCCTGCTGTCGATCGTGCAGATGCCGGCCGGCGTCCCGGTGGCCACTGTATCGATCGGCGGTGCCCGCAATGCCGGCCTGCTGGCGGTACGGATGCTCGGCATCGCCGACCCGGGCCTGGCCGACCGCATGGCGGCGTACCAGCGTGACCTCATCGCGCTGGTGGAGCACAAGAACCAGGCCCTGCAGGACGAGCTAACGCAGGCGGCCCAGGGCTCCTCGTAGCCGCTGGAGGTCCCGGCGCCGCTTCTCGAAGTTGGCGCCCAGGCCGACCAGTACCGCGCCGACCAGTGCCATGATCGTCCACAGCAGCGCGGTGGTGGAGACGGCGGCCAACTCGTGCAGGGCGGCCACGGCCAGCGTCACACCGCCGACCACCACCGGGGCCTGCTGCCGCCGCCACGAGCCAAACACCACGGTGGCTGCCGCGCCGACGATGATCACGCCGCGCCGCAGCGGTGTCTCGTTGGTCATCAGTACGATCACCAGGCTCGGCAGGAACGCGGCGACGAGGGCCACGCCGTACGAGAGCCAGCTGGAGAGCTCCGGGTCCCGGCGGGCACGCAGGTACCCGATGATCAGCGCGGCGAGCGCCACGGCCAGGGTGTACGCCTCGGGCAGCGCGACCTTCGCCACGTACATCAGCAGCCACCACGCCATCAGCTCATGGGCGACGGCGAACCAGATCAGCGCGTTGCGGTACAGCCGCGGGCGGTTCGGGCGGGCCGCCGCGACGGACAGCACGGCCCCCCAGGCACAGGCGAACACGGCCAGGTGCGGCAGCGACCGGGCGGCGAGCGCCAGGGCGAGGACCGCGCCGGCGTAGGCGCTCGCCTCGACCGTGATGGCCTCGCTGGCCCCCTCGGCCAGTCGCAGCCGGGGCAGCAGCGAGGCGATCACCAGCATCGCCGCGGCGACGAGGGCGACCAGGAACGCCGACCAGTACACCGGCAGCCCGGCCGCCAGCCCGGCCACCAGCGCGAACAGGTGGCCGGCGAACGCGGTGACCAGCCAGCCGACCACGCGGGCGGCGCGGCTGCGGCCCAGCATCGCGGCGGTCACGCCGCCGGCCGCGGTGATCGCCAGCGCCCACAGGGTCATGGACTGGGTCGCCAGGCTGCCGGCCAGCCCGGCGCCGCCGGCCAGCAGGCAGATGACCAGGACCAGCGTGCGGGCCGGACGCTGCGGCGTGGCCTCGGTGGTACCGGCGGGGGCCGCGGTCAGCGCCAGCCCGAGGCCGGCCAGCACCGCCACCACGAGAGCCAGCACCGGCCCGGCCGGCCAGGCCATGCGCAGCGCGGTCGGGGCGATCAGCAGGGTGATCGCCAGGCCCGGGATGACCACCGAGACGGCTCGCCGGGTGACCGTCTCGGGCCGGCCGCCGAAGCCGACCGCGCCGAGCGCTCCGGCCAGCGTCAGGATCAGGGCGGCGGCCACCGAGGTGGCGTCGCCGACCCAGTGGCCGAACGGGCCGAGCGCGGCGAGCGAGGACTCCGGCGCCCCGGTCCACGCGTCGTCGACCCACCGGTACGGGCCGATCAGCGCGGCGCCGACGGACGGCGCCAGGGCCGCCGCGGCCAGTACCGTCGCCGGACCGGCGGCGAGCATCAGCGCATGCCCGGGGTGCCGCGGCAGCGCCAGGGGCCGGCCGCGCGACCCGGTGTCGGGCCGGGTATCGCCCCGGGCGATCACCGCCGCGCGCATCAGTTCGGCGAGGACCGCGAGCAGCGCCGCCGCGGCGGCGTACACGACCAGCGGCAGCGCCGTCTGGATGGTGGCGACCGCGATGGCGGTGCCGACCAGTGCCACGCCGGCCGTGACGAACGACAGGAAGGCCTCGGTGTTGTAACAGGTCAGCGCCGTCAGCGCGAGGCCGACGCAGAGCCCGGCGAGTGCCGAGGTGATCGCGAAGCTCCACGGCGAGCCGGACGCCACGGCCAGGCAGGCGGCGCCGGCCGGCAGCGTGGCCAGCGCCGCCGTGAGCGCGGAGCCGCCGATCAGCACCAGGTGCGTGGCGTTCTCGTGGGCCCGCAGGGTGGCGGCCGCCGCCCAGGCGACCACGCCCAGGATCAGGGTGGACGCGAGCAGGGTCTGTGCCGTGATGCCCGGCCGGACCAGGCTGGCGCCAATGGTGTCGGCGAACAGCACGGTCGCGATGCCGTACCGTGCCCAGCCCGCCTCGCGTACGGTGCTGCGGCCGGCGGCGATACCGAGGCCGGTGGCGGCGACTCCGCTGAACATGATCGGGGACCACCACGACAGGTTGAGGGCCGCCGGTACGGCGAGGGCCGCCAGGCCGATCCCGACTGCGCTGACCGCGTAGGAGGCGGGTGTGGGCAGGGCGACGGCCGCCGCCGCGGCCAGCAGGAGCAGTGCGAGCGGGACCTGCGCCCCGAACGGGCCGGAGATGTGCGCGGACCAGTGGGCCAGGTCGGTGTGCCATACCGGCTGTTCCGCGCTCAGGGCGGCGACCGCCCCGCGTACCGCCTCGACGCCGGCGATGAGCCCGACGACGGTACCGACCAGGCTGCCGCCGACGATCGGACCGCGCCGCCACGCCTCCGGCATCGCCCGCACCCCGGCGGCGACCAGCAGCACCAGGATGGCGGCCGTGGCCAGTTCGTACCCGGGAGCGAGCAGGCCGGCGACCCGGGCCACCGCGGCGACCGACGCGGCGGTGACCGCGGTAGCCGCGATGTCGGAGCCCCCGGCCAGTCCGGCGATGCGCCGGCTCCGGTCCAGCCACGGCGCCAGGCACAGCGTCACGGCGCTGATCAGCAGCAGGGCGGCGATGCCGATGTCGACCAGCGGGACGCCGCCGGCCACGAACGCGGCGATCGCCACGGCACCCGTGCCCAGGGCGCTGCCCGTGACCAGGAGCGGCGCCGGGCGCTCGCGGGCGACCTGGGCTATCGCGGTCGCGGTGAGGGTGCCGGCGACGGCCAGGAAGGCGGCCGCGAGCACCGGTACCGGGCCGGACTCGGTGCTCTGCGCCGTCCCCGCGGTAGCGAACGCGACCGCGCCGGGCAGCGCGAAGGCGGCACCCGCCCACCCCGCTTCGGTGGCCAGGTCGACGTTGGGCCCCAGGGTGGACTCGGCCAGCCGGGGTGCCACGCCGATCGCCGCTCCGGCGATGGCGAGGCCGGACAGGGCCAGCGCGGCCGCGTCCGGGCGGGCCAGGCCCACCCCGACCCCGTAGCAGCCCAGGATCGTGGCGGCGGCGATCCGGATCCAGGCGGCTCGGGTGGTCGGTGCGATCAGCGCGTACGCGCCGAGGGCCGCCGCGGCGAGCACCAGCACCAGCGGTACGGCGGCCCAGGGCAGCGCCAGCCCCGCGGGTACCAGGAGGAACGCCAGGGTGAGTCCGATCACCGCGCCGTCCGCGCGGTCCCGGGCGGGCAGCATCGTGATCGCGGCGAGGGTGAGGATGATCGCGGCCAGCGCCAACTGTGCGCCGCCCGGCGCGGCCGCCTTCGCCACGGTGTGCGCGTACCGGCCGAGGTCCGCGTGCCAGGCCGGGGTGGCGGCACGCAGCGGTCCGAGGATCGCGTCGAACCCGCGGCCGAGCAGGATGAGTCCGAGCACCCCGGCGGACAGCGCCCCGGCCAGCCGGGGACCCTGGTGGGCGAGCTGACCGAGCAGCCGGACGGTCACCCCGGCGACGAGGATGGCCAGGGCCGCCATCACCAGACCCCACCCGGGCAGCGTCACGGCGGCCACCCGGCCGATCGCGCCGATGACCGCGGCGGTGGCCAGGCCGGCGGCGACGTCGGGCAGCGGCCAGCGGTGCAGGGTCAGCCCGCCGCCGAGGCCCACCGTCGCGGCGAGCAACAGTCCCGCGGCGCCGCCCAGCACCACCGTGGTGCCGTGCGCACCGGCGAGCGTGATGACCGCGCAGACCACGGCCGCGAGGACGGCCAGGCCGTGCAGGATCCAGACCGCGTCCCGCAGGTACGGGGTGCCCTCGGCGGCGTGCTCGTCGACCTCCGCCGCGACCTCGATCTCCTCGGCCTCGATGATCGACCTGGGCGGCAGCCTGACTGCGCGGTGAAGGCGGCGGCGCAGCACGAGCGCCAGCGCCAGGTCCTGCGCACCGACGGCGGCCAGGATCGCCGACCACCCGGCCACTCCGTGGATCACGCCGGCGAACAGCAGCGGCAGCACCGGTTGCAGCAGCAGTACGGCCAGGAAGCGCGGGGCGACCAGATGGCTGATCGTCCGGTAGCCGGCGGCGACCCCCGCGGTCGCCAGGCAGACCAGGCCGGCGAACGCGGTACCCGAGATGCCGGCGCCGGACAGCACCCGGGTGGCCCAGATGGCGTACCCGTCGAGCAGCACGAACAGCAGCCCCACCGAGGCGAGCGTCTCGGCGGTCGAGACCAGCCCGCGCCGTGCGATCGGCAGCGGGGCCGCCAGGATCGCCGCGGCGAGCAGGGTGAACACCGCGACCCGGGGGCCGCCCTGCAGTTCGCGCAGCAGGTATCCGGTGCCGGTCACCGCGAACAGCAGAGCGCCCAACCAGAGCAGGGCGTTCTGCGTGGTGCGGGTGGACGTCTCCGGAGCGTGGGCGTGTGGCGACTCGGTGCGCTCCGGCATCGGTACCCGTTTGCCGGGCCGGATCGGCCGGCCGGTGAAGGTGGGCACATCGTCGGTCGGCGGCGGGCCGGCAGCGGTGGCCGTCCGCTGCTTCCCGACACCGGGCAACGGGCCGATCCGGCGTCGCGGGACGGCCTTGGCCCCGGACTGCCGGGGCGAGCCGCGCCGCTGGTCGACGGCCTCCCGCAACAGCGTACGGGTGGCGATCGCACCCTGGATGCGCCGCATCAACAGGGTCCGCTCGTCGACCATCGTCGAGTTGCGGAACTGCATCTGGGTGATCACTCGACTGAGGTCGGCGATCTCCTGCTGGACGCTGTGGCCACAGTTGGGACAGCCGGTGGCGGTATCCGCCGTTGTACCGCAGTTCGAGCAGGGGTATGTCCCCACGGCACCCTCCCGTCGCGTCTACGCAAAGGATGCCGAGCGATTATGACCCGACGCCAGTGACAAAAGGGGCGCCTCGCCGGGCGCCCCTCTTTTTGGACCTTCGGCCCCAACTCGTCAGGCTGGTTCGGGACGCCCCATACCGCGGTAGTCCCAGCCGGCCCGGACCCAGAGTGCCTGGTCAAGGCAGTTCCGTCCGTCGATGACGCGCTTTCCGTTCACCAGTTCGGCGAGGGCGCTCGGATCGGCGTTGCGGAACTCTTCCCATTCGGTCAGCACGCACACCAGGTCGGCCCGGGCGACCGCGTCGGTCAGCGTCTTGGCGAACCCGACCTCCGGCAGCTCGCGCTCGGCGTTGGCCATCCCCTCGGGGTCGTAGACCGCGACCGACGCGCCGGTACGGGAGAGCTTCCGGACCACCGACAGCGCGGGTGAGTCCCGCACGTCGTCGGAGTTCGGCTTGAACGTCGCGCCGAGCACGGCGATGCGAAGCCCGCTCAGGTCCGGTCCGGCCGGCCCGTTGGGGCGGTCGAGCAACTCCGCGGCCAGCTGCACGACCCGCTGCCGCCGGCGCTGGTTGATCAAGTCGACCTCGTGCAGGAAGCGCAACGCCTCGCCGACGCCGAGCTCCTGGGCCCGAGCCTGGAACGCGCGGATGTCCTTCGGCAGGCAGGCGCCGCCGAAGCCGAGGCCGGCACGCAGGAACCGGTTGCCGATGCGCGGGTCATAGCCGATCGCCCTGGCCAGCTGGGTCACGTCGGCCCCGGCCGCCTCACAGACCTCGGCCATCGCGTTGATGAACGAGATCTTGGTGGCGAGGAACGCGTTGGCGGCGACCTTCACCAGTTCCGCGGTGGCGAAGTCGGTCACCACGACCGGAACCTCGCGGTCCTCGGTCATGGCCAGGTCGAAGACGCCCTTGTGCGAGCCGTACAGCATGCCGTACGCCCAGTCGCTCTTGACACCGAAGATGACCCGGTTGGGACGCAGCACGTCCTCGACCGCGAAGCCCTCCTGCAGGAACTCCGGGCTCCAGGCAACCTCCACCTGCGCCTGCGCCGGGGCGTGCCGGGAGATCAGCTCCTCGACCCAGTCGGCGGTGCCCACCGGCACGGTGGACTTGCCGACGATCAACGCCTTGCGGGTCAGCTTCGGCGCCAGGCCGGTGACCGCGGATTCCACGTAGCTCAGGTCGGCCGCCAGTCCGTCGGCCCGCTGCGGGGTACCCACGCAGATGAAGTGGACGTCACCGAACTCGGCGACCTCGTCGTAGGACGTGGTGAAGCGCAGCCGTCCACCCGCGAGGTTCTTGCGCAGCAACTCGTCGAGGCCGGGCTCATGGAACGGCACCTCGCCGCTGGCCAGTTTGGCGATCTTGGGCTCATCCACGTCGAAGCCGAGAACCTCGTAGCCCATCTCGGCGAAGCAGATCGCGTAGGTGGCGCCCAGATAACCCGTTCCGAGGAAGGTCAGCCGTGGCCGGCCCGCCCCGGATGGTGGGGTGAGAAGCTCTGGGGGCGTCAGGGGCTGGCTCCCTGGGTACGAAATCGTCACGCCTGGTCTCCGCTCGCACACGTGCCGCATATGCCGCGACCTCGGAGGATTTCCTCGCTCCGGGCCGGACGGGCGTTTGCGACCACCGCGCCGTCCCGGCGAGGATAGTGCTTGACCTACCCGGCCTGGCAACGACGTCAGGTTACCGATCGGTAAGATTAGCCCCGCTACGCGCTCAGCCTAGCGCCGACGCGCCAGACCTTCCGGCCTGTCACCCATTCCGGGCAGCCCGGATCTCCCCGAGGGAAGGTTTCCGGATGACCGACTTCGACGCGTACCAGCTGCCCGAAGAGCACGTGGAGATCCGGGAGGCAGTGCGGGCGGTCTGCGACGGCAAGGTGGCGCCGAACGCCGCGGCGGCGGATGAGACGGGCGAGTTCCCCCAGGCCTCGTACGACGCTCTGCGGGCCGGCGACTTCCACGCCCCGCACATCCCCGTCGAGTACGGCGGGGCGGGCGCGGACGCGCTGGCCACGGCCATCGTCATCGAGGAGGTCGCCCGGGCCTGCGCGTCCTCGTCGCTGATCCCCGCCGTCAACAAGCTCGGCACACTGCCGTTGCTGCTGGCCGCGTCGGACGCGCTCAAGCAGCGGTACCTGCCGCCGGTGGCGCGCGGCGAGGCGATGTTCTCGTACTGCCTGTCGGAGCCCGAGGCGGGCAGCGATGCGGCTTCCATGACGACTCGGGCGATTAGTGACAATGATCACTACGTGATCAACGGCGCGAAGCGGTGGATCACCAATGCCGGTGTGTCGGATCTCTACACGGTCTTCGCGGTGACCGCCCCGGGTGAGCGTTCGCGAGGCATCTCCGCGTTCGTGGTGGAGAAGTCCGATCCCGGGGTCAGCTTCGGCGCACCGGAGAAGAAGCTGGGCATCAAGGGTTCGCCGACCCGCGAGGTGTACTTCGACAACGTGCGCATCCCGGCCGACCGGATGATCGGCCAGCCCGGCGAGGGCTTCAAGATCGCTATGCGGACGCTGGACCACACCCGGGTCACGATCGCGGCCCAGGCAGTCGGAATCGCCCAGGGCGCTCTCGATTTCGCCAAGCGGTACGTGCAGGAGCGCCGGCAGTTCGGCAAGGCGGTCGCGGAGTTCCAGGGGATCCAGTTCATGCTCGCCGACATGGGCATGAAGCTGGAGGCGGCGCGCCAGCTCACCTATGTGGCGGCGGGGAAGTCGGAGCGCGGCGACGCCGACCTGACGTACTTCGGGGCGGCGGCGAAGTGCTTCGCCTCGGACGCCGCCATGGAGATCACGACGGACGCGGTGCAGCTGCTCGGCGGGTACGGGTACACCAAGGACTTCCCGGTGGAGCGGATGATGCGCGACGCCAAGATCACGCAGATCTACGAGGGTACGAACCAGGTACAGCGGATCGTCATGGCACGGGAGCTGCTGCGCGGCTGAGGCGGCCGGGTCGGTTCACGGCCGCCGGGCGGTACGGCCGCCTGCTCGTTGACGACACCGAGCGCGTCCCTGAGCGAAGGGCAGTCGCTCGGGCGACGCGACAGTCGCTCGGGCGATGCGGGACGGCTGGGCGGCAGCTCAGCGCGGTGGGTCGTCGGACGTCTCCCGCAACGGGGTCGCCCACGGTGAGCCGGCCGGTGGCGTGCGCGCCGGAACCGGTCGGGGTGCCTGCGACTCGGCGGCCGCCCATCGATCGAACGGCTTCTCCGTGGGCTCCGTCCCGGTTCGCGCGCCCGGCTCGTCCGTGGACCCGGACGGCGTGGGCGGCGCCGCGGTGGGCGGTGTCGGCGTGGGCGGTGCTGGTTTGGGCGGTGCTGGGTTGGGCGGTGCTGGCGTGGGTGGTTCCGGAGTGGCCACGCTCTGCGTGGCCGTCGGGTCGCTCGGCATCGAAACAGTCTGCGGCGCCTCATTGTGCGGCGCCTCATCTCGTGCGGGTTCGACGCGCGACGCCCCGTCCCGCGTCGAACCGGGGGCGGCCGGAGTCGCCGCAACCTCCGTCGTCGCGGACACGTTCGCGTCGGATTCCGTCCGCGTGGACGCGGATGCCGGTACGTCGGATCTGCCTTCGCTCGTCGTGGCTCCGGCCCGCGGCGAGGCGAACTTCGACTCAGCCTGCGGCGGCGCGGTCTCCAGCGGTGCGGCCTGCGGCGACGGGGATGCCGGCGACGGGGATGGCTGCGGCGCGGATGCCTGCGGCCCCGATGCGGCCGATCCCGATTCGACCTGCCCCGATTCGACCGGCCGGAATTCAACTGGCTGGGACTCGACCGGGCGGAACTCGACCGGCTGGGACTCGACCGGCTGGGACTCGACCGGCTGGGGTTCAACCGGCGTGGAGACGGAGCCGGTCACGTCTTCGGCGGCAGGCCTCCGGGGCGAAGCCGCGTCGTCGGCCGGTGCCGACGCGGACAACGCGGCGGTGATGGACTCGGGCGTCGGTGTCTCGGCGGTCGGTGTCGACGGGTCGGGTCGAGTCGGCGCGCCGGCTTGCGCCGCGGGGGTGGCCTGCGCCGCGGGGGTGGCCTGTGCCGGGGTGGCCGGCTGTGCCGCGGGGGCGGCCTGCGCCGGGGTG
>DASXOA010000108.1:0-6073 GCA_036494675.1 Rugosimonospora sp.
CCCGGCGGTGGTCAGCGCGGCGACGCTGCTGAACACCGACTCCTCGCTGGTCTCCCAGCTGCGAACGGCCGAGAACCAGATCGAGCCTTACGCCCGGGTCAGCCAGTCGAACCTGTCTCAGCTGCTCAACTCGCAGCCGACCTCCGCGTCGGCGGCCGCCAGTGCCGACGCCGGGGGCAGCGACGCGATCGGCGACTCCTACCAGCCCTCGGCGACGATACGCAACGACGAGAACATCGGCCTTGAGCCGGTGTGGCCGTACGGGGTGATCGGTGACAGCACGACGGTGAACGGGGATAACCTGACCGCGCTGGCCGACCGGACCTACAACTCCCGGCCGACTAATGACGGCAACGACTGGAGTTACGACGCGGTCGACGCGGCCCGCCTCGACATGGGCTCCCAGGTCTCCACCGACCTTGTCAACAACACCGAGAAGTACCAGGCCTACATCTCGGGCCTGGCCGAGTTCGACGGCACTCCCGACGAGCCGTACATCGAGCAGGCCTCGAACGTCGCCACCGCGATGGATGAGGCGCTGGCCACCGACTACGACGGGACGCTGCGGTTTGCCCCGGCATGGCCGTCGGGCTGGAACGGCTCGGGCACCGTGTATATCCAGGGCGGGTCCAAGGTGGACGTGCAGGTGGAGGGCGGCACCATCGCCACGGCCGCGATCCAGGCCGGCACCACGCAGACGATGACCGTGCGCAACCCGTGGCCCGGCCAGCAAGCCGAGGTGGTCAATGGTTCCAGCGGCGCCGTCGTGGTGAGTGCCACCACCGCGTCGACGTTCAGCGTGCCGGTGACGGCCGGTTCCTCCTATTTGGTCGAACAGCCGTCGTCACTGACCACGTCGCTGCCGTTCGCACAGGTCACCGGGTCCCAGGCAACCACGGCCAAGCACCTGGGCAGCGTGTCGATCGGCCTGAACGGCAACGCACCCCCGCCGGCTGAGGGGCCGTATGGCGGGACTCCCGCGGCGGTGCCAGGGACGGTGCAGGCGGCGAACTATGACACCGGCGGGCAGGGCACGGCGTACAACGTCACCTCGGTCAACGGCAACGGCACCGCCTACCGCTCCGACGGGGTGGACCTGGAGTCCTGCACGGACACCGGGTCGGCCGGGTGCGGGTACGACCTGGGCTGGACCGCGACCGGGCAGTGGTTCAGGTACACCGTCAACGTCGCGACCGCCGGGACCTACACGGTCAGCCTCCGGCTGGCCTCGCCGAGCGGGGTGACCGACGGCCTGCACATCGCCAGTTCCTCCGGCGCGAACCTGTCGGGGAACATCAACGTCCCGAACACCGGCGGCTGGCAGACCTATACCACCGCCACCGCGACGGTCACGCTGCCGGCCGGGCAGCAGACCCTCACCGTCGCTGAGGACAACGGCGGCTGGAACATCCGCTACCTGACCTTCACCAGACCCGAGGCTCCCTACGGCGGTACCCCGGCCGCAGTCCCCGGCACGGTGCAGGCGGCGAACTATGACACCGGCGGGCAGGGGACGGCGTACAACGTCACCTCGGTCAACGGCAACGGCACCGCCTACCGGGCCGACGGGGTGGACCTGGAGACCTGCACCGACACCGGCTGCGGGTACGACGTCGGCTGGACTGGTACCGGCCAGTGGTTCAGGTACACCGTCAACGTGGCCACGGCCCGCAGCTACACGGTGACCTTGCGGCTGGCCTCGCCAAGCGGCGTGACCGACGGACTGCACATCGCCAGTTCCTCCGGGGCCAACCTGTCCGGGAACATCAACGTCCCGAACACCGGCGGCTGGCAGACCTGGACCACGGTCACGGTGACGGTGACCCTGCCCGCGGGCCAGCAGACCTTCACCATCGACCAGGACAACGGCGGCTGGAACATCCACCAGCTCACCTTCGCCTGACACCAGGGGGCGGTCCTGCCCTCGGCCGGGCGGTCCACCGTCTCAACTGCCTCGCGGCCTTCTAGTTCACCTCGGTCCGTTCTAGTCACCTCGGTCCGTTCGGGATAATCCCAGATTTTCCGAACGGACCGAGGTGACCGCATGGGGTAGAGCTCGTCCTACGGCACGGTGACGCCCTGCAGGACGACTGGCTTGAGAGTCGGGTCGAGCTCGGTGTCCTGCGAGACGCCGGGCGGCGTGACGGTGTCCATCACCTCGGGCACCGCGCTGGTGCTCAGCGAGCAGATCGGCTCGGTGCCGCCTACCGGGCAGACTCCGAGCGTGAACGCGCCTGGATTCGTCGTGAAGGAGATGGCCTGGTCGGTGCTGAAGCCGTTCTGGCCGGTGATCGCGACGGTGAATGTCCAACCGCTCGTCGGGGTGCCGAACTCGGCTGCTGGCAGGGCGATCGTGATCGTGTTGGCGACCGTCGAGGCGACGACGGCGGTCGGGGTGCCGACCTGGCCGCCGGAGGCGTTGACCCACACGGGCGAGGCGAATCCCTGGACCTCAAGGCGCTCGCTCCAGGCGTCGGCCGGGGCGATGGTGTAGTTGCGGGTCGGGTACGCCGCCGCGGTCGAGGTGGCGGAGGCCGCGGGGTCGTGCACGTAGATGTCGAGCAGTTGCGCGCCGTCGACCGAGCCGAACGTCGGCACCAGGTTCGCGAGCGAGGTGCGCAGGTAGACCTCCGACCCCGCGGTGATCACCTGGAAGCCGGTGAGGTCCCAGGAGCCGGCGGAGTAGGACGAGGAGGTCGGGTACTGGTAGGTGCCGGGGCCGTTGTCGTCTCCGGTCGGGTCGGTCACCGACGCGGCGGTGGTTCCGCCCGACACGTCGCCGATCACCGAGGTCTGCGCGTATCCGGTGGCTCCGGCCGTCGTGGTGGCGACGGCCGTGATCACGTTGGTGCCGAAGCCGATCGCGACCGGGGCGGAGTAGGTGCCGGAGGCGCCGGCGGTCGTGCTCACCGTGGTCGCGGCGGCGCCCGTGTCGGTGTCCTGGGTCGAGACGTCCACGGTCGCGCCCGCCGCCGCCGTCCCGGTGACGGTCGTGGTGCCGCCTTCGATCGTGGCGCCGGAGGCCGGGGAGGTGATCGTCACCGGGGTGGCGGCCGGGGCGCCGTGGGTGACGTAACGCTTGGTGGTGATCGCCGGGGTGTCGGTGTCGCGGCCGGTGCCGAGGTCCACGATCAGCCGCAGTTCCTGTGCCTGGGCCCAGGTCAGCGGCGAGGCCGAGCCGGCCGCCTGCCCGTCGGTGAAGCCGATCGACGCGGTGGTCGGGTCCGACCCGTACGGAGACGCCGCCACGTCGGGGTCTTCCCACGCCTGCTCGGGCACCAGGCCCTCGCCAGAAGCCGAGTTGATCATGAAGGAGAGCAGCGCGGAGGCCTGGGACGAGTCGCCCTCGGCGATCGCGGACTCGCCGCGCTCTCCGGACAGCACCGGCCACAGGTGCCCGGTGCCGATATCGGTCGTCGGCCACGGCTCGCCCACGGTCGTGCAGGAGGTCTGGCTGGGCTGATAGCAGTCACCGTAGCCGTCGGCGCTGCCGTCCGCGGCGTTGGTGCCATAGCGGTAGTAGCCCGTGCCGGACGGGGTCTTGACCGAGATGGTGTTGTCGAGGACGGACAGCGAGTTCTTGACCACCGGGGCGCTCGGGGACAGCTCGCCCAGCCGCACCAGCTCTTGGAACCCGCCGTCGATCACGGTGTCCTGCGCGACCGTCGGGCCGCCGTTGCTCAGGTTGTAGGTCGTCGCCGCGTTCGGGTCGCCGGTCTTGGACAGCCTGATGAAGTAGGGAGAGGAGCTGTCGGGTCCGGTCGAGGTGACCGTCCAGCTCTTCACGTTGCGCTGGAAGTCGTCCGCGGTGGCCTGGTAGACGGCGGCGTCGGCGGCGTCGTGGTGCTCGGCCGCGATGGCGGCGGCGGCGGTCAGGCCGGCGATCTCGGCGGCGATCGTCGAGGGTGAGTACCCGGACTGCTCCTCCCACCGCTCCACGCCGAACGACGGGCCGTGCGCGACCAGGAAGTCCGCGGCCGGCTTGATGTGCTGCGTCCACAGCGTGTCGTCACCGCCGAGCCCGGACAGGTAGGCCATCAGGATCGGGTCGGCGGTCTCGTCCAGCTGGTCGCCGCCGGTGTCCGGCGCGGCCTTGCCGTTGAGCAGCGAGTTGCGCGGGATCTCGCCGGTCGGCAGCTGCTGGTCGTCGAGCAGGAACTTGGCCTGGGCGCGGGCCGTGGCCAGGTCGCCGTCGGCTAGGAAGCCGGTGAAGGCCTCGTAGGCGTCGCGGGCGAAGACCTCCCGGTAGGAGCCGTAGTAGACCGGCTTGCCGTTGACGTTATCGCCCGCGTTGATCGCCTGGCCCCAGGGGGAGGCGAGCGAGGCGACCACCGCGCCTGGGAACGTCTTGTCCTCGCTGGCCTTCAGCACGTTCGCGTCGAGGGAGTAGGTCTTGCTAATCGTCTGCACTGACTGCCCAGGAACCGAGCGCGGCGGCCGGCTGAGCGTCCGGTCGTAGGCGTTCCAGGTGTTCGCGTAGGCCAGCGCGGTGCGGGGGAAGGGCGCGCGCAGCGAGGCGGTGGCCGTGCTGACGGCCTGCTGCTGTGAACGGCCGAACCCGAGGGCGAGGGTGAACACCCCGCTGGATCCCCGCTGCGGGGTCACGTTCTCGGTGGCCACGATGTGCCCGTCGGCGGCCGACGTCGCCGGCGTCAAGGCGTGCGCGGCATCGAGCTGGGTCAGCCCGTCGCTCGCGGTGCCCTCGTAGCCGACGGAGGCTGCGCCCGCGGAGGTGGCGGTCATCGCCATGTAGGTCGGCACCGCGTACGTGCGGTTGGCCGCCTCGGTGGTGGTGTTCGTGCTGTAGACGACCGGGACGCCGGTGCTCGCGTCGATGCCGCCGGTGTTGCCGCCGGCGTTCTGCGTCCCGCCGCCCCCGTCGCCGTTCACGTGCGCGTCAAGCCGCGCGTAAATCCGCAGCGCGCCGACATTGGTGCCGCTGCCCTTGGCCGGCTCGATCCTGGTGTTCATCAGCACCGTGTCGCGCTGCGGATCGGTGATGTAGGTGGTGACCAGCTCGTAGCCGTGCTTGGCGTCGGTCGACGTGATCGTGCACGCCGTGCCGGTCGGATCGGCCCGCACGGTGTAGGTCATATCGCGGGTCTGCAGGTCGGTGAAGGTCGAGCCGTCGGTGACGACGTACTGCAGCGTCTCGACGTTCGTGTTGTCGACGGTGGGCTCGTAAACGTCAGAGAGGACGCCGTCGGCGACCGTGTACCAGACCTTCGAGGTGGTGTTCTCGGCGGTGCCAAGGCAGTCCTTGCGCGCGAGATCGAAGTAGGAGGCCGCACCCGGGCCGCCGGTGGCGGCGGTGCCCGTGAGGACCGGAGCGGCCGAGGCCGACTGGAGTTGGAGCGCGCCGCATAGCAGGGTAAGGGCGGCGGCAGCCGTCGCCAATGCGGCCGGGCGGCTCGAGGATCGCTTCATCGGGAACCTCACGGTGTCTGCGGGGGGGTGAGCGCCGCCGGCCGGCTGCGCCTGAACGCGGAAACGGTTCGGACACGGTCTGCGTACGGGTCTGCGTGAACGATGCCTGAGCGAGCCCGGTGCCGTCAATACTTTCGCGGTTCACGCCGGCAAACCGCAGGGGTTGAAACTGCTGCCTGCTCTGGCGTGCTCCAGCAGGGGGAGCCGGCCGGGTGGTCCTGGCCGCGGAAATCAGTAGGGACTACTGAGGACTGCCCTGGCTGCGCTGTGGCCGACTGTAGCTGAGCAGAGAAACACGAACGGAGACACACGAGCAAGGAAGCAGAGGGAACAGCAATGACTGGACGAGTTGAGGGCAAGGTCGCGTTCGTCACCGGCGCGGCACGCGGCCAGGGCCGCAGCCACGCGATCCGGCTGGCGCAGGAGGGCGCGGACATCATCGCGGTGGACATCTGCGACCAGGTCGCCTCGGTGCCGTATCCCATGGCGACCCCGGACGATCTAACCGAGACGGTCAAGGAGGTCGAGGCGCTGGACCGGCGGATCGTCGCCACCCAGGCCGACGTGCGGGACTACGCCGGGCTGAAGCAGGCTCTGGACGACGGCGTCGCCCAGCTGGGCCGGCTCGACATCGTCTGCTCCAACG
>DASXOA010000109.1:0-2700 GCA_036494675.1 Rugosimonospora sp.
CGGGCCCTGGGGAGCGGCGACGGTCAACTGGTGGAGTCGTAGCGCTTCGATCACCTCCGGTAGCGCTGAAACGGTAACCATCCGTACATCTCTGTGCAACCCCGCCCGCAGCCGATCACCGGGCCGGCGACCGCCCGGCCGTCCGGCAACGGCGCCGGTCAGGACGCCGGTGCGGCCCAGTAGGTCTGCTTGTGCCCGCGCGCTTCCATCTCGCCGGCCAGCGCCTCGGCCTCGACCCGGGAGGCTCGGCGGGCGACCACGAAGCGGTTGCCGTTGTCGTCCTGGCGCCAGACGATCCATTCGCCGCCTGCCGCGTCGGGTGCGGATCGGGTGGCCCCGCCGTGGGTCGACATGAGACGAGTATCCCCCACCTCCGGCGAGACTATCCACTGTGGAGGGACGTGCGCGGTGAGCCAGACGCCGTTGGCGGCGCGGTAGAAGGCGTGGCCGTCGCCGTGCATGCCGGCGGCGTCGACGCGCAGCACGACCGGCTCGCCCCGGCGGGCGCCGACCGTCACGGCGGACTCCACGTCGGCGGACAGGTGCACGTGGGTACGGCGACCGGGGCGCAGCCCGTGCGCGAGGATGCCGGGCAGGAACCGCTCCACCGTGCCGTGGTACAGCACGGGCGGCGGAGCCTGCGGCTCCAGGCGCAGGTCGACCGGGATGGAGTGGCCCTGCGCCGCGCGGATGCGCCCGTCCCGCAGTTCGAAGCGCCGCTTGTCCCCGCCGGCGACCAGCGCGTCGAGCGCGTCCGGGGACAGCGGCCGGCCGTGCCGGGCCATCGCGGCCAGCAGGGCGTCCACGCCCACCCAACCGCTCTCGTCAAGGGTCACGCCGACGGCGGCCGGGTTGTGCCGCAGCAGGTACGCCAGGAACCGGCTGTCGGCGGTCGGGTCGGCGCTCACGGGTGCAGGAGGTGCTCGACGATGCCCGGCCGCCCCGCGTGGCGGTGCCGGCGCCAGGCCGCCCAATAGCGCACCGGGGGCAGGTCGGCTACCGGTACGGCGGCCAGGCCCTCGGGCGCTGGTACGCAGCCGTTGACCACGGTGCCGCCGATGCCCAGGGCGGCGAAGTGCACCAGCAGGTCCCAGCCGTCGGCCTCGGCGACCGGGTTCCAGGACACTCCGGCGTCCAGCAGGGCACGCTCCAGCGCCCTGCGGTGCGGCCGGTCGGCCGGCGGTACCACCAGGTCCAGGCCACCGAGGTCGGCCAGGCGCAGCCGGTCACCCCGGGCCAGCGGATGCGCCGCGTCGATGACGAGTACCTGCGGATACTCGGCGATCTGCACGGACTCCACCTGGCGCGGCGGCCGATCGTAACCCACCACCGCGACGTCAGCCCGTCCGGCGGACAGCGCCGCCACGGCCGCGTCCCGGTCGGCGACGACGACCTGGACCCGGTACCCCTGCGCGCTGACGCGACGCACTGCGTCCGGGATGACCCAGCGGAACGTGCCTCGGCCGGCCGCCACCGTCAGGGTCGACGGCGCCTCGTGCAGATCCCGGAGGAACTCGTCCAGCCGCCGGGCGTTGTCGGACGCGAGTGCGGCCAGGCGCTGCCCGGCGGCGGTGAGGACCAGCCCGCGCCCCTCGCGCTCGTACAGTTGCCAGCCGAGCCCGGCGGCCAGCTTGCGGATCTTGACATGCAGCGACGGTTGGCTGATGTGCAGCGCCGCGGCCGCGGTGGTGAAGTTGCGGTGTTCGGCGAAGACCGCGAACGCGCGCAGAGCGTCGGATTCCAGCAACTCCCGTCCGGCCATAGACCAGAACTATAGAAGCGTCGGCGATTAATAGTTCCCCGTCGGTGCCGCGCCGCGCACGC
The DNA here is from genome assembly GCA_036494675.1 of Rugosimonospora sp. Classification (GTDB taxonomy): domain Bacteria; phylum Actinomycetota; class Actinomycetes; order Mycobacteriales; family Micromonosporaceae; genus Rugosimonospora. Next base: position 1,825 of record DASXOA010000109.1, read on the forward strand.
TAAACCGCATGAACACGAGGCAACGACGCGAGCCCCGCCTCGGCATCGACATCGGCCGAGTCATCATCGACGGATCCCGTGCCCGCGGCGGCGACACCGCCTTCTTCAACGGCGACGAGGCCACCATGCTGGCCACTCCCGAGATGGCCGGCGCGGTCGCGGCCATCGGCCGTCTCGTCACCCGCTTCCACGCTCGGGTGTGGCTGGTCTCCAAGTGCGGACCGAGGATCCAGGACCGGACCCGGCGGTGGCTGGATGCCCACGACTTCTACGGCCGTACCGGCCTGCCGACCGACCAGGTGTGCTTCTGCCGCGCGCGACCGGACAAGCGGGTGCACTGCGAGCGGCTCGGGCTCACCCATTTCGTCGACGACCACCCCGAGGTGCACGCCGCCATCCGGGGCGCCGTCGAGCACCAGTATTTCTTCGGACCCCAGGCACACCCGGTACCCGGCTACGGGCGGCACGCGCCGACGTGGACCGACGTCGAACGCCTCGTCGACCGTTCGCTGTCGCTCCAGGAAACCCGGTGAGGACCGTCAACGACCGGCCGGAGAGGCGCTCCCCGCCGGCCCCGTCGCCCGCCACGCGCCAACCCCGAGCTTGCCGGTGTTGCCGAGGTCGATGCCGCCGTGCGGCGCCACGATCTGCGAGGGCTGACCGTCGGCCGGTGCGATCTGAAGGTACGTGCCGGTCGTGGCGACGACGGTGGAATCCGTGACCAGGTTGCGCCATACCACCGTGGCGGTCGCCTCCCCGCCCGGTGGCAACGTCACCGGTTGCGGTGCGGTGTCGAGCCCGGGGTCGATGGTGATGGTCGAGGTACCGAGACCGATCTCGACGTCGATCGGTTTCCGGTCGCCATCGAGAACCCGC
>DASXOA010000110.1:0-4045 GCA_036494675.1 Rugosimonospora sp.
GGCCGGTCGCCGTCGGGTCTCACCTGCCTGGCCCAGATCTTGCCGCTGAGCCGGGCGACGCCCGAGTAGATGTCGATGCGCCCGCCGTAGTTCACCGGAAAGTGCAGCAGTTCGTCCCTCATGCGCCCCAGTTTTCGCGTCCGTGGTGTGCCGGTGTGCCGGTGTGCCGGGTGGTGCGTCGAGCGTGCGCGGTGTGCGCCGAGCGTGCGCGGTCAGTTCTCCGCGCCGCCCAACGACTGGGACCGCTCGGCCACCCACTGCTCGACGAGCCTGCGCCCCTGCGCCGCATCGTCGTCGTCGAGCGGGCGTGACTGGTAGGTCAGTTCGATGCGGATGCCGTTGGGGTCGAAGAAGTAGATGGAGGACCAGATCCCGTCGTGGTCCACGGTGCCGAGGACCTCGACGCCGTGCTCCTCGACGTGCTGCTTCAGCGCGGCCAGCGCCTCCGGCGACTCCACGTTCAGCGCGATGTGCCGGATCCAGGACGGGATCCCGTCGCCGTGCTCCGGCCGCTCCAAGCCGTCGACCTCGAAGAACGCGAGGCATTCGCCCGAGGTCAGCGCGAAGAACGTGTGCAGGAACGGAGACTGGGCGCCGGTCGACGGGACGGTGTCCTTGCGGATCGCGCCGACCAGTGGGCAGCCGAGTACCTGCGTGTAGAAGCGGTACGTGGCGCCGGTATCAAAGGTCGGGTACGCGGCGTGGTTCAACGAATGGGGGGCAGAAGACAGCATCATCGCTCGTCCCTTTGTCGTCGGGTACCTGAGGTTGATCGGTGCAGGCACGATATTCGCACCACTTTGACGCCGTTCTGCAGTATCCGTCGGTCGCATCGTGCGTGTCAAGAACATCTACGGCGAGAAGATGGCCGCTCACAACGCTTCTTGCCCTCCAAGTATCGCGACCGACTATCGCACCTCTTTTCCCGCCGACCCGATTGGGTAGCCTGATGTGCTACCGCGCGGAGGGGTGAGGTCAACGTGACACTCGACGATGAGGCAGTGGCACTCGACGATGAGGCAGCGGTCGGGCGCGGAACCGACCTGTGGCACGAGACCGGCGGCAGCGGCGACCCGACGCTGCTGTTGCTGCACGGCCTCGGCGGCACGGCGGGTGTGTGGTCGCCGGTGCTCGACCACGTGCGCAGGGACTGGTCCGGCCGCTGGGTCGCCTGCGACCTGCCCGGCCACGGGCACTCGCGCTGGCCCGCGGTCGCCTCGTTCGGCCGGTACGCCGCCGACGTCGCCGACCTGGTGGGCGACTCGCGGGACGTGGTGGCGGTCGGCCATTCGCTGGGCGGCGTCGTGGCGCTGCTGCTCGGTACTGGATGGTTCGGCGTACCGGTGTCCCGCGTGCTCGCGATCGGCGTCAAGGTGCACTGGACCGAGGAGGACCTGGCGGTCTCCCGGCGCCGCGCACTCAGGCCGGTCACCACCTTCCCGACCGAGGAGCAGGCCCTCGACCGGCTCGTGAAGGTCGCCGGGCTTCCCGCCGGTACGCCGGCTGGCAGCGATCTCGTGCGGCGCGGGATCACGCACGTTGCCGGGGGCTTCCGGCTGAGCATGGATCCGGCGGCGAGCCCCACCGCGCGGGCCACCGAATCCCCGGCACGGATGGTCGCCGCGTCGGTCGCCGCCAGCCGTGCCGCCGTCCGGATGGTCTGTGGCAGCGAGGATCCGGGCGTCACGATCGAGGACCTGCGGGCCCTGGACCCCGGAGCGATCGAGATTCCCGGCGCCGGCCACAGCCCGCACGTGGAGTGCCCCGAGGAGATCTTCCGCATCATCGGTTCGCGGTAGCAGTCCGGCGGCGAGCACCAGGCCGGCGGCGGGCATCACACCGGCCCGGCGTCCCGGCCGCACCGTCGGGTGCGCTCGCTGGCAACCCCGGCACGGTGCGCGCTGTTACCCTCCCGGCATCTCTGTCAATCGGGAGGTTTATATGCATCGAAGGACGGTACTGAAAACCACCGCCGCCGCGGCGCTCGGCGTCCCGGCGGCCGCACTGCTCGGCGAGACGCCGGGTCGCGCCGCGGCGAGCTACGACGTCGCGGTCTGCGAGCAGTACAAGAACCAGATCCAGGTGTACCCGTCGGACTCGGACTGGGGTCCGGCCACCCTGAAGTGGAGCTTCTCCCCGGGCACCACCGGAGTCTGGTCGAACCTGTCGGACGTCAAGTTCCGCAACACCGCGGCCTTCGGCGAGGTGGCGCTCGTGACCGCGTCCGGCGGCAAGGTCGGCATCGTGGACGTGACCGACGAGGTCGCGCAGGAACTCAACGACGTGCTGTGGTCGGCGACGCCGGGCGGCAACCCGCACGCGATCGAGCGCATTCCCAACATCGGCGCCATCGTGGTGGCGACGACCGACGGTCACCTCCACCTGTACGGACCGACCGCCATCAGCGACCCGAGCACGCTGGCGCTGGTACAGACCATCTCGTTCCCCGCCGTGCACGGGGTCTGGTGGGACGACATCACCGGCATGGTGTGGGCGATCGGCGACGCCTACGTCAAGGCGTTCACGGTCAGCGGCACGTACCGCAGCACCCGGCTCGCGGTCAACACGACCATCTCCACCGGGTCGGGCAGCCACGGTCACAGCCTGGATGCCTGCTACACCAACAGCGATCTGCTGCTGGCCACGGACGGTACGCGCGTGCTGACGATCAGCAAGAGTACGCACGCGGTGACCGTGGTCTCCGCCACGGTCGGAGTGAAGTCCTACTCGCAGGACGCGTCGGGTGAGGCGTTCTGGGTCCGGGCGACGGGGGCCACGTACCACGGCGATACCCGCAACTGGGTGAATCCCGCGGTCCAGTTCTTCGACATCACCGGCGCGCCGTCCGTCACGCGCGGCCTGTCCTACGGCGCCGAGTTCTACAAGGCGCGCCTGCGCAACATGAACTTCCACTGAGTTCGGCCACGCTCCACCGGAGCGGCCGCCGGGTAGACGCGATTCGGCGGCCCACAGAGCGAGTCAGCGGTTGCGCCGGGTTGTCCCGCGCGGATGCCGATACAGTCGGGCCTGTGAAGTACGTACTGATGCTGTGCAGCGACGCGACCGTGGCGGCGCACGTGTTCGACGAGGGGATCGCGGCCGGCTGTGCCGGCTGGACCGAGGAGATGCAGCGCCGTGGCGTGCTGACGAACGCCACCGGACTGCGACCACCCGACGAGGCCGCGACGGTCAAGGTGCGCGACGGGGACGTGCTGCGCACCGACGGGCCGTTCGCCGAGACGAAGGACCAGATCGGCGGGTTCGCAATGATCGAGTGCGGCGACCTGGAAGAGGCCGTCGCGCTGGCCTCGCAGCACCCCTGGGCGAGGGCCGGGCAGATCGAGGTGAGGCCGGTCTGGGAGCCGTGACGACCGTTGCCGGGCCGCCGCGCGCCGACCCAGCAGGATCGGACGAGCCGGCCGGGTCACCCGGGCCGACCGGACCGGCCAGGCCGACCGGACCAGCCGGGCCAACCGGGCCAGCGGGACCGACCGGACCACCCGGGCCGACCGGGCCAGCGGGACCGACCGGGCCGGGCCGCGCAGCCGTCGCCGAGGCGGTGGCCGGCGCGTTCCGTCGCGACTGGGGACAGGTCGTCGCGACCCTGATCCGGCTGACCGGCGACTGGGACCTTGCCGAGGAGTGCGCGCAGGACGCGTTCGCGTTGGCGTTGGAGCACTGGCCGCGCGACGGCGTCCCGCAGCGGACCGGGGCCTGGCTCACCACCACGGCGCGACGCCGCGCGATCGACCGGCTACGCCGGGAGGCCGTCGGGACCGCCAAACTCAGGGAGGCCGCGGTGCTGGCGGCGCCCGCGGGCGGCTCCGAGGGCGGCTGGGACGGCTGGGACGGCTCCGGGGACGGCGGGCCCGACGACGAGGCTGCCGCCAGCGGGGTGCCGGACGACCGGCTGAGGCTGATGTTCACCTGCTGCCACCCGGCCCTGGCGCTGGAGTCCCGGGTCGCGCTCACGCTGCGGACCCTGGCGGGCCTCGCCACCGCGGAGATCGCGCGGGCGTTTCTGGTACCGGAGCAGACCATGTCC
>DASXOA010000111.1:0-31436 GCA_036494675.1 Rugosimonospora sp.
CAGCAGGAGTTCGTGGTGCAGCGTGAGCGCGTGCGGGGTCGCGGTGTTGCCGGCGTCGGTACCGGCGGCGATGCGCAGCCCGGCGGCCGCCAGCGCGGTGAGGTCGACGGCGGCGAGCGCGTCGAGTACCGCCCGGGCACCGGCCGCCCGGCGCAGCCGGCGCTCGCTGACCGGTACCGAGGCCAGGTCGTCGAAGACGGACGGCGGCAGGGTCCCGGTGGGATCCAGGTCGCGGACGAAGGCCGGCCAGTCGCCGCCGTGCGCGATGGCGTCGAGTACCGACAGCGTGGGCGTCCAGTACAGGCCGGCCTCGGCCATGGCCTCCAGTGCCTCGGCGCACCGCGGGCCGGCCGGTACGTGCTCGATGCCGTCGACTCCGGCCCGTACCGCGTCCAGTGCCTCGGCGGCCGTGTGGATGTGGGTGTACACCGGCCGGCCCAGTTCGTGAGCCTCGTCGACGATCGCGGCGAGGACGTCGAGCGCCATCGGGCGCGGCGGGTCCCGCCCGGGCCGGGGGTGGCGCCGTACACGGTCTTGATGAGGTCGACGTCCTCCACGGTGACCGCGTGCCGGACGTGGCGCCGGGCGGTGTCGGCGTCGTCCACCTGGTACACGTCCGCCGGGGCTTCGGGCCCGGTACGCCGCCAACTGGTACCGACCGGATGGCCGCCGGGGTTCGTGAACCCGGCACCCGAGGTGACCAGCCGTGGCCCCGGCATGGTCCCGGCGAGTTGCCCGGCCCGCCAGCGCCGCATGTCCTCCGGCGCGCGGAACAGGTCGGCGACGGTGGTGACCCCGGAGGCGAGGTACGCGCGCAGCCTCGGCCCGACCTGATCGGCCTCCAGGCTCGCCGCCGGATCGGTGCGGGTCAGCGCCCCGTCCTCGGCCAGGTGGAAGTTCATCAGGCCGCCACCGCCGAGGTGCACGTGCGTGTCGATCAGGCCGGGGATCACCCAGCGACCGTCGAGGTCGATGACCTCGGCATCGGCCGGTACCGCGCCGGCGGGGGCCGCCCCAGCGTCGGGGTCGGCGGCGCTGGGTGTCACCGCCACGATCCGGCCGTCGGCGATCAGCAGGTCCACTCCCGGCGACCCGGTGCCCCCGCCGTCGCCAATGCCACCGCCGCCACTGCCATCGCCGTCGACCACCGTCACGTTGCGCAGAACAGCAGGGCGCGCGGCCCACGGGGTACCTGGATTGTCCACCGCCACACCCTCACGGGAACCCGACGGGCCGGCAACCGATTTTGATCTCGCTTTGACACAATGCGCGACTCACTTTCACACAATGCGCGACTCGCTTTGACACCATGCGCGACCGGTTGACAGCCGTCGATGACCGGGGCTATGTTCCTGAATTGGAAAGCGCTTTCCATATCCCAGGGTCCCCCGGTCCGGCGCGGGTACGGCACGTCCACCCGCCGCCCTGATCCCCTCGAGGTCAGACATGAACCCGCGAACCGATGCACGCGCGCACCCGTTCCGGCTGCGCGCCACCGCCGTCCTGGCCACCCTGTCCGGCATCGGCCTGGCCACGCTCCCGGCCGGCGTCGCGCAGGCCGCCTGCCACCGATCGTCCACCGTCGTCGTCGCCCTGGACGGCAGCGGCGACTACACCACCGTGCAGGCCGCCGTCGACGCTGTACCGGTCGACAACACCCAGCGGTACACCATCCGGATCAGGCCGGGCACGTACAAGGAACTCGTCAGCATCCCTTCGACCAGGCCCCACATCTCCTTCGTCGGCACCGGCCGCCGGCCCAGCGACGTCGTCATCACCTACGACAACGCCAACGGCACACCCAAGCCGGGCGGCGGCACCTACGGCACCTCGGGCAGCGCGTCCGTGACGATCGACGGCGACGACTTCACCGCGAAGAACCTCACCTTCTCCAACTCCTTCGACGAGAAGGCACACCCGGAGATCACCAGCCAGCAGGCCGTCGCCGTGCTCACCCACGCCGACCGGCTGGTCTTCGACGACGTCCGGTTCCTGGGCAACCAGGACACCCTCTACGTCAACAGCCCGGCCACCACGACGCAGTCCCGGGCGTACTTCCGCTCCTGTTACGTCGAGGGCGACGTGGACTTCATCTTCGGCCGGGGCACCGCCGTGTTCGACCGTTGCCACATCGACTCGCTGGACCGCGGTTCGACGACCAACAACGGGTACGTCACCGCCGCGTCGACCGACATCAGCAACCCGTACGGGTTCCTCTTCTACCGCTGCACGCTGACGAGCACGGCCGCCGCCGGGACGGTGTACCTCGGCCGCCCCTGGCACCCGAGCGGCGACCCGAACGCGCTGGGTCAGGTGGTGTACCGCGAGTCGACGCTCGGCCCTCAGATCCAGGTCGCCCCGTGGACGGACATGTCCGGGTTCTCCTGGAAGGACGCGCGGTTCTCCGAGTACCGCGACCGGGGACCGGGGGCCGCGGTGACCGACGACCGGCCGCAACTGACCGACGCGCAGGCGGCGACCTACACGCCGCGCAGGTACCTGGCCGGCACCGACGGCTGGAACCCGCTTCGCTGATACGCGCCCGGAACGGGCCGGCCGAGGGTGGCCGGCCCATTCCGGTGCCGGGCTCAGTCCGGCGTCTCCGCGCTCGCCCGAGTCCTGATCTCTTCCACCACGGCCGGGTCGGCCAGCGTGGTGGTGTCGCCCAGCGACCTGATCCAGCCGATGTCCGCGGCACACCAGTACACGGTGTCCGGCTTGATGTCGAAGATGTAGTGGTGCGTCGTCGACACGCCGACCAGGTACCCGCCGGTGGTGTGCACGATCCCCTTGGGTCGGGCCGTGGTGCCGCTGGTGTACATGAGGAACAGCAGATCCTCGGCGTCCATCACCTCGCACGGGCAGGACGCCGGATCGTCGGGTACCCCGGCGGATGCCTCGTGGTACCAGACGTCCCGACCGTCCACCATGGACACTTCCCCGCCGGTACGGCGGACCACGAGGCAGGAGTGCACGCCCGGCGCGGCCGCCAGCGCGTGGTCGGCGGTCTCCTTGAGCGCGACCGGCCGGCCGCGCCGCCAGGACTCATCCGGCCAGCCCGTCGATCGGCGTGAACCAACTGATCCGTTCCCGGCCCTGCTCGGTCCAGAATTCGTCCGGGTCACGGTCGTAGAAGCCCGGCCCGGCGTTGGCCTGCGCCGCGAACTCCGGCGGCGGAGGGTAGATGCGCTGTTCGGAGAGCAGCGCATCGATGGTGAGCTCGGCCATCAAGGTCGCCCTCAGTGAGTGCCGGGCAGGGCGGCACCGGTGCGTACCCCGTTGCGCATCCGCAGCGGCGAACCCACCTTGAGCACGGCGTTGCCCGTCATGCCGTTGATGACGCCGGCCGACGACGCGTACCAGGCACACGCCGCGGTGATGATGCCGATGTAGCCGCCGACGTGCAGGATCTGCTTGTTGCCCGAGAAGTTCGCGGCGACCAGCACGATCTCGGTGATCTGCAGGGTGAGGAAGACCGCCAGGACCGCCCTGTTGACCTGGGTGCTCCACAACAGCATGTAGAGGTTGAAGATGGCGAACGCCAGCAGGATCCAGGCCTCGTCGTTGCTCACCTGTGCGGCGGTGGCCTTGGGCGCCACCAGCAGCGCGTAGAGCCCCAGCCCGATCCAGAAGCCACCGTAGGTGGAGAACGCGGTCGCGCCGAACACGTTGCGGTTGCGGAACTCCCACATGCCGGCCAGCAACTGGCACAGGCCGCCGTAGGCGAACGCGTAGCCCAGCCAGGCGTCGGTGCCGTGCGTCCAGCCGGCGTTCTTCGCCGAGAGCAGGAAGGTGGTCAGCGCGAACGCGGCCAGCCCGAGCGGCGCGGGATCGGCGATGCCGGCGACGCCGGTCACGGCGGGCGGTGCGGATTCGCGGGTGCTCAATTCGTCGGTCATTGACGGTCTCCTCGTCCGGTAAGTGGACTACCTGACACAAGGGCGTCGGTGCGGACGGCGCGGGGTGCGCCGCACGGCAGGGGCGCCGGACGTGGTCGGCGCGGGGTGCCTGGAGCGCCGATCGGCGACCCGGCCAGGACGGCGTCATCCGCCGGCGCTGGTCCGATCGCCCGGGAACAAGCGTCTTTGCGCAATCAAGCAACTTCTATCACGAGTGGCCATAGATGTACATGCGCCGACCACAGTTGCCCGGCGCCCCGGAGTGGATCCGGCCGGTTGGCGCCGGCCGCCGGGGGCACCCGGTTGGAAAAGCCTCTGTCTCAGAGGTACTGTTGTGGCGTGATCAATCCTGAGTCCGACGCCGGCGGGGAGTCCCTCGCGGAGGACCTGCTGGCCACCCTCGGCCTGATGCGCCGGCACGTGCGCCGGCTGGTCGGCCGGCCGTGGCCGCAGTCCCCGATGACCGGGTCGCAGTCCGAACTGATCCGGATGGTGTGGCGGAATCCCGACATTTCGGTCGCGGAGGCCGCGAGCGAACTGGGCGTGGCCCCCAACACCGTGTCCACGCTGGTCGGCCAGCTCACCGAGCAGGACCTGCTGCGCCGCTCGCCGGACGAGCACGACCGCCGGATCGCGCGGCTGAGCCTGACCCCATCGGCGCAGCAACAGGTCGACGCGTGGCGCGACCGCCGGATCGCGCTCGTGGCGCAGGTGCTCGACGGGCTCGACCGGTCGGACATCGAGGCGCTGCGGGCGGCACTGCCGACCCTGAACTCGGTGGCCGAGCGCCTGCGTCCCGGCGTAAATCCCGACGACCGAGACCCCGACGATCAGGAGACCGTGGACGGTGCAGACATCATGGAGAACGCATGACTGAGGCCATAGGAGAGCGTGCCGACACCGCCATCGCGCCGGAGCCCGAGGTGGCCGTGCAGGTGACCGGGTTGACCCACCGGTTCGGCGACCACGTCGCGGTCGACAACCTGGATCTGACCGTGCACAAGGGCGCCAGCTTCGGCCTGCTCGGCCCGAACGGTGCCGGCAAGACGACCACGTTGCGGGTGCTCAACACGCTGTACCCGCCGCAGACCGGCTCGGTGAACATCTTCGGCCTGGACGTGCGTACCCAGGCCATGGCCGTGCGCCGCCTGCTCGGCTACGTACCCCAGCAGCTGTCGATCGAGGGCGCGCTGACCGGGCGGGAGAACGTCTCGTGGTTCGCCCGGCTGTTCGACGTGCCACGCCGCGAGCGCGCCGAACGGGTCGCCGAGGTGCTGGCGATCGTGGACCTGACGGATGCCGCGGACCGCATCGCCGGCACCTACTCGGGTGGCATGGTGCGCCGGCTGGAACTGGCCCAGGCGCTGGTGAACCGGCCGGCGCTGCTCGTTCTCGACGAGCCGACGGTCGGTCTCGACCCGGTCGCCAGGGACTCGGTGTGGGGCCGGGTGCAGGACATGCAACGGCGGTACGGGATGACCGTGCTGCTGACCACGCACTACATGGAGGAGGCCGACGCGCTGTGCGACCAGGTCGTCCTCATGCACCAGGGCACGTTGCGCGCGTCGGGTACCCCCGATGAGCTCAAGAGCGCGCTGGGGCCCGACGCCAGCCTTGAGGACGTTTTCCGCCACTACACCGGCGAGAGCCTGGTGCCCGGAGAGAAGGGAGGGCTGCGCGATGTCCGCAGTACCCGCCGCACCGCCCAGCGTATGGGCTGAGCCCCGGTACCGCAGCGTCACCCGCCTGTTCGCCCGGATCGCCACGTTCTGCCTGGTGGAGCTGCAGAAGCTCAAGCACGACCGCAGCGAACTGATCACCCGTGCGGTCCAGCCGATCCTGTGGCTGGTCATCTTCGGCGAGACGTTCAGCCGGATCCACGCGATACCCACCGGCAACGTGCCCTACCTGGACTACCTCGCGCCGGGCATCATCGCGCAGTCGGCGCTGTTCATCTCGATCTTCTACGGAATCCAGATCATCTGGGAACGCGACGCCGGCATCCTCACCAAGCTGCTGGTGACACCCACCCCGCGCAGCGCACTGGTGGCCGGCAAGGCGTTCGCCGCGGGTGTGCGCACCGTCGCGCAGACGATCGTGGTACTGGTGGTCGCGGCGCTGCTCGGTGTGGGCATGACGTGGAACCCGTTGAAGCTGCTGGGGGTCCTGGTCGTCGTCGTACTGGGCTCGGCGTTCTTCTCCTGCCTGTCGATGACCATCGCCGGCCTGGTGCTGCGCCGCGACCGGTTGATGGGAATCGGCCAGGCGATCACGATGCCGCTGTTCTTCGCCAGCAACGCTCTCTACCCGGTCAACGTGATGCCCGCGTGGCTGCGGGTGCTCAGCCACTGCAACCCGCTCACCTACGAGGTCGCCGCCCTGCGCGGCTTGCTCATCGGGCAGCCCACCACGTACTGGCTGGACTTCGTGGTGCTCATCGCGGCCGCGGTCGCGGGGATCTGCGCCGCCGCCGGCCTGCTGGGGCGCCTCGCCCGCTGATCCCGTGACTCCGGACGTGCCGGCGGATCGGCCGGCCCCGCCGTGCGCGGGTGCCGGCCGCCCGGGCGTGGAATGCCGATGTTTGCGGCCTACGGCACAATGAGCGCGTGACCCAGTGGGAGTACGCACGGCTTGAGTACCGGTCGACCGGGAGCATGGGCACCGACAAGTACCTGGACTGGAGGGCCACCTTCCACCACCCGAACGGCGTGCAGTCGTGGGGCGTCGACGAGAGCTTCAACGACCTGCCCCACCTCAACCGGGCCGGCGCCGACGGCTGGCAGGTCTACGACCGCGCCGCCATGGTGGTCGGTCAGCCGCAGCGGCTGCACTCCATCACGTATTCGATGAAGCGGCCGGTGGCATAGTCTCGCGCCGGTAGATGGCGTAGCCGAAGCCCGGCACGTCGAGCGTGTTCGCGGCGTAGGCCGGCGAGCCGAGCACGAGCGTGCCGGGCGATCCGGACAGCGGTACCGACGCGGCGGTGGCACGTGGGTTGATAGCCACCAGAAACTCGCCGCCGCGCCGGTACACGAACGGGTAGCCGGCGTGCACCACCTCGGTCGTGCCGCGGGTACCCAGGGCGGGATAGGCCCGGCGCACCGCGATCAGGTCGCGGACCAGCCGTAACAGGGATCCCGGGTCGTCGCGCTGTGCCGTGACCGTCGGGCGGTCCGGGTCGGGGTCGATCGGCAGGTACAGCCGGTCCGCCGTCGCGGTGGAGAAGCCGGCGTTGATCGAGCCGTCCCACTGCATCGGCGTCCGTGAACCCGCCCGGTTGTAGCTCGGGTTGCGCTGGCTGCCCTCCTTGTCGGGCAGGCCGGGTATGAAGCGCATGCCGATCTCGTCGCCGTAGTAGATGGCCGGCAGGGTCGGCCAGGTCAGCAGGAAGATGAACGCCGCGCGCAGTTGGCCGCCGGTGCGCAGGCCGGCGGCCAGCCGGGGAAAGTCGTGGTTGGACGAGGGCAGCGCCACGAAGCCGGTATCCGCCACGGTCTCCATCGCCGCGGCCCAATCCGCCAGGAACTCGCGGACCGATCCCTCCCCAGAGGAGTCGAAGAAGGGCGTACCCGCCGGCCAGTCCGGCCGGGTCACCGCCCCGTTGTCCCACAGCGACCGGAACGCGCGGCCGGTGAAGTGCAGGAAGAAGTCGACGTGGAAACCGCCCGGCACCGACGTGCGGGGGTCGCCCCACTCGGCGAACAGCACCGTTCCCCGGTGGCTTGCGTCGAGCCAGCCACGGAACTCCCGCCACAGCTTGGCCGTCTCGACCCAGCCGGGGTCGTCCTTGACCAGTGAACTGGCCATGTCCACGCGGAATCCGGCCACGCCGGTGGCCATCCAGAAGTCCAGGATGTCGCGCAGCGCCCGCCGGTTGGCCAGCGGTCCCGGCGCGTCCACCGGCTGCCGCCACGGCTGGGACTCATCGGGTCGGCCGAAGCCGAAGTTCAGCGCGGGCTGGATGTCGTAGTAGTTCTTCAGGTAGAAGCCGGGGCGGGTGCCCGGCGAGGGTACGTAGTTCTCGACCAGGGTCGGTGCCCAGATGTACCGGTCGTCGGTGGGATCGTTCGCCGAGGCGATGAACCAGGCGTGCCGATCGGAGGTGTGGCCGGCGACCAGATCCAGCAGGACCCGGATGCCGCGCGACCGGGCGGCCTCGACGAGCCGGGCCAGATCCTCGCGGGTGCCGTAGCGCGGCGCGATCGCGCAGTAGTCGCTGACGTCGTACCCGGCGTCGCCGAACGGTGAGGCGAAGCAGGGGCTGAGCCAGACCGTGTCGATCCCGAGCCAGCTGAGATGATCAAGATGAGCCTCGATGCCCGCGAGGTCGCCGATCCCGTCGCCGTTGCCGTCGGCGAAGCTCGGCGGGAAGATCTGGTACAGGACGGTGTCGGCCAGCCACGGTGGCAGGTGGTTCCCGGACATGTGCCGACCCTATGCCAGTCCGGTGTTCGCCGGCCCGCCATGCGAGATTCGTCCATTGTGGACTTCTCGGCCGCTTGCCGTTTCCCCTCCGTTCATTTGCGATCTTCCTTTGTTCACAAGGAATTCTCAGTTTCCGGATCGGGCTGAACCGCTCAGATTCGACTCGTACACTCGCCCCGTGCGACGCTGGTGGTGGCTGTCCCTGACAGCATTCTTCTTGATGGGCACCGCATGGGCGATCGCCCTGCCTGCCAACGGGACGTATGACGAGAAAGACCACATCGCCCGGGCCTATTCGGTGGTGACCGGGCAGCTCACGCCGCACCGCACGATCGTCAACCGGCGCGGCGACGTCACCCTCGCGTTCCTCGCCCCGGCGAGCCTGCTGCCCACCGGCGCGACCGTGGACTGCGCCTGGTCCCCCCGACCGCCCAAGCCCGCGTCCTGCCAGCGGTGGACGAACGACCGCAGCAAGATCGTGACCCAGTCCGCCGCCGCGCTGTACAGCCCGGTCTACTACCTGCCGGTCGGCGTGCCGCTGGTCCTGGCGCCGGACATGACCGGCATCGTGCTCGCCCGCCTGGTCTCGGTCGTCCTGTCCGCACTGCTGCTGGCGTGTGCGGTGGGCGCCGCCCTGCGGATGGGCAGCCGGCTGCTCCCGCTGGGGATCATGCTCACGTGTACGCCACTGGTGATGGATCTGAGCGCGTCGGTCAACCCGAACGGCCTGGAGATCGCCGCGGCGGTGCTCGTCTTCAGCTCACTGCTGGCGCTGGGCCGCGCCCCCGAGGGCCGGCTGGACGACCGCTCGGTCCGGCGGCTGCTGGCATCCGCCTGCGTCGGCTCGGTGCTCCTGATGACCCTGCGCGAGCTCGGGCCGGTCCTGCTGGCCATGGACGTCGGGGCGTGCGCGCTGCTGGCCCGCCGGGGCCGGCTCGCCGCGCTGTGGCGCCGCCGCGACGCCCGCTGGGCGCTGGGTCTCTGCTGGGTCGCCGGCCTGGTCTTCGCGGTCGGATGGCTCAGGTACTCCGGGTTCGCCAACATCGCGACCAACGCCAGGGTGGCGGTGCACCTCCCGCTGTCGCAGGAATTGAGCCTGATCGCCTCGGAGCGGGTGCCGTTCTACCTCAAGCAGATCGTCGGGGAGTTCGACTACGGCGAGACCCACGTGCCGTCGTACGTGATCGTCGCGTGGTACCTGCTGGTGGCGGCCCTGGTGGTGCCCTGCGTGCGGTACGCGGGGCGGCGCTACGGCGCCGTACTGGCCGCGCTCGGACTGCTCAGCTTCGCCATGCTGGTCGTCCTGGAACTGCACTTCCTGCCCCGGGACGGCTGGTTCTCCCAGGGCCGGTACGCGCTGCCGGCCCTGGTCGGCGTCGTACTCGGGGCGGCCAGCGCGGACGGCTTCGAGCGCAGGCTCGCCGCCCGGGGCTGGATCCGGTGGTACCCGGCCGTCCTCGCCGCCGGGGCCACGGTGCTGCAGGTGTACGCGCTGTGCCGGGTGTTGACGCGGTTCTCGGCCGGCATCGCCGCGCCACTGAACCCGTTGCGCGGCTCCTGGCACCCGGCGCTCGGACCGGTGCCGGCGCTGCTGGCGCTGTTCGCCGGCTCGGCCCTGCTGCTGGTGGTGGTCACCGCGGTGGCCCAGCGGGACCCGCCGTTCGGGGCGGTGATCCCAGTCCCCGACCGCAGCGCGGCGCCGGCGACACGCGTGTGACCAGCAGATGAACATCGCGAGACCAGCCGATCATGACTGGGTGACGCGGGCGCTCGGCCGAACCGGCGGACAAATGGCGCGCGTATCGTACGACCGTCTTCGGGCAAATGCCGGGTGCGCGGACGGACGCGACACCGCGGCGGAGGGAGAACAGTGCCTGTCCACGACCGGCTTCGGGGTCGGCTGCGCGGCCACAGCTGGCTGACCTTCGGCCTGGTCGACCAGGTCGTCTTCGCCGTCGCCAACGCCGCCAACACGCTGCTGGCGCTCGCCCTGCTGAACCGGGCGAACGCCGGAATCATGCTGCTCTCCCTCGGTCTGGGCTATTTCGTGATCGGGGTCAGCCGGGCCTTCGTCGGCGAGGTACTGCTGGCGCTGGCGTCGCGGTACGACGACGACCGCCGGCTGCGCCTGGTGCGCAACGGGATCACCGCCGCGCTCACCAACGCCGGAATCGCCGCGGTGATCCTGTTCCTGGTGTGGCTGCTGCTGCCGGCCAAGGGCGGCGTGGACCTGCGTTACCTGATCTGGGTGGTGCCGTTCCTGCCGTCGCTGCTGCTGCACGACACCGGGCGGTACAGCTTCCTGGCCGCCCGTACCCCGCAGAGCGCACTGGTGATCGACGCGGTCTGGGTGGGTACCCAGCTCCTCGCCGTACTGATCATGATCGCAACCGGCCTCACCAGCGCCGGCGGCCTGCTGTTCTGCTGGGGGCTGGGTGCCACGGCCGGGGCGACCACGTTCCTGCTGCGCTCCCGGATCCGGCCGTGGAGCGGCAACCCCCGCGCCTGGCTCACCGAGACGCGGCACCTGTCCGGCTGGTTCACGGCCACCGCGCTGGTCGGCCAGCTTCAGGGTCAGCTCGTCGGCTTCCTGGTCGCCAACCGGCTGTCCCCCAAGGAACTGTCCGGGCTGCGGGGCGCGCAGACCGCCCTGCTGCAACCCGTCCAGAACTTCATCACCGCCGTGATGGGGCTGCTGGTCCCCCGCACGTCGCGGCTGGCCGCGAGGGTGTCGCCCGACGCGGAGGGCCGCCAGGCGGCACACCAACTGCGCCGGCAGACCCGGCTGCTCGCCCTGGGCTTCGCCGGGCTGGCCATCGTGATGATCGCGATCGTCGTGCCGGTGGCGCGGCTGGTGCTGGTGCGGATACCGAAGTTCGCCGACATCGCGCCGCTCGCCCTGCCGATCGCCATCCAGCCCGGCATCTACCTGGTACAACTGCCGTTCGCGGCGGCCATCCGGGGCATGCACCGCGCGCCGTTGCTGTTCGTCCAGTACCTGATCTTCACCACGACCAGCCTGTCGGGCCTCGTCGTCGGCGCGGACGCGGGTCGCCTCACCGGCGCCGCGTGGGGCCTGACCACCGGGTCGGCGGTGGGCCTGGCGGCGATGATCGCGCTGTACTGGTACGCCCAGCGCCGCCTCGACCACCACCCCGACGGCGCCGGATCCCCGGACCGCGAAGGCGTCAGCCCGCCCCTGGAGTTGACGCCGGAGCCGGCCACGCGGTCGTCGCCGTAGCGTCCCCGGCCCCCTCGGGCTCGCCGGCACCGGCCGGCCCGCCGGCACCGACGCCGACCAGGTCCGCGGGCGGCTCGTCGGCCACCGGCCGCAGCAGGCACGCCTCGCCGGCGAGCAGGATGATCCAGATCCCGCCATTGGTACCGCCGAGCAGCCAGTCCTCCAGCACGATCGAGGGCACCAGGGCCAGCGCACAGATCGTGAACCAGGCCGGCGGCGCGACGCCGCCAGACCGTCCCCGTCCCCCGGAGCGGCGCACGAACACGCGCCGCACCAGCAGGACCACGCCGAACAGGAACGCCACCAGGCCGAGCACGCCGCCCCGGCGGAACGCCCCCACCGCGGCGTTGTCGGTGTTCAACTCCGCCCCGGGATCGTTGGCCCGGGTGACCACGGCACGCGAGGTCCGGGCGTCACCGAAGATCTTCTCGGCCACGCTGGCGTGTTCCCAGTCGGTGGCCACCTGCTTCCACGTATCGGTCCGGCCGCTCGTGACGCCGGAGCCGATGGTCGGAGGAGCCGAGGTCGTAGGCGGCGGCGGAGCCGAACTGAACCGGCTCTTGATGATGAAGTCGGACCCGCCGGAGATCGCCAGCACCAGGCCGAGCAGCACGAACGGGGTGAGGACGGCCAGCCACGGGCGCCGGTAGGCCGGCAGGTCGGCCCGGCGCCAACGCCAGACCATCACCGCGTGCACCACCGCCGCGATGAGGGCGACGCCCCACGGCGTCCGCGAGTTGGTCAGGAACAGCACGAAGCACGCGACGCCGCTCGTCGCCAACCGCTGCCACCAGGCGAAAGCGCGGTCCGGCGAGATCCGCAGCGCGACCACGACCGCCAGCCCGGCCAGCGCGTTGGGTTGGAAGAACAGCCCCGTCCCGCCCCAGAACCGGTCGGTCATCTGCTGCGCCTCGGTGTTGTGCGGCACCGCGTGCACCACGTCGAACATGCTGCCGGATCCGGCCAGCAGCAGGATCGCGATCGCCACCAGGATGGCCGCCGCGATGCCCACGCTCGGGTCGCCGCCGCCCTTGCCGGCCGGGCGCCGTACGGCGGCCACCACGGCCATCGCGGCGAGGGTGAACACCCCCGCGTACGCCACCCGCTCGCCGGCCACGACGACGTGCCCGACCAGCGCCGCGCCCACGATGCCGAGCAGCCAGTACGGCAGGCCCAACCACGCACCGCCCAGCCGCGACACGTCCTTCAGGCGGGCGAGCCACGGCCGCGTCCAGAGCACGAACACGACGCCCTCGACCGCCAGGACGGCCCAGATGACGACCGGCCGGTCGGTGAACGTCCAGGTGGAGACGCCGGCCGCGACGAAGAAGGCACCGATCACCGCCCCCCGCCGGGTGATGCCCGGCAGCGTCACGGCGAGTCCGGCCACCGCGACGGCGATGGCCGCCGCGATCAGCGTCTTGACGCCCTCGATGAGGCTCGCGGTGTCTACGTACTCGGCGATCGCGGCGGCCACCGCGACGGCACCTCCGATGGCTGTCGCCCAGGTACGCAGTCGGAGAGGGGTGGCCATGCTCATTCGGTGAAGGTCCTCGCTTCGCTCATCCGGGTGATGCTCCTGGCCTCGCGCGCCCGCCGGCGCCCGAGAACGAAATCTCGCACGACCCGGCGCGGGCCCGATGGCACCAACCACACTTGCATGAACGTCACGTAGTCCGTGATACCGGGCCGGCCGTGCCGGTGGGCCTCGCGAAGCAGGTCGAAGAATACGCGCGGGTCGCTGCTGTCCGCCGCCATCGAGCTGACGACGCTCATCGCGAGCGCGGCGTAGGCGCGCGGCGTGACCCGGCCGCGGCTCTCCTTGAGCCATTCGAACGACTGCCGCCACGGCGAGTCGAAGCTGATCCGCTGGCGGTTCTCGTCGGCGTACCAGACGACCAGCGACTCCGGCGCGTAGACCAGACCCACGCCCTCGACCTGCATGCTGCGCAGCGTCCAGTCCAGCTCCTGGAGCCGGCGCAGCCCGTCGGCGAACGGCACCTGACGCAGGAGTTCGGTCGGCGCGAAGATCGTCGAGGTCTGGATGAAGCCCTCGCCGTGGAACAGGCCGCGGCGCACCGAGAAGTACTCGCTGATCGGCTCGCCCGGCTCCGGCAGCCGCCGCGGCAGGACGAACTCGGCGCGCGGGGTACGCACCGACAGCCGGCTCGCCACGATCGGCAGCGCGTACGGCGACGCCTTGGCCAGAGCGAGCTGGGTGGCCAGCTTGTCCGGCAGCCACTCGTCATCGTCGTCGAGCAGGGCGATGTACGGGGCCTCGGCCTCCCGGGCACCGATGTTGCGGGCAGCCGGCGCCCCACCGGAGGCGGGCAGCTCGACGAGGCGCAGCCGAGGGTCGGCGTGCTCCGCGAGCGCCTCACGGGTCGAGGGATCCGGTCCGTCGACCACGACGATGACCTCTATCTCCCGCAGTGTCTGGTCGAGCGCGCTGCGGACAGCCCGGGGAACCAGTTCGGGGCGGTTGCGTGTCGGGATGACGACACTGACCTCAGGTCGTTGCACCATGGACGGGCCCATCTGTCTCGATCATGATGACCGGACGACTCCGGTCACCCACCAGAAACACCGCACAGCGGTCGGGAAAGTTGCACTGCCAGGCCGGCGGGTGTCGGAGTCGCGGGGACGCGGACACAACAATTCCTTCCGGCGGTTCGGCCAGGCACGGACACCACTTTCGGGCCGGTATGAGAAGCCGAGGACAAGCCACGATGGTCTTCTGATGAACAACAGCGGCACACGCGGATTGGTAACGGTCCGACATACGGGCAGTAATCACCCGTGGGACGGCAAGTCCCCGCGTGACCGGTTTCCGCCGGTACCGGGTCGGTCAGCGGTCAGCGGTCGGCGGCGGTGGGATACACGACCCGTACCTTGCCGGGGAACTGCGCGGCGAGCAGCCGTACCGCCTCGATGTCGGTCGGCGCGCCGGAGTCCCCGTAGTTGATCGGGCGCGGCTTCCCGGGGCGGTACGCCTCCCGGACGGGATGGTCGGCATCGACGACCAGCATGCTCGCGGCCGGATCGCGAACGAAGAAGCGCACCGGAACCGGGCTCGCCGCGACGAGCTTGTCGAGATCGGCGAACGTCTTCGGCTTGCCGGTGGGCGACAGGAAGTCGTACCACTCCGGCTCGTACCGGTAGCGGCCCTGTAGCGCCGAGGCGAGCATGGTGCCGTACCAGTTCCGCCACACGTCGCCCCGCAGGTCGACGTCGACCGCGCCCCCGCCGTCCGGGTACGCCCCGGCCATCAGGATCGCGTCCCGGCCACCGGTCGGCGATCCCGTGTACCGGCCGGTGGCCAGTTGCAGTCCCACGCTGCGCTTGGTCTCGTGGTACTCGCCGCCGTACGCGACCATCGCGAACACGATCGGCATGGCCAGGGCCACGCCGGGCACCAGCCGCCACGCGTACCGCACCCGCCCGTCGGCCAGCCGTGCGCCGCGCGGCATCAGCCGGGCGGCGCCGCCCAGCGCGCTCAGTGCCACCACGATCAGCAGGTGCAACAGCTTGTTGAAGTAGTACACCGGGTGGCCGACGGTGGCGGTCTGGTAGACCGCGAGACCGGCCGCGAACGCACCGGCGGTCACCACGCAGGCGAGCGCCGCGCGACCCGACGGCGAACGGGTACCGCGCCGCACCACCAGGCCAGCCACCGCGAGAACGACCAGCACGACGGTGGCCGGCCGGTCCACCGGCAGGGATGTACCCAGGAGCAGAAGCTGGTTGCCGGCGGAGCCGGTCATCGCGGCCAGCGGGCTCACCAGGACGAGGGGAACGAGCGCGACCAGGGTGACCCACGCCCACCAGTACCGCCACAGCCTCGCCCGGGCGGCCCAGACCGCCGCCGCGACGGCGGTGAACGGCAGGAACAGCGGATAGCTGAACGCGATCCCGACAATGAGCGCGGCGACGGTGGCCGTCTGGTCCCCCAGTCGCCACAGGGGGCGGGCCACCAGGGCGGTGAGCACCGCGTTCAGTGCGAGGCCGACGATTTCGTTCGGGTACCCCCGAGACAGCACCGACACCGGATCGCCGAACGCCAGCCAGGTCGCGGCGACCGCCAGGACCGGTGCGAGCCGGACCACGCCGACGCCGGGCCCGGCCACCCGCCGAACCGACCACAGCACGGCGAGGCCGAGCAGCGCGTAGCTCGCGACCATCAGCCAGATCATGATGTCGAGGGACCGGACGGGGCCGCCGGCGGTGTCGGCCGACCGGATGAACCGGTCGAGGATGGCGTACCCGAAATGGACGCCCTGCGGATAGTTGGCCACACCGACGAGTTGCTTGTCCGGCGCGTACGGGCGGAGCACGTGCGGGTGCAGGAAGAGGTACCCGCCGGTGCGCCCGATGACGTCGTACAGCAGATAGTGCCGGGTGATGTCCTCGCCGGTGAGCATGATGCCGACCCGGCCGGCCAGGTCACGGACGACGAACGGGTACGCCGCCACCGCCGCCACCGCGGCAGCGGCGAGCACGACCAGCACGCTCGACGGGCGACGGGCCGCCACGACGGCGCGCAGCCACCGCGTCGCGGAGGAGCGGGTCCGGCGTGTTCCCGCCGGGCGCGTGCGTCGGGTCAACGCCGCGAGCAGCACCAGGACGGTCAGGGCCAGACCGGCGATCGGGACCGGGTCCAGGTGCCAGGGCCAGAAGGTGATCATCAGTCCGGCCGCGCACGTTGCCCCGAACAACTGGACCAGCGCGAGTACCAGTCGATCGATCATCCCGGCCGCGCCGCGTTGCACGGCCATCAGCCCGGCGACGATGAACGGAGGCAGGAGCAGGTCGACGCCTGCCGCGTGGGTGGCGAACGGCAGCAGCCAGGCCAGCGCGACGGCGGCGATCAGGGCACCCCATCCGCGCCAGGCCGTTCCCCGCCTGCCGCGGGTGCTCGGCGGCTCGTGGCGAACCGTTTCCGGAACTTCGATAAGCACCGCAATCTCCGTCATCGGCCGGCCATCAAACCGCCGGGTATTAGACCATTGCCGGATTAACGGCCGGCGGTACGCAGGTGAATGGGGCATTGACCGGAGCTCGCGTGGAATTCGCAATTCGGCGTCCCGGGCGGAACCAGGCGCCGTGATCCCTCCACCGCAGCACACCGGCGCTGTGGCGCCGGTTACCCGGCCGTGCCCGCGGTGCGCATCGAGCCGGTACCGGCCGGGTACCGTCTCGACTATGAAGATCCTCTCGCCCGGCCGGGTCCGGCCGAACCGCCTCTCATCATGCGTCACCAGCCGGGCGATGGCCGCGTGACGCGCACGGACCGTGCCGACGCCGGCCCGCGCTCCGCTGCCGGGAGCCCGCCCGGCAGCCTGACGCGCGGCAACCCGACGTCCGGCAACCCGACGCCCGTCAGGCCGACGGGCGGAACCCAGACGGGTAGCAACCCGGCGGGCGGCAACGTGACGGCCGGCAACCCGACGGGCGGCGGCGCGCACGTGCTGGACAACCCGGTGATGGCGTCCCTGCGGGCGGCCCACGCGCACCTGGCCGAGGTCAACGGGCGGGCGGCCCGGTACCCCGCCGACGTCTTCCTGGCCGCGGCGCTGGCCGACGCCTCCGACCCGCGGGCGTGGGCCGACCTCGCCGCGCTGGCCGGCACGACCGGCCGGTCGCTGCTGGTCGGCGACCCGCCGGCACCGCCGCCGGACTGGAAGGTCGCCATGCGGGCCGACGGCGTCCAGTTGATCGGCGCCGGGGTGGAGCCCGTCGCCGACTCCGAGGCCGTGGTGCTCGGCACCGCCGACGTGCCGGAGATGCTCGACCTCGTGGCGCGCACCGAGCCGGGGCCGTTCGCCGCCCGTACCATCGCGTTGGGCACCTATCTCGGCATCCGCCGCGGCGGCGCGCTGATCGCGATGGCCGGCGAACGACTGCACCCACCCGGCTGGACCGAGATCAGCGCGGTGTGCACCGACCCGGCGTACCGGGGCCAGGGGCTGGCGAGCCGGCTGATCCGCGCCGTGGCACTGGGCATCTGGGCCCGGGGTGAGACGCCGTTCCTGCACGCGGCGGCGACGAACACCTCGGCGATCCGGCTGTACGAGGCGCTCGGCTTCACGATCCGTCGACCGGTCACCTTCGCCCTGCTGGAGTCGGCCGACGCCGATGCCGACGCCGACGCGGGCGCCGCTGCGGGCGATGACGCGGGAGTGGGTGGCGGGCCGGCGCCGGCCGGGCCGCGGCACGGGTGACGGGTACGTGCGCGCCGTCGACGAGGTGGTCGGGCTCGCCAGCGACCTGATCAGGATCGACACCACCAACACCGGCGACGAGGCCACCACGGTCGGGGAACGGGCCGCCGCCGAGTACGTCGCGGGCAAGCTCGCCGAGGTCGGATACGAGGCCACGTACCTGGAGTCCGGCGCCAGGGGACGGGGCAACGTGATCGCGCGGCTGGCCGGGGCCGATCCCGGCCGCGGCGCGCTGCTCGTGCACGGGCACCTGGACGTGGTACCGGCGGACGCCGCGGAGTGGTCGGTGCACCCGTTCTCCGGTGAGGTCTCCGACGGGTACCTCTGGGGACGCGGCGCCATCGACATGAAGCACATGGTCGCGATGGCGCTGGCCGTCGCCCGGCAGTTCAAGCGCGACGGCTACCTGCCCCCGCGCGACCTCATCTTCGCGTTCGTCGCCGACGAGGAGTCCGGGGGCTTCCACGGCGCACGGTGGCTGGCCGAGCACCGCGCGGACCTGTTCGAGGGCGCCACCGAGGCGATCAGCGAGGTCGGGGGGTTCTCCGTCACGGTCGCCGACGGCGTGCGCGCCTACCTGGTGCAGACGGCGGAGAAGGGCGCGCTGTGGCTGCGGCTGCGGGCCCGGGGGCGCGCCGGGCACGGCTCGCTGCCCACCGCCGACAACGCGGTGGCCAGGCTCGCCGCGGCGGTGACCCGGCTCGACCGGCACCGCTTCCCGCTGGTGTGGACCGACCCGGTACGGCGGCTTGTCGCCGCGGTCGGCTCGCTCACCGGACGCGAGATCCCGCCGGACGACCCGGAGCGCGCCATCGCGGAACTGGGCGAACTGGCGGAGACCGGCGGCCTGCCCGGGCTCGGCGGACTGTCCCGGCTGATCGCCGCGACGCTGCGCGACACGGCCACGGTGACCGTGTTCCACGCGGGGTACAAGGCGAACGTCGTACCGTCGAGCGCCTCGGCCGAGGTGGACTGCCGGGTCCTGCCCGGACGGGAGGAGGACTTCGTCCGGGAACTGGCCGGCGTTCTCGGGCCGGACATCGAGTGGGAGTGGGACAGCCTGCCGGCGATCGAGACGACGTTCGACGGTCGACTGGTGGACAGCATGCGCGCGGCGATCCTCGCCGAGGACCCGGCGGGCCAGGTTCTGCCGTACCTGCTTCCGGCGGCCACGGACGCGAAGTCGTTCCAGCGCCTGGGGATCCGCCACTTCGGCTTCGCCCCGCTGAGGCTGCCGGCCGACCTGGACTTCCCCGCCCTGTTCCACGGGGTGGACGAGCGGGTGCCCGTGGACGGGCTGCGCTTCGGCACCCGCGTACTGGAACGCCTGCTGCGCACCTGTTGAGAGAGCACGGCCGCGGACCGAGAAGCGCAGCCGCGGATCGCGCGGCGGGCGCTCAGCCGGCCGCCTCGAAGGCGCGGCCGACATCGGTCACGCTCGGTCCACTGTGGAACAGTCCGGTGCTCGGGCCGCTGTCCGAGGCGGGCAGGCCGAACCAGGCGTAACGCTGGACGTACGACAGGCCGCCGAGCATCCGGGCCGACGCGGTGACGAACGCGGCCTGCTGGGCTTGGCTGGGGTACGACGTGCCGTTGGAGAACTTGATGAGCGCGTACTCGGTGAGCCAGATCGGTTTGTGGTAACGGTTGTAGACGGCCGCGAGGTAGGACTTGAGCTCGCTCACCGCGCTCGCGGTGGTGAAGTCCGAGCCGTACCAGTGCAGCGTGATGAAGTCGACCCGGTAACCGCGGCTGGCCGCGCCGGACATGAACTGATCCAGCCAGCCGCCCGGGGTGTCCCCACCGGTCGCCACGGCCGGGCTGCCGAGCGTCAGTCCGGTGGCCATCAGTTGTGGCCAGAGGTCCAGCGCCTGCGCGGCACTCAGGTTCGCCTGGTCGCCACGGTCCGGCTCGTTGAACCCGAGCAGGTAGTGCCCGGCGCTCCTGGCCTGGCTCAGCGCGCTCGCGGTGACGCTGGCGGATCCCCAGATCATCGGCACGAAGTCGACGCCGGACGGCGTGGTGACGCCGGAGTGCGTGGTGGACCACGTGTAGTACCAACTGGCCTTTGATTGGGCCAGCGCCTGGCTCGCGCCGGTGAAACTCCACACGCAGACGCCCTTCTTGGCCGAGACGACCGCCGGTGCGGGCGGCGCGGCCACCGTGGACGACGGTTTCGGGCGCGGCGAGGGCGAGGGCGGCGGGCTCGGCGACGCCACGCTCGGCGACGCGACGGCCGAGGTCGGCGTTTGGGCGGACGGCGACTCGGCCGCGGCCGCCGCCGGCGGCATGGCCGATCCGCTCAGGTGTACGGCGGCGAACGCTCCGGCCGCGATGACCGCGGCACACGTCGCGGCCGCGGCGACGGCACCGACCGGCCCGTGCGAGCCGAACGTGAGCAGCGAGCGCAGCCGCCGCACGGGTGCCGCGTGCGAAGGCCCCATCCCGCGTACGCCGGTCACCGCCGGCCCACCCCCGTGTGCCGGCACGCTCCCCTGCGCGGCGCCCGGATGCACCGCCGCCGCGGAGCCGTAGCCGGAGAGCGGGCCGGCCGGCAGCGGTACCATCGCCACCCCGGCGAGCAGGCGCTCCATCGGTACCATCCCGCCGGTCCGGCCGGCGCACGTCGCGCAGTCGCGCACGTGCCGGGCCAGTCGCTTGCGCCACAACGCGCTGGGCGTACCGTCCCAGCCCCGGGTCAGGCCGGTGAGTTCCGGGCAGCCGGGGCGGACCCGCAGCGCCCGGACCACGCTACGCGCGGCCTGTACCTGTTCCTTCATCCGCTGTACCCGCACCGCGACGTGCGGTCCGGACAGGCCCAGCGCGACGGCGAGGTCGGCGCGGTTGAGTTCTCCGGTCTCCTCCAGCCACCACAGCGCGAGCAGCGTACGGTCGTCCTCCTCCAGCCACCGGGTCGCCTCCGCGACCTCGCGGCGCTGGTCGGTCAGGCCGAGCCGCAGGATGGTGAGTTCCGCGAAGTCCGCGGCGGGGTCGGGCACCGCCTGTGCCGCGTCCAGGTCGGCGCTCCGGGTCAGCGCGGTGTGGCGGTACGCCTCGCGGTCGCGCACCTGGCGCACGGCGATGGCCACGAGCCAGGACCGGAACGCGTGCGGGTCACGCAGGTCGCGCAGGTGCCGCACCACCCGCATCAGCGTCTCCTGCACCACGTCGTCGACGTCGGCGTGGCCGTTCAACGCACGGCCCACGATGTTGTAGACCAGCGGCAGGGACTGCGCCACCAGGGCATCGAGTGCCTGCTGGTCGCCGTCCCGCGCGGCCACCACCATGGCACTGTCGGGTCCGCTCCGACCGGCTCCACCCATCACGCCCGCTCCTTCCGCACCCGTACGCTACGGCCGCCGCCGCGCCGGCCTGTATCGGGGACCCGCGCGACGGCGGCGGATAACGGAATTCCTGGCGCCGGTCGATGACGCGTCCCGGTTTCCGTTATCCGCCTGCCGCCGGCCGGTCTCCGAACCGGGGACCGTGCCGGGCCCGCCGCCCCAAGGCATCGATGGCGGCCGTGGTCTTGACAAGACGGCGAACTGCCGGCAGCCTCGGCCGAGAGCGCTCTCTCCGACGCCGCCGACGCCGTCCATCCAATCGCATGCCAGGCCGCAAAGCCACCTCGGAGAGCGCTCTCAACGACCGCGCCGCCCGGCGGCCCGGTCGCCACCTCCCGCCGTCCCAGGAGGATCCATGAGTACCGTCCCCCCGCTGCCCATCCGGCGACCGGCCCGGTCCCGGGTGTGGCTCGCCGTGGCCGTGCTGTCTACGGCCACGCTCGTCGCCGCCTACCTGGCCGTCACCTCGCTGACCGCCAGCGCGGCGGCCACCCTGCTGTCCCAGGGCCGCCCGGCCACCGCGTCGTCGACCGAGAACGCCGGCACCCCCGCCTCCGCGGCCGTCGACGGCAACACCGGCACCCGGTGGTCCTCCGCCTTCGGCGACCCCCAGTGGCTCCAGGTCGACCTCGGCGCCAGCGCCAGCATCAGCCAGGTCGTCCTGCAGTGGGAGGCCGCGTACGCCGCCGGGTTCCAGATCCAGACCTCCACCGGCGCCACCACGTGGACCACCATCTACAGCACCACCACCGGTACCGGCGGCACCCAGACCCTGAACGTCACCGGCACCGGCCGCTACATCCGCCTGTACGGCACCGCCCGCGCCACCCAGTACGGCTACTCCCTCTGGGAATTCCAGGTGTACGGCACCATCGGCGCCAGCGGCTGCTCCGGCGACAACAGCGCCCTCGACCACCCGGCCACCGCGTCGTCCACCGAGAACGCCGGCAACCCGGCCTCGGCGGCCGTCGACGGCAACACCGGCACCCGGTGGTCCTCCGCCTTCGGCGACCCGCAGTGGCTCCAGGTCGACCTCGGCGCCAGCCAGTCGATCTGCCAGGTCGTGCTCCAGTGGGAGACCGCGTACGCCACCGCGTTCCAGATCCAGACGTCGGCCAACGCCACCACCTGGACCACCATCTACAGCACCACCACCGGTACCGGCGGCACCCAGACCCTGAACGTCACCGGCACCGGCCGCTACATCCGCCTGTACGGCACCGCCCGCGCCACCCAGTACGGCTACTCGCTGTGGGAGTTCGTGGTGCACAGCACCGGCGGCGCGACCAGTCCGAGCCCGAGCCCGACGCCGACGCTGACCGGCGGTCCCGGATGCCCGTGGGTCGGCTCCACCGCGCCGATCGCGCAGCGGGTGTCGCAGTTGCTGGCCCGGATGACGCTGGACCAGAAGATCTCGCTGCTGCACGGCAACGGCAACTCCTCGCCGTACATCGGCAACCTGACCGGGATCCCGTCGCTGTGCATCCCGAACATGGGCTTCCAGGACGGTCCGGCCGGGGTCGGCGACGGGATGGGCGGGGTGACCCAGATGCCCTCGGCGGTCACCCAGGCGGCGACCTTCGACAGCACGCTGGAACAGCAGTACGGCGCGGCGATCGGCAACGAGTTCGCCGGCAAGGGCGTGAACGTGGCGCTGGGGCCGACACTGAACATCTCGCGGGACCCGCGCTGGGGCCGCAACTTCGAGACGTTCAGCGAGGACCCGTACCTGACCGGGCAGATGGCCGCCGCCGACATCCGCGGCATCCAGAGCCAGGGCGTGATGGCCCAGGCCAAGCACGCGGCCGTGTACAACCAGGAGACCTACCGCAACGGGCCGGCCGACAACGCCATCGTGGACACCCGCACGTTGCAGGAGATCTACCTGCCCGGGTTCCAGACCGCCGTCACGCAGGGCGCCACGGCGTCGGTGATGTGCGCGTACAGCACCGTCAACGGCCAGTACGCGTGCCAGAACCCGTACCTGCTCAACACCGCGCTGTACCAGCAGGCCGGCTTCGGTGGGTTCGTCACCAGCGACTGGGGCGCGGCTCACTCCACTGTGGACTCCGCCAACAACGGCATGACGATGGAGATGCCGGGCGGGTACTTCTACGCCGACTTCCTCAAGCAGGCCGTCACGAACGGCCAGGTCAGTCAGTCCACTGTGGACACAATGGTTTCCCGGGTACTCACTCAGATGTTCGCCTTCGGGCTGTTCGACAAGGCACCCACGGGCTCGCCGGGCGCGACCGTCACCACCGCGGCCCACGCGGCGGTGGCCAGGCAGGGCGCCGAGGAGGGCACCGTCCTGTTGAAGAACAACGGGGTACTGCCGCTGTCCACCTCGACCACCCACTCCATCGCGGTCCTGGGCGTCGACGGCGGCGCGGGCGTGCAGAGCATCGGCGGTGGCAGCGCCACGGTCACCAGCTCGGGCACCGTGTGGCCGCTGACCGGCATCCAGAACCGCGTCGCCGGCACGGGCACCGCGGTGCAGTACAACGACGGCAGCGACCTGTCCTCGGCCACCACGCTGGCGCAGAACTCGGACGTGGCCATCGTGTTCGCCAGCAACAACTACGGCAACGAGGGCAGCGACCAGACGACCATCGACCTGCCGGGCAACCAGAACCAGCTCATCTCGTCGGTGGCAGCGGTGAACCCCCGCACCATCGTGGTGCTCAACACCAACTCCGCCACCACGATGCCGTGGCTGAACCAGGTGGCCGGCGTGTTCGAGGGCTTCTACCCCGGCCAGCAGATCGGCACCGCCACGGCGGAACTGCTCTTCGGTGACGTGAACCCGTCCGGCAAGCTGCCGGTGAGCTTCCCGAACAGCCTGGCCGACGTGCCGGCGCACACCGCCGCGCAGTGGCCCGGCGCCAACAACCAGGTGCAGTACTCCGAGGGCGTGGACGTCGGGTACCGCTGGTACGACGCGAAGAACATCGCGCCGCTGTTCCCGTTCGGGTACGGCCTGTCGTATACCACCTTCGGGTTCGGCGCGCTGTCGGTTCACGCGCTGTCGGGCGGCAACTCGGCGGTCAGCGCCACGGTCACCAACACCGGCTCCCGGGCCGGTACCGAGGTGGTCCAGCTCTACGTCGGCGACCCGGCCGCCACCGGTGAGCCGGTGCACCAGCTGCGCAACTTCCAGCGGGTCACGCTGTCCCCGGGCCAGTCCCAGACTGTCCACTTCACGGTGAGCGCGCACGACCTGGCGCACTGGGACACCACCGCCAACGCGTGGAGCACCACCGCCGGCACGTACCAGATCCTCATCGGCGACTCTTCCCGCAACCTACCGCTGGCCGGCAACCTCACGGTCGCCACCACTATGGGCGGCAACGCCGTGGCGGCCGACTCCGCGGCCGGCAAGGGCGCGGCGGCCGACTCCGCGGCCGGCAACCAGACGCTCACCCTCGCCAACCCGCACGGCATGAGCAGCCCGGTGGGCCGTACGGTCGACTGGGCGTTCGCGGCGACCGGTACGGGCGTCACGTACACCGCGACGGGGCTGCCCGACGGGCTGTCCATGAGCCCCACCGGAGTCATCTCCGGCGCCGCCACCAGGGCCGGCACGACCACCGTCACCGTGGTCGCGCGGGATGCGGCCGGAGCGACGGGCAGCGCCACGTTCGTCTGGACGACGACCTGACCGGCGGTGCCGCGTCGCCGGATGGCACCCTCGGCGGCGCGGCACCGCTTCCCCTGTCGTGGAGCGGCCGTTCAGGGCAGTGTGTGCCGGGGCCGTTTACGGCAGTGCATGGTGGGGCCGTTTACGGCAGTGCGTGCCGGGGCGCGACCAGACCGGTCTCGTACGCGACGACGACCGCCTGCGCCCGGCTGGTCAGGTTCAGTTTGGTCATCGTCCGGTTGAGGTGCGTCTTGACGGTAGCCTCGGTCACCACCAGCTCACCGGCGATGTCGGTGTTCGACAGTCCCCGGGCCACCAGCCGCAGCACCTCGATCTCCCGGCCGGTCAACGCG
Source organism: Rugosimonospora sp. (assembly GCA_036494675.1). Lineage (GTDB taxonomy): Bacteria > Actinomycetota > Actinomycetes > Mycobacteriales > Micromonosporaceae > Rugosimonospora. The sequence continues at coordinate 25,124 of DASXOA010000111.1, forward strand.
CGAAGGCTCGGCGGCGGGTCCCGGCGTGGCCGGGCATGGCGCACGTACGCGCTGATCAGCCGGCGGCTGACGCTCGGCGCGAACAGCCCCTCGCCGCCGGCCACCGTGTGGATCGCCGCGACCAGCCGGTCCGGCGCGGTGTCGCGCAGCAGCACCCCGGACGCACCGGCCCGCAGCGCGGCGTCGACGCTCTCCAGCGCCGCACCGCAGAGCACGAGCACGCGGGGCCGGGACGCGGCGGCCCGCGACAGGACCGCCTCGGTCACGGCGACACCGTCCATGCCCGCGGTATCCATGTCGAGGAGCACCACGTCCGGATGCCGCACCGGGATCAGCGCGAGGGCCTGCTCGCCCGTCCCGACCTGGCCCACCACCTCGAGCCCCCGCGCCGTCTGGATCAGCGCGGCCAACCCGGCTCTGGCCAGGGACTGGCCGCCAACGACCAGCACCTTCGTCACCCGGATCCGCTCGGCACCCAGCACACTCATCGCTCCGCCTCGCTCTGCTCGCCGGCCCCGTCGCGATCCGTTCGTCACGCGGGGCCACTCCCCAGCCCCGTCACCGAATTCGCTTTTCCCCGTCACGATCCGTAACCTTTTGCGAGGTCCGGCGGCGAAGGGAAATCGCGAACTCGCGCTGCCGACAGCATCACCCAGGCAGCTTGCCAAAGTCCTTGCCACCAGCATTACCACGGACAGTAATGCCCCGGGTCTCGGCGGTTTCGTCCCTTTTACGAACTAAGGACGATTGCCGGCTGCCCCGGCGGAACCGGCCCCGGCGGAACCGGCCCCGGCGGAAGCAGGCGCGGCGGAACCGGTCGCGATGGCGCCGGGTGCCGGCCGCGGCCGGCGGGCCGTGGCGAGGAGCCAGCCGGCCGAGCCCAGCACGAAGGCCAGCGCGGCGAGGACGTAGGCGTCGCCGTACACCAGTTGCCACCCGGTCCAGCGCAGTTCGGCGCCGTTGTCGTGGGACACCACCCGCAGCAGGCCGGAGGGGTGGATCCCGATCGCCGGATCGATACCGCCGTGCGGGCCCACGCGCAGCGGCCACCACGCGAACAGCCCGACGAGTACGGTGCCCGCCGCCAGTGCGCCCACCCGGCGCACCGGCCCGGCACGCCAGAGCCGCGCCGGCCGGCCGGCGACGAGGGCGAGCCCGGCCAGCACGTACACCCAGTGGTGCGACCACGAGATCGGCGAGACCAGCAGGCCGGTCGCCGCGCACAGGCACACCCCGAGCAGTTCCAGCCCGCGACGGCCGGCCACCACCGCCGCGCCGATCCCCAGCGCCCCGGTCGCGAGCGCGGCCACGATCCACGCGGCGTGCGCGTCCGGACCTTCGCGAAACGCACGGAGCACGAGACCGTTGAGCGACTGGTTCACCAGGCGTACCGGATCGTCACCCGGCCGGCTGAACTGGCCCGCCCAGTAGGCGGCGGAGTCCCGGCCGAGCACGGCGAAGCCGAGCGCGACGGTACCCGCGAAGCTGACCGCGCTGACCGTGGCGGCCCGGACCCGCCGGGTCAGCAGCAGGTACGGCACGAAGATCAGTGGAGTGAGCTTGAGCCCGGCCGCGATGCCGATGCCGATGCCCTTGTACCGGGCCGTGTCGGGCGCCGCGAGGTCGACGAGCACCAGGGCCATCAGGATCAGATTGATCTGGCCGAAGTGCAGGGTCAGGTCCACCGGTTCCAGCCAGAGACCGACCGCCGCGACCGCGAACGCCACGGCCAGCCGGCCGGTCCGCGACGTGTCGCCCGGGCCGGCGGCCAGGCGCACGGCGGCGTGCGCGGCGAGCGGCAGGCAGCACAGGCCGGCCCCGGCCAGGATCATCTGCCACGCCGGGAAGCTCAACGGGCTGAACGCCGCGAAGACGACGGCGGCGAACGGGGGGTACGTGAAGGGCAGGTGCGCCACGCCGAACGTCTGGGCGTACAGCGCCGCACCGTGCCGTACCGCCAGCCCCGCCTCGCGGTACACCACCGCGTCCGACTGCTGCCAGTAGGTGCCGGGACTGGACGCGACCAGTGCCGTCCAGCCGGCGACCGATGCCGCGAACAGTGCGCCGGCGGCGACGAGCCGCTTCACGGACAGCCCGGGGATGCGGCGGTCGACAGTGGCCGGGGCGCACCCGGCCGGTACAGGACCACGAAACCGTCCCGCTGGTACCGGACCTGGTACCCGTTGCCCTCCAGGTACCCGACCCGTCCGCGCTGCTCGGCCAGGTCGCAGAACGGGAACTCGTGGCTGTGCACGTCGGCCACCACCCACGGCGCCCAGCGCGGCAGGCGGTCCCACAGCAGGACCGTGTCGCGGCCGGACAGTTGCGGACCGAGGGTGTCCGCGGCCTCGACGGTGACGCCGGCCGGCACCTGGGCGACGGCCGATGCCGCCGCCCGCTGCGCGGTGTCGCGGTGCCAGGCCGGACCGTGCAGCAACCGGTCGAACGCGAAGGACGGCAGCGCCCCGAGCGCGACCACCAGCACGGCGCAGGCCCACACGAGGCCGCCCCGTTGCCCGGCGAACGATCCGATCCGCGCACCGACCCGGGACGCCGACCGGGAACCGGCCGGGAGACCGGTTCGCCGACCCGCGCACCAGCGCTGGATGCGCGCGGCACCGTCGACCCCGGCACACAGCAGCGGGATCACCAGGAACGCGTTGTAGTGGTAGTCCAGGCCCCACCAGCCGGCCTGATCGGACAGCATCCGTTCGGCGAGCAGTGCCAGCGCCGTCAGCAGGTACGGCGACGCCAGCGGGGCCAGCGCCGCCATGCCCAGCAGCCAGACCATGGTGCGTACCTTGATCGCCGGCTGGACGAACGTCCGCAGCGCATCGAACGGATGGGCCACGATGTGCCACGCCGCCGCCGGTACGGTCGCGCCGAAGTGCCCGTACCGCCAGTAGTAGTCCGCGCGTCCCCCGAAGGCCGGAATGACGAACCGGGTCGTGACGGCGACCGCCAGCAACCCGCCGACGGTGAACGCCAGCCCCAGCAGCAGCGACTCCCGGCGGCGCGGCGCGGGCCGGATCCCACCGGCGAGAAGGCACAGGCCGAACGCGCTGACCAGCAGGCCGACGTCCTCCTTGACGGTCAGCAGCGCCAGCCCGGCGATCGCGACCTGCCACCATCGGCCCCGACCGCGCCGCAGCGCCGAGTAGCGCTCGAACAGCAGCGCCGTGAGGACCGGCGCGAACGCGGCCTCGTGGAAGTCGAAGGCGACCGCCTGCGCCACCGGCCAGGACAGCGCGTAGCCCACGGCCACCAGGTAGGCGGGGCGGACACCCAACTCTCGACGGGTGAAGGCGAACAGCGGCACGACCGCCGAGGCGAACAGCACCGCCTGGGCGACCAGCAGCGTCTGCGGCCCGTTGTGGATCCAGTACAGCGGGGCGAGCACCGCGAGGATCGGCGAGAAGTGGTCGCCCAGGATGGAGAATCCGGTGCCGAAGCCGTTGTGGATGCCCTTGACGATCGCGACCGGCAGCCCGAACCGGCTGTAGGACCGCTCGGCCTGGTCGAAGATGACGAGGTCGTAGGTGCTTGTGCGGAAGGCGTGGTACTGGCTGAACGCCAGCGCGAGGTAGAGCACGGCCGCGAGGCCGGCGATGGCGGCCACGCCGATCCGCGACGCCGCCCCTGAACTCGTCGCCCCGGGATCCGCCACCTCGGGAGCCGCTGTCCCGGAAACCTCGGCCCCGGAAACCTCCGCCCCTGAACTCGTCGCCCCGGAAGCCTCCGCCGCGGCCACCGCTTCGCCGGAAGCGGCCTCACCGGCCACGGGCTCCGGAGTCCGCGTTCCGGAGGGTGACCCCCGGTATCCGCGTCCCTCCGCGGCCTCGCTCACCGCGGCCCGGACCCGGCCGCCATCGGCCGCCCACCGTCGGCCGGCCCCTCGTCGGACGGGCCGCCGTCGGACGGATCGACCTCGACCGGGCCACCGTCGAGCCCGCCGCCAACGGTGCGGGCACGCCGGGTGAACGCGGCGGCCATGCCCGCCGCGCACAGGTCGCCCGCCGTCATCAGCAGGCGGGACACCAGCGCGATCGCGGTCGCGTCACCGACCCGCAGCACCGTACCCAGCACCGGGACCAGCAGCAGCTCACGCACGCCGACTCCGGCCGGCACGAACACCGCGAGGAAACCGACGCTCCAGGCGAAGGCGAACCCTCCGACGGCCAGTACCGCGGCCCGGCCGGACGGCGCGCCGAGCCGCACCGCGAGCAGCCAGACCTGCGCCCCGTACGGCAGCCACGACGCGAGCGCCCACGCCAGCGCGGAGGACACCGCGCGCAGGGTCAGCGGCCGCTCAAGCGGAGGCCGCCGGACCAACCGCAGCAACCGCCCCAGGACGGGGTTGAGCACGCGCGGGTGCAGGCAGGCCAGCAGGACCGGGGCGAGCAGGAGCGCCCAGCGGTACCGGGCGGTGGGTCCCCCGGCCAGCCACGGCAGCGTGAGCAGTGCGGCGATCAGGCCGGCCGCCAGCGACAGCAGCATGGTCAACAGCGACGCGGTCGCCGAGCGGCGGCGCGGTACCCGGTGGGCGCGGCCCAGTTCCATCTGCGCGAGTACCGGCCAGATGGAGCCCGGAACGTACTTGCCCAACTGCCCGACGAACACCACCCCGGCGGCGGCACGCAGCGGCAGCGGCGAACCGAGCGCCGACAGCAGTACCCGCCAGGACTGCATCCCGGCGGCGAGGCCGAGCAGGACGGCCAGCAGCGCACCGGCCACCGGCAGGATGCCGAGGTGCCCGAGCGCGGTCCGCACCGCCGGCCACTGGTCGCGGATCTCCAGACCGCACAGCACCACGGCCAGCGCCACGAAGCCCCACCGCACGGCGCGCCCGGTCAGCAGCCGGCCGGCGGTGGACAGCCGGCCGCGCATCCCTCGCGCGGGCGCGGGCGGGTCGGCGAGCGGCCGGCCGGCCGGCGCGGCGGCGACCGGCTGCTCGGGCATGGTGCGAGCTTAGTGAGTCGACCGACCCGGCCGGACGGCGGTGAGGACTCGATCACGAGGCGGATCGTTCGAGGAGCGTTTCCGGTGGCCCGGCGCGTCCCACTAGGGTGTGACGTCATGCGGGTACTCGTGTTCGGCACCTACGATGCCGCGATGCACCCGCGCGTCGCCACGGTCGCCGAGGGACTGCGGGCCAGCGGCGTCGAGGTCACCGAGTGTAACGCCCCGTTGGGCCTGGACACGGCGGGCCGGGTCGCCATGCTGACCCAGCCGTGGCGGGTGGCGGGGCTGCTTGTCCGGATCGCCCGGTGCTGGACGGTCCTGGCGCGGGCCGCCCGCGGCGCTCCCCGGCCGGACGCGGTCCTCGTCGGCTACCTCGGCCACTTCGATGTCCACCTGGCGAGATTGATCTTCCGAAGAGTCCCGGTGCTGCTGGACCACCTGATCGGGGCGAGTGACACGGCCCGGGACCGGCGGGCGGGCGGAGGCGTCCGCGGGGCGCTGCTGACCCTGATCGACTCCGCCGCCCTGCGCGCCGCGGATGTGATCCTGGTCGACACCGAGGAGCACCTCGCCGCCCTGCCCGAGCGGCACCGGCCCCGCGGCGTCGTCGTCCCGGTGGGTGCGCCGACCGCCTGGTCCTTCCCCGGAGCGCAGCCGGAGCCGGGCTTTGGCGGAGGCGAGCACCGCCCAGGCGGCACTCCCGGAGCGCAGCCGGAGCCGGGTCCGCTACGCGTCGTGTTCTACGGTCTCTACACACCGTTACAGGGCACCCCGGTGATCGGTGCCGCGCTGGCCGCGCTCGCCGGCTCCGGCATACGGGTCACCATGATCGGTACCGGGCAGGACGCGGCCGAGGCCAGGCACGCCGCCGCCGCCAACCCGGACGTGCGCTGGCTGGATTGGGTACCGGCGGCCGAACTGCCCGGATTGGTCGCCGCGCACGACGTCTGCCTCGGCATCTTCGGCACCGGGCCCAAGGCGCGCCGGGTGGTGCCAAACAAGGTGTTCCAGGGCGCCGCCGCCGGCTGCGCGATCATCACGTCGGACACCCCGCCGCAGCGCCGCGCGCTCGGGGACGCCGCCGTGCTGGTGCCGCCCGGCGACCCGGACGCGCTGGCCGGGGCCCTGCGGCGGCTGGCCGGCGACCGCGCCGAACTGGACCGGCTGCGGGAGCGGGCCGGGCGCCTCGCCCGGGAACGCTTCTCCCCGACCCGGATCGTCGCGCCGTTGCTGGACCGGCTTTCGGCGGTACTCGGCGAGCGCGCCGGTGACCGGAGAGACCACAGTCCGGCGGTCGCGACCGCCGGAGGCGACACGGATGAAGGGCTGAGCAGGTGACCGAGCGATCGAC
>DASXOA010000112.1:0-2844 GCA_036494675.1 Rugosimonospora sp.
CGCTTCGCCGACGTGGCGGCCGAAAGCGGCGTCCCGGTCAGCACCCTGCAGTACTACTTCGGCTCGCGCGAGGACCTGCTGGTGGCGGCGTTCCGGCACGCGTCCAGCGCGGAGATCGCGGCGCTGGAAGCCGAGGTGGCCAGCCTGGACGACCCGTGGGACCAGCTGGAGAAGATCCTCACCACGTCCCTGACCGGATACGCCCCTGATACGCCCGGCGGCGGGCGGCTGTGGATCGAATCCTGGCACTTCGGCCTGCGCGACCAGGAGATGCGCGCCGACGCCCTGCGTGACAACACCGCCTGGCGGCAACTGGTGGCGAGCGTGGTCCGGCGCGGCATCGAGCAGGGGGTCTTCGGCGGCCGGCACGACCCGGACACGGTCGCCGTGCTCGCCGTAGCCGCCGCCGACGGGATGGGCATCCCGCTGTCGCTCGGCGACCCGGAGATCACCGCCCGCGGCGCCGTGCGCGACGTGCTGGCCGCGCTGCGCGAGCTGCTGCGGCTATAACGGACCGGCCCGCCCGACGGTTCATGATTTCACGTCTCGAACGGGTATCACTCTCCCCAGGCCACTTGACGCGCTCCTGAGCTGGGGGTTAGCTAGCGGAGTTTGCTTTTGGCGGATTTCTTCCCGTTAAGGGGGACTGCGTATGGGCTCGTCTCGATTCGTCCGTAGGGTGGCCATCGGCTTGCTGGCCAGCGGCACCGTCATCGGCCTGACGGCCGCAGCCGGAGCCGCTTCGGCCGCGCCGCAAGGCCGGCATCCGCTGGACGGCACCATGCCCAAGTGGCTGCACCAGGCGCACGACAATGGCGCCAGCTCGTCCGCGCAGCAGATGAACTTCGGCATTCTGCTCGGCATGCGCGATCAAGCCGGCGCCATGGCCACCCTGAAGACGATCTCTGACCCGTCCAGCTCTAGCTACGGCCAGTGGCTGACCAACGCGCAGTTCAACGCCCGTTACGCCCCGGCCAAGTCCTCCGTCACCGCGGTGCAGGACTGGCTCCGCGCGGAGGGCTTCCAGATCACCAAGACCCTGCAGAGCGGGATGTACGTGGAGGCCAGCGGTTCGGTCGCCAAGGTGGAGAGCACCTTCGACACGACCGTGCACAACGACTCCGACCTCGGTAAGAACGTGCAGGCGAACAACTCGCAGCTGTCCCTGCCGGCCGGCACCCCGGCCGCGGTCACCGGCGCGATCAGCGGCGTGATCGGAATCGACCAGGGCACCGCCATCAAGCACACCGCGGACACCGAACCCGGCCCGCCGCCCGGCGCCCGGTTCGGGGTACAGCCGTGCTCGAAGTACTACGCGCAGAAGGTCGCCACCGACAAGCCGCCCGCCTACGGCAAGCACCAGCCCTACGCGGTCTGCGGGTACACGCCCCAGCAGTACCAGGCGGCCTACGGCGAGAGCGGGCTGCTCAAGGCGGGCATCAACGGCCGCGGGACCACCGTGGCGATCACCGACGCGTACGCCGCGCCGACGATCTACCAGGACGCCCAGAAGTACAACAAGGTTCACCACCAGCCGCTGTTTAAGCCGGGCCAGTTCTCCCAGATCATCCCCGGCCCGAACGACTTCGACAACGTCGAGCTGTGCGGAGCCCAGGGCTGGTACGGCGAGGAGACCCTCGACGTCGAGGCCGTGCACGCGATGGCGCCCGGCGCCAAGATCGTCTACGTCGGGGCATCTAACTGCCTCGAAGGCCTGGACAACGCCTGGGCCGCGACGATCGACAACCACGTCGCCGACGTAATCACCAACTCCTGGACCGACGGGACCGACGACATCGCCCTGCTCGGCACCGACTACGTGGAGTTCTACGAGCAGTTCTCCACCGAGGCGGCGCTGACCGGGATCACGGTCAACTTCTCCTCCGGCGACGCCGGCGACCACACCGCCGGCGGCACCGACCTGGCGTCCAAGACCGTGGAGTTCCCGGCCGACCTGCCCCTGGTCACCGGCGTCGGCGGCACCAGCGTGTTCATCGGCCGCCACGGCCAGTGGCTGGACGAGCATGGCTGGCAGACCTCGTACTCGGTGCTGACCAACGGGGCCTGGACCCCGGCTCCGCCCGGCACCTACAGCTCCGGTGGCGGCGGCGGGACCAGCGACCTGTTCACCCAGCCGTGGTACCAGGCCGGCAAGGTGCCGGCCAGCATCTCGCAGGCCAACGGCAGCACCCCGATGCGGGCGGTGCCGGACATCGCGATGCCCGGCGACCCCAACACCGGCTTCTTGGTGGGCGAGACCCAGGTGTTCCCGGACGGGACCTACTGGGACCAGTACCGCATCGGCGGGACCAGCCTGTCCTCCCCGCTGCTGGCCGGCGTGGTGGCAGTGGCCAACCAGGCACACCATCACCCGCTCGGGTTCATCAACCCGCTGTACTACAAGCTGCTCGGCACCTCGGCGCTGCACGACATCGTGGCGCCGACCTCACCGGTGGCTCAGGTCCGCACCGAGTTCGTGAACGGAGTGGACAACAGCCAGGGCAAGCTCTACCGGCTGCAGACCGTCGACGTGCAGAGCTCGACCCTGCACGACACCCCGGGCTACGACAATGAGACCGGAGTGGGCACGCCGCACGGACCGGCGTTCTTCTTCCGCCGTTAGTTAACTCGCCGGGGGCCGGAGAGGTGTCTGCCTCTCCGGCCCCCGTCGCGTCTACTGGGTCAGTGCGTCGTAGACCGCCGCGACGTAGGCGCCGCTCCGGTCGGAGCCGACGACGCCGGGTCCCATCTTGTTCATCATGTAGGAGACCGTCATCCGGCGGCCGAGGTCCATGAGGATGATCGAGCCGCCCCAGCCGCCCCAGAAGCAGATCTTCTCGTCCG
>DASXOA010000113.1:0-2036 GCA_036494675.1 Rugosimonospora sp.
TCATAGGGCCACCGGGCAACGTCGCGCCGGCGCGGGCCCCGGACGATCGCACGCGGTCGCGATCCGCACCTCACGCGAATCCCCGCCCTCGGCCGGGCTCACGGAACACGGAACACGGAACACGGAACACGGAACACGGAAAGCACAATGACGCCGGCCGATTGGCGTCCACCCTAGTGGACGGCGCCGGTGGGATAAAGGCACCGCGGGTACGCGCGGGGCTAACCGTTTGGTTCCGCATCACCGACGAGTTGCCGCACGGATACCGGGTCGATCAGCCGGTCACGCGACCCCGCCATTGTCGAATTCCGTCGAATGGCGAACCGGAAATGGCGGTCAGCCGGATTTCTCGCACAATGCTCGACCGTCGCGATTCAGCGGACGCGCGCGAGCGCGGCGGGGCGGATACCGAGGACCTCCTCGATTCCGGTCGCTCCAGCCGTGGTCACCTCGATCTCGCGCGGCCCCCGGCGCCGGGCGATCCAGCCGGCGTCGAGAAGGGCGGTGGTCAGGGCGGCGCCGAGAGCGCCGGCGAGGTGGTGACGCTGCTCGGTCCAGTCCAGGCAGAACCGCAGCACGGGCCGGGTGCTGCCGGAGGTACCCGGAAGAAGCGCCGGCAGGTCGACGCCGAGGCCGCCCAGCACCTCGCCGGCGGCGGAGCCCAGGCGGTAGGGGTGGTGCCGGACCGGAGCGGACAGCCGGTCGCCGGGGCGGCGGGCGGTGTCGCGCGTTCCGTCGGTGGCGACGAGAACGTCCTTGTCGATCAGCGCCTGGGTGACCACGACGCCGAGCGACCCAGCCAGGTGGTCGTAGCAGGTCCGGGCGATGTCGGCGTCCCCGCCGCGGGTGCCGGCGGCCGCGGTACCGGTGCTCATCCATCCAGTCTGCCGCGACGACGCTTCCACGGCCATGGAAGTGTTTCCGCCCCAGACTGGAGCCATGAACACGTTGGACACGGCCGACGAGACCCGTCGCGGCGTAGTCCGGCCGGATCGCCGGCGCGCGCTGGTGCTGGCGGTGATGTGCGTCGGGATGTTCCTGATCCTGCTCGACGTGACGATCGTCAACGTGGCGCTGCCCACGGTCCGGCGGGACCTGGGGGTGGACGCCTCGGGGCTGCAATGGGTCGTCGACGCCTACGCGGTGGCCATCGCCAGCCTGCTGCTGGCCGGCGGCAGCCTCGGCGACCTGCTCGGCCACCGCCGGATCGTCATGACCGGGCTGGCCGTCTTCGGGGTGGCCTCGGCCGGGTGCGGGCTCGCCGCCGATCCGGCCATGCTGATCGGGGCCCGGGCGGTTCAGGGTGCGGGGGCGGCGCTGCTGCTGCCCGGCAGCATCGCGGTGATCGCCGACGCCTACCCGCAGGCCGCGGAGCGGGCCCGCGCGCTGGGCATCTGGGCCGCCATATCGGCCCTGTCCCTGCCCGCCGGCCCGCTGCTGGGCGGGCTGCTGGTCACCACGCTGGGCTGGCGCTCGGTGTTCCTGGTGAACCTGCCGGTGGTCGCGGTCGCGCTGGTCGCCGTACCGCGCCTGGTCGGGCCGGGTACCCGGGCCCGTCGCCGGTCACTGGACCTTCCCGGGCTGATCGCCGCCGCCCTGGCGCTGGGCGCGCTGGTGTTCGCGGTCATCACGGCCGGGCGTACCGGGCCGTCCACCGGAGCACTCGTTGCCGGCGCGGTAGCGGTGCTCGCCGGTACGGGGTTCGTCGCCGTACAGAGGCGTGCCCGGGACCCGCTGCTGCCGTCGGCGCTCCTGCGGGTACCAGCGTTCACCGGCGCCAACGCGGTCGCGCTGGTGATGAACCTGGTCGGCAACGGCACCATCTACCTGACCACCCTGTACCTGCAGGACGTGCAGGGACGCGATCCGCTCCGGGCCGGGCTGCTGCTCCTGCCGCTGTTCGTACCGCTGGCCGCACTGTCCCCGGTCACCGGCCGGCTCACCGCGCGGCTGGGTCCACGCCCTCCGATGGTCGCCGGCCTGGCGCTCGGGGCGGCCGGAGCGGCCAGCCTGGTGCTGCTGGAGCCGTCCAGCAC
>DASXOA010000114.1:0-9214 GCA_036494675.1 Rugosimonospora sp.
CCTCACTGGGCCTGCGGGCCCGGGGTACGGGCAGCGTGACGATGGCCATCAGCGGTCCTTGAGCTGCTGCATGCGGTCCTTGAACAGGGTGGTGGCGATGGCCGTCTTGTGCGGCTGGCCGCGCAGGAACGCCTCGGCGAACTTCTTGGCCTGCTCGTAGGTGACCTTCCCGGGCATCGGCGGCTCGTTCGGGTCGACCGCGACGTCGACCAGTGCCGGCCCGTCGACCGCGAGGGCGGTGCGCAGCGCGTCGGGCAGTTCGGCGGCCTTCTCGACCCGCACGCCGTACCCGCCGGTCGATCGCGCCCACCCGGCGTAGTCCGGCTGCGGGTCGCCGAAGCGGACCCCGTGCTCGGGGTAGCCGAGCACCATCTGCTCCCACAGGATCTGGCCCAGCCCGGCGTTGTTGTTGATGACCACCTTGATCGGCAGCCGGTGCCACACCGCGGTGTGGAACTCGGCCATCAGCATCGCGAAGCCGCCGTCGCCGACGAACGCGACCACCTGCCGCCCCGGGTACGCGTGCTGGATGGCGATGGCGTACGGCAGCCCGGGCGCCATCGAGGCCAGGTTGCCGGACAGGTAGAACTCCCGGTTCCCGCGGACCTGCCAGTGCCGGGCGGCCCAGGTCGCGATGGTGCCCGAGTCGCAGGTGAGCACCGCGTCGTCGGTGCACAGGTCGTCGAGCAGGTGGGCCAGGTACTGCGGTGCGATCGGGTCGCGCTCCGCGGACTCCAGCGCGGCCATCTTCGACCGCCAGTCACTCATCTTCTCCTGGTACTTCTCCAGGTGACCGCGGTCCTCGCGGCGCCGCAGCAGGGGGAGCAGCGCGGTGAGGGTGGCCCCGACGTCGCCGATCAGCGGTACGTCGGTGGGCAGCCGGGTACCGACCCGGGCCGCGTCCATGTCGACCTGGACGACCGCCACCTTGCCCGGCTCCGGCAGGTGCTTGGTGTACGGGAAGTTGGTGCCCAGCATCAGCAGCGTGTCGATGTCGTCGACCAGTTCGGCGGTGGGCGCCGTACCCAGCAGGCCGATGCCGCCGGTCGTGTACGGCGAGTCGTCGGGTACCACCATCTTGCCCGACAGCGTCTTGATGACCGGCGCGCCGAGCACATCGGCGACCTGCTCCACCAGCCGGCCGGCGCCCCGGGCGCCGATCCCGGCGAGGATCGCGACCCGCTCGCCCCGGTTGAGCACCCGGGCGGCGGCGTTCAGGTCGTCGTCGCGAGGGCGCACCGGCGGGGAGAGGTACACCGGCGACGTGGTCGGCGCGTGCGCCGGCGCCACGGACGGCCACGGGTTCTTGCCGGCCTCGGCGACCTGGATGTCGTTGGGGATGGTCAGGTGGGCCACGCCGCGGCGGGCGTACGCGGTGCGGATCGCGAGGTCCACCAGTCCGGGCAACTGGGCCGGGTTGGTGACCATCTCGTTGTACTCGGCGACGTCCGCGTACAGCCGGTCCAGGTGGACCTCCTGCTGGTACCCGGTGCCCAGCACGCTGGTCTCCTGCATGCCGGTGATGGCGAGCACCGGCGCGTGGTCGAGTTTCGCGTCGTAGAGGCCGTTGGCCAGGTGGATGCCGCCCGGCCCGGAGGTCGCCAGGCACACCCCGATGCGGCCGGTCGCCTTGGCGTGCGCGGTGGCCATGAACGCCGCAGCCTCCTCGTGATGCACCAGGACGAAGCGCACCTTGTCCTGGTGGCGCCGTAGCCCCTCCATGATTCCGTTGATGCCGTCCCCGGGCAGACCGAAGACGGTGTCGACACCCCATTCGGCCAGCCGGGCGATCAGAGCCTCGGAAACGATCGCAGTCATGCCGCCGGGTACCCGACGGGCTGTCGCGCCAACCCTGGCAGACGCCCGGCGTTCTCACAGCCATCAACCAGCTCGGACCGGCCGGTTTCGGCGCCGCCGACATCGGGTAGCCGGCGCAACGGACACAAGGCGCGAGAGAGGTGGGGACATCATGCGCATCGGCTACGGACTGTCCTGTGAGGAGTACGGCCCCGCGGACCTGATCCGGCAGGCACGACTGGCCGAGAAGGCCGGGTTCACCGCGCTCTGGATCTCCGACCACTACCATCCGTGGAACAACGCGCAGGGACAGTCACCGTTCGTCTGGTCAGTCATCGGCGCGGTCAGCCAGGTCACCGATCTGCCGATCACCACCGCGGTGACCTGCCCCACCCTGCGCATCCACCCGGCCGTGATCGCTCAGGCCGCGGCGACCAGCGCGGTCATGAACCGGGGACGCTTCACGCTGGGGGTCGGCTCGGGTGAGGCGCTCAACGAGCACATCTTCGGCGACGCGTGGCCGACCGCCCCCCGGCGGCTGGAGATGCTGGAGGAGGCCGTCGACGTGATGCGCGCGCTGTGGTCCGGCGACGTGGTCAACCACGACGGCGAGTACTACACGGTCGAGCATGCCCGCCTGTACACGGTTCCCGACGAACCGGTGCCCGTCTACGTCTCGGGGTTCGGTCCACGCGCCACCGATCTGGCGGCCCGCGTCGGCGACGGGTACATCAGCGTCAAGCCGGACAAGGACTCGGTGGACCGGTTCCGGGCGGGCGAGGGCAAGGACAAGCCGGCATGGGCCGGCGCCAAAGCCTGTTACGCGGCCACCGAGCACCAGGCCCGCGGCATCGCGCACCGGCTGTGGGCCAACGAAGGGCTGCCCGGCGAACTCGCCCAGGTGCTGCCCACTCCGGAGCACTTCGAGCAGGCCAGCGAGCTGGTCACTCCCGACATGGTGAAGATGGCCTGTGGCCCCGATCCCGAGGTGCACCGGGCGATGGTGGACACCTACCGTGACGCCGGGTACGACACGCTGTTCGTCGCGCCGGTCGGTCCGCACGATGAGCAGATGATCGACCTGTACTGCAAGGAGATCATCCCCTCTCTGGCCGGGTGAGCCGCGTGAGCATCAGCCTTCAGGTTTCGGCCTACCGGATCCCCACCGAGGTACCCGAGGCCGATGGGACACTGAGCTGGGACAGCACCACCCTCCTCCTCGTCGAAGCCACCAGCGCCGAGGTCACCGGCCTGGGCTTCACCTACGGGCCACCGGCCGTCGCCGGCCTGATCCGGGACCTGCTCGAACCGGTGGTCCGGGATCAGAACCCGGACGACATTCCGGCGGCCTGGATGGCGATGCACCGGTGCGTCCGCAACGCGGGACGCCCCGGGGTGGCCGGCATGGCTCTGTCCGCCGTGGACTGTGCGCTATGGGATCTCAAGGCACGCCTGCACGGCCAGTCCCTGAGCCGGCTGCTCGGCACCGCCCGTGATCGCATACCGGTCTACGGCAGCGGCGCCTTCACCACCTACAGCGATGAGCAGCAGCACCGTCAGCTGTCCACCTGGGTCCACGACGACGGCATCCCGAGCGTGAAGATCAAGATCGGTGAGTCGTGGGGGACGAACACGGGCCGGGACCTGGCCCGCATGGCCGCCGCCCGGCGCGCCATCGGCGACGACGCCGAACTGTTCGTCGACGCCAACGGCGGGTACACCCGCAAGCAGGCGGTCCGGTTGGCGCACCAGGCCGCCGACCTGCGGGTGGACTGGTTCGAGGAGCCGGTCTCCTCCGACGACCTCGCGGGGCTCGGGGTGGTCCGCGACGCGGTGGCCTGTGACGTCGCCGCCGGCGAGTACGGGTACGACCTGCCCTACTTCGCCCGCATGGCGCCCTACGTGGACTGCCTGCAGGCCGACGTCACACGGTGCGGAGGCATCAGCGAATTCCTCCGCGTCGCCGCCGTCGCCGCGGCACACGGCCTTCAGGTCTCCGGACACACCGCGCCCCATCAGCATCTCGCCGTCGCGGCGGCCGTGCCGAACCTGCGCCACCTGGAGTGGTTCCACGACCACGTCCGGATCGAGCGGTTGCTGTTCGACGGGGCCGTCGCGGCCACCGGTGGTACCGTCGCCGCCGATCCGTCCCGGCCGGGCAACGGATTGACCCTGCGCCGTGGCGACGCGGAGAGGTACCGCACGGCCGTCAGTTGACGGTGAGCCACCGCGTGGCCCGGTCGAGTTCCCGGCACAGCGCCGCCGGGTCGCGGTACACCTCGACGGCACCCGCTTCACGAAGCTCGTACCGGCTGGTGCCGCCGCACTCCACGCCGATGCACGGTATGCCGCTGCGGTCCGCGGCCTCGACGTCCCAGACCGAGTCACCGACGAATACCGCCTGGCCCTTCGCCGCATCGCTGCGGTCGAGCGCGACCTGGAGGATGTCCGGGGCGGGTTTGCTCGTCGACGCGTCCGCTGCACTGGTCGCCGCCGTGATGACCTCATCGGCCCCCAGGACCTCGCACAGCGCGGCCAGTTCGTCATCCGACGCTGAGGAGGCCAGCACGACGTCGAGGCCACGTGCCGCGCAGGTGCGCAGCAGATCGCCGGCGCCGGGCAGCGGTACGAGGTGCGGCCAGTAGGGCCGGTACAGCGCGGCATGGGTTGCCGTCAGCGCCGCGATCTGATCGTCGTCCGGCTGTTCGTCGAGCAGGTACGGCAGCAGCCGGTCCGACCCCATGCCGACGGCTCGATGGATCCGGGCCATCGGTACGCGGTGACCGTGCTGGATGAGCGCCTGCCACCACGTCACCGCGTGCAGGTACGTCGTGTCGACCAGGGTGCCGTCGACGTCGAACAGGATCGCTGCCATGACGCCGGGTACCCGTCGTCATGGAGCGGAAACCACGACGGGGGATCGTCGGCGCCGTGCCCGGGGCCTCCGGATTCCATCCGGGCGAGAAACTGGTGGAATCCGCCGCCGTCGACGCGGCCGCCGCGGCGGCCGCTGGTGCGCACGACGAGATCAGTGGGGTAGGCGACGCTCAGGCCGGTCCGCTCCGCGGCGGCGATCAGCGCACGGTCCTCACCCACGACCAGCGGCCGGAACCCGCCCACGGCGCGGTACGCGTGGGCGGACAGGCCAAGGTTGGCGCCGTGTATGTGGTGCCGTCCGGCCGTCTGTTCGCCGGCGTAGAACGCCTCGTACCTGCCTCGCAGCGCGGCGGGCCAGTCCAGCCAGGAGTCCACCTCGACGGCGCCGGCCACGACCTCGGCGCCGTGCCCGGCGTAGCGCAGTTGCCGCGCGAGCCAGTCTCGCGGCACCGCCGAGTCCGCGTCGGTGTGCGCCAGCCAGAGGTCGCCTGCGGCGTCGCGCAGCGACGCCTCGCAGCCCTCCGCCCGCGCCCGCCCCACGTTGCCGGCGCCGATCTCGACGACGCGGGCTCCCATCGTGTGGGCGAGGCGGGCGGTACCGTCCACACAGGAGTCGGCCACCACCACGACGTCGACCCGTGCGGCGCAGCCTCGCGCGGCGAGCACGATCGAGTCCAGGCAGCGACCGATCAGGGCGGCCTCGTTGTGCGCCGGCACCACCACGCCGATCCGGTTCATGGCCGCCCGGTCAGGCATGTGGCCCGCTCGTGGTCGTCGTCGGCGCCGAGGGTCAGCGCACCGTTCACTCCCCGAGCGCCGTGCGCAGGTCCATCACGTGGTCCTGGGTCTGCGTCAACAGCGGCTTGAGCGCCTCCGCGACATCGGGCAGGCCCAACTCCTGGGCCTGGGCGACGCGGTCCCGGTACCGCTGGAGTTGAGCGGTCTCCAGGTCGAGGTCCTGGCGCAGCGCGGCGTCGTCGTCCGGCTCGCTGACGGTGTCGGGGACCGCGACGGTGGGCACGCCGCCGAGGAAATCGACCTGGTCGGCCAGGGTCATCGCGTGGTTGAGCCCCTGCGCGACGTGCTTGCGCAGCTCCTCGATCAGCGCCTGGTACTGCGCGCCCTTGATCGTCGCGATGTGCTGCGTGTACTGCACGATCGACTGGTACTCCGTCGACAGGTCCTTGTTGAGCAGCTCGACGAATTCTTTCTTGTCCATGAGGATCCCCAGCTCCAGGAGGTCGGTCGGCTCCGAATCGGAGGTGGTCTACCCCGTGGCGCTCCCGGCTAATCCACACCGCCGGCGCGCCGCGGACATCGTCACCGCAGGTCCCCAGGCCGGGGGTGCCGTTTGGCCGGCGATCGCCGGGGGCACCTGCTCGGTCGTGACGAACGACGACCTGATGGGGGACGGTCCGGTCGCCGGGGACGCGGCCGGCGACGGTACGAGCGACGGCGCGGCCCGGGCCTGGCACGCCTGGTGGCGCGTGAACCGACCGGGGGGCGACCGCCCCGGCCCGGTCGCCGAGGTGGTGCGGCGGGCGCGGGTCGACGGCATGCTCGACCTGCCGCCGCCGGGCGGCGGCGACACCGCGCGGCGGTGGGCGGCGCTGGCCCGGTGGGGCCGCGCGGACCCGGTGTTCGCGCGGCTGGCCGAGGGGCACGTCGACGCGGTGGCGATCCTCGCCGAACTCGGCGGGCCGGATCCGGGCCCCTGGCTGTGGGGCGTGTGGGCCGCCGTGCCGCGGTCGCTGACGGCGACCCGCGGCGGCGAGGGCTGGCTGCTCAAGGGAGAGCGGCCGTGGTGCTCCGGCGCCGGAGGGTGCCAGCGCGCGTTGGTCACGGCCCGGGACGGCGAACAGATCCGGCTCTTCGCGGTGGACGTCGCGCAGACCGTTCCGATCCCGGGCACCTGGCCGGCGGTGGGCATGGCCGCCAGCGACAGCCGTACCGTGCGGTTCGCCGACACTTCGGCGCAGCCGGTGGGGGAGCCGGGCCGGTACGTGGACCGGCCGGGATTCTGGCACGGCGGGATCGGCGTCGCAGCCTGCTGGTACGGGGTCGCCGCCGGGGTGGCGGACAGCCTGCGCGACGCCGCCCGTGAGCGGGACATCGGCCCTCACGCGCTGGCGCACCTCGGTGCCGTCGCGGCGCGGCTGGCGGCCTGCCAAGCACTGCTGGATCGTTCGGCGGCGTTCGTCGACGCGGATCCAGGGCGGCGCGTGCCGGGGCTGGCCGCGCGGGTGCGCGCCGTCGCCGAGGCGACCGCCACCGAGGTCCTCGACCGGGTCGGCCGGGCACTCGGCGCCGGGCCGCTGTGCCTGGACGCGGCCCACGCCCGGCGGGTGGCAGACCTCACGGTCTACCTACGCCAGAGCCACGCCGAGTCCGATCTGGCGGCCCTCGGCGAACTGGTGCGCGACGCGACCGCGGCCGGCGGCGCCGCGGCGGAAGGGGAGTGGTGGCCGTGGTAGCCGTGATCGAGGGGCTAGGCACCGCGGAGACGGAGTGGGGGGAGTGGCTCGCCGGTGCCTCGTGGCCGTCGGTCGCCCCCGGTGGATTCGAGTTCCCGGTGGTCGTCGCGCCGCACCCCGACGACGAGATCCTCGGCGTCGGCGGGTTGCTAGCCAGCACCGGCCGCGCGGAGATCGTCGCGGTCACCGACGGCGAGGCGTCCCACCCGCACACCACCGTCGTGACGCCGGACGACCTCATCCGGCTGCGGCCAGAGGAGAGCCGCCAGGCGCTGGACCGGTTGGGCGTCGACGCCCGGACGCACCGGCTGCGCCAACCCGATGGCGGCATCGACGAGGCGGCCCTGACCGATGCGCTGGTATGGCTGCTGGCTCCGGGCCGGCAGTGCCTGGCGACCTGGCGCGGCGACGGCCACCCCGACCACGAGGCCGTCGGCCGGGCCGCCGCGACCGCCTGCGCGCGCACCGGTGCGGTGCTCTGGGAGTACCCCATCTGGATGTGGCACTGGACGCGGCCGGACGACCCCCGCGTACCGTGGGACCGCGCTCATCGGGTACCGCTCGACCCGGCGGTCGTACCCGTGAAGGCGCACGCGATCGACGCGTTCGCCACCCAGATCGCCGACATCGACGGCGTCACCATCCTGCCGCCCCACGTGCTGGCCCGATTCGCCCGGCCGTTCGAGGTGCTGTTCCGATGACCGTGGACACCGGATACTTCGAGCGGATGTACGCCGGCAGCGCCGACCCGTGGGAGTTCGAGACCCGCTGGTACGACCGCCGCAAGTACCAGCTGACCGCGGCCTGCCTGCCCCGCCCCCGGTACCGGTCGGGCTTCGAGCCGGCCTGCTCGATCGGCGTACTGTCCACGCTGCTCGCCCCGCGCTGCGCCAGCCTGCTCTGCGGCGACCTGGTGCCGGCGGCGGTGCAGCGCGCGCGCCGCCGGCTGGCGGAGCACCCGCACGTCCGGGTGGAGCGGCAGGCGCTGCCGCAGGACTGGCCGGACGCCACCTTCGACCTCATCGTGCTGTCGGAAGTGCTGTACTACTTCACCGACGACCAGTTGGAGCGGGTACTCGACCGGACGCGCGGCAGCCTCGAACCCGACGGCGACCTGATCGTCGCGCACTGGCGGCACCCGGTGGCCGAGCACCACCGGAGCGGAGACGAGGTACACGAGGCGATCGGCGGCATGGCGGGTCTGGCGCGCCTCGGTGGGTACCTCGACGACGACTTCCGCCTCGACGTGTTCACCCGCACCCCGCCGCCTCCGCGCTCGGTGGCCGCGATCGACGGGCTGACCGGTTGAGGCGTTCCGGGCCACGCGGCGCCACTTGGAGTCCCGCCCCGGGGTTACCGCAGTACGCGGGCGAATGCGCGGACCTCGTCGGTGAACAGCGCGGGCTGCTCGAACGCGGCGAAGTGTCGGCCAGCGGGAATGTCGTCGTTGAAGTAGACGAGGTCGTGGAACTTCCGCTCGGTCCAGGTCCGCGGGAAGCGGATGATTTCGCGGGGGAAGACGCTGACCCCGACGGGCAGGTTCGGCACGCCTGGCGGGCTCGGCGCGGCCGCGTACTCCCAATAGATCCGGGCGGATGAGGTCGCCGTGTCGGTGAGCCAGTACAGCGTGATCACGTCGAGCATCTCGTCGCGGGTCAGGACTCGTTCCGGGTCGTGGCCGGAGTCCGTCCACTCGCCGAACTTCTCGTAGATCCAGGCGGCCTGTCCGACGGGCGAGTCCGCCAACCCGTAGCCGAGGGTCTGCGGGCGGGTCGACTGTTCCTGGGCATATCCCCACCGGTGGTGCCCAGCCACCGCTGTTGGGTCAGCGCGGCCTCTTCTTCGGGGCTGGGTCGGCCGTCCAGCGGGGGTGCCTCGCCGGGGAGTTGGGGGAGGAAGAGGCGTACCCCGGCGAGCCCGGGAGGCCGCATCCGGCCCATCTCGACGGAGACGATGCCCCCAGTCCCCGCCCTGGGCGAGGTAGCGGTCGTAGCCGAGGCGGGTCATCAGTGCGTGCCACGCTCCGGCGATACGGCGTGGGCCCCAGCCGGTGGCGGTCGGCTTGT
>DASXOA010000115.1:0-2716 GCA_036494675.1 Rugosimonospora sp.
TTCACCGACGGGTACGCCCGGCTCCGCCCGTACATCGAGTACCTGCAGGTCAAGGACGCCCTGGCGGCGGACGGTACGGTCGTGCCGGCCGGCGAGGGCGACGGGGAACTGCCGGCCACCCTCACCGCGCTGCGCGACGACGGGTACACCGGCTTCGCCTCGCTCGAGCCGCATCTGACCGTGGCCGGCCCGGCCGGCGGCTTCTCGGGCCCGGCCCAGTTCGGCCGGGCCGCCCGCGCGTTCGCCAAACTCACCGACGCCATTGGAGTACGTCTCGCATGATCCAAACCGTCATCGTCGGATCGGGCATCATCGGCCGCAACCACGCTGCCGCGATCCGCCGGCACCCGGGCCTGCGGGTCGCCGCGCTCGTCGACACCGCCGCCGAGGCCAACGCCGCGCTGGCCGCCGAGTTCCCGGACGATCCGCCCGGCTGCTATGCCACGCTCGAGGAGGCGCTGACCGACCGGCCGATCGATCTCGTCGCCGTCTGCACGCCGACCGGTTCGCACGTGGACCTGGTCGAGCAGGCCCTCTTGGCCGGCCGGCACGTGGTCGTGGAGAAGCCGCTGGACGTGACGCTCAAGAGAGCCCGCCACCTGTCCGAAGTCGCCCAGGACGCCGAGTCCCGCGGGCTGGTCGCGAGCGTGATCAGTCAGCATCGCTTCGATCCGGCCAGCGTCGTGGTCGCCGAGACGATCGCTGGCGGCGCACTCGGCCGGCTCACCTCGGCGGTCGCGTCGGTGCCCTGGTGGCGCACCCAGGAGTACTACGACGCGGCCGGGTGGCGGGGCACCTGGCGGTTCGACGGCGGCGCGGTCATGAACCAGGCGGTGCACACCGTGGACCTGCTCGCGTGGTTCATGGGGACCCCGGTCGAGGTCTTCGCCCAGTCCGCGCGGCTCGGGCACGAATGCATCGAGACCGAGGACGTCGCCGTCGCCACGCTGCGCTTCGCGTCCGGCGCACTGGCGGTGCTGCACGCGACCACGGCCGGCTTCCCCGGCCTCGAGGTCCGCATCCAGGTGCAGGGGACGCGCGGATCGGCGGTCATCCACGCGGACCAGCTGGAGTACCTGGCCACCAACGGTGTTGCGGAAGACAAAAGCTCGTCCGTCGTACCGGCGGCCGATCGCTTCGGGGCACACAAACCCGACGACTCCTTCGTGGTGGGGCATCTGCGCCAGTACGAAGACGTCGCCCGCGCCATCGAGAACGGCGGACGCCCGGCAGTGCGCATCGACGACGGGATCACCGTCCTGGCGACGGTGCTCGCCATGTACGCGTCGGCCACGCTGCATCGTCCGGTGACGCTCGACGAAGTGCTGCGCGGGGACCACGACGACGTCGACTTCGGGAGCTCGCTGTGAGGTTTTCCGTGTTCACCGCGTCCACGCCCGACTGGACCCCGGCCGAGACGGTCGCGCGGCTGGCCGCGGCCGGCGCCGACGGGGTCGAGTGGCGGGTGCGGAGCGAACGCGCGACAACCTCGCCTACATTCGCGCGCTGGCCGGCTGACAGCAGTTCACGCTGGTACTCCAGTCGTAGATCGCTATTGTGCCTTGGGCCTGGGGCGGTCCGCCGCTGGCGGAAATCAGGTGGCCCCGGCGCACCACCTGGGTAAGGTCGGGCAATGCCCGAGCTGAAGCGGCTGCATGCCAGTCATGCCCCGGTGGTCCTGGCCTTCGAGCTGGCGAACCGCGCCTACTTCGCCGCCTCGATCTCCGACCGCGGCGACGACTACTTCGACCAGTTCACCGACCGGTACAACGCCTTGCTGGCTGAACAGGAGGCCGGCATCTGCGCCTTCTACCTGCTCGTCGCCGAGGACAGCTCGGTACTCGGCAGGTTCAACCTGGTCGACATCGAAGACCACACCGCGGAACTCGGCTACCGGGTCGCGCAGCATGTTGCCGGCCGTGGCGTGGCGACCGCGACCGTCCGGGAGCTGTGCGGGCTGGCGGCGGCCCAACACGGGCTGCGCACGCTGCGGGCGGCCACGGCCCGCCAGAATGTCGCATCCCAAAAGGTGCTGACCAAAGCCGGGTTCGTCCCCGTCGGCCCCGCCGACCCGGCCCACCTCGGTGGTAAGCCAGGCACGTGGTATCAGCGCGACCTGGTGCTCCAGCCATACCGCGCGATACCCGATGCGTACGGCGGTAGCAGATAGTGAGGTACGTGTTCAAGGAGGCGATCCACCACGACTCGTGTCCGTACGTCGGCCACCACCGTCAGGCGGAACGTCGGCCCCCTCTACCCGCTCGTGGTACCTGGCTCGCCAGCTCGCCCTGATCAGCAACCGACTCAGCAGCGTGGCGAGCCAGATCGCGATGGCCACCGGGATGGGAATGACGCGGAAGTATGCAAACGGCGTCAGGAAGATGAAGACCACAGTCCCAGCCAACGTGATGTCTTTAAGCCAGTCCCGCCATGCGAACGCACCGTCCTGCATCGCCCCGGCCCGCCGTGCTGCCAAATGACGCCGTACGACAGATCGCATGGAGACTCCAAAGATGTTACGCGGGCCGCTCTACGGTCTGTCTCGAAGTCGGGTTCTGGTGACTCGTCTGACAGTGCCCTTCTCGGGCGTCCCTGCCATCGCACCCCTGCGGGCGGGTGGTCGGGTTCCTCCGTCGTTGGGATCGGTTTCACCCACACCTGGGTGTGGGTCAGAGCCTGCCCCTCGGAAGGCGTTGGTGACCGGGCCTCGTACCTC
>DASXOA010000116.1:0-14519 GCA_036494675.1 Rugosimonospora sp.
CCGTCGCTGTGCACGTACCCGACGCACGACCAGCAGTGGGCGGCCGTCTACGCCGTGAAGCCGGACGCGCCACCGAACACGAGATACCTGTACAGCGACATGAACATGATGGTGATGGGCCGGGTCATCGAGGCGGTCACCGGGCAGCCCCTCAACCAGGTGATCGCGCAGCGCATCACCCGGCCGCTGGGGATGACCGAGACGATGTTCAACCCGCCGGCATCGCTGAAGCCGCGCATCGCCCCGACGGAGTTCGAGCCCGGCCGCGGCCTGGTGTGGGGCAGCGTGCACGACGAGAACGCGTTCTGCCTCGGCGGGGTCGCCGGCCACGCCGGGGTGTTCTCCACCGCGCACGACATCGCGATCCTGTCGCAGACGCTGCTCAACGGCGGGCGCTATGCGGGGGCGAGGATCCTCTCGGTGGCCTCGACGCGCCTGCTGTTCACCAACTACAACGTGGCGTACCCGACCCACGAACACAGCCTGGCACTGGAACTCAACCAGCGCCGCTACATGGACGCGATGAGCTCACCGGTGACCGCCGGCCAGACCGGCTTCACCGGCACCTCGGTCGTCATCGATCCGCTGGCGCACTCGTTCATCATCCTGCTCACCAACCGGGTGCACCCGAGTCGAGAGTGGAGCGCCATCAATCCGGCGCGCGCCGCCGTTGCCCGTGATCTCGCCCTCGCGCAGCCCGTCCGTCCCTCCCAGGGCCGCACCGACTGGTACTCGGGGACAGCCACCGCAACGACGGCGACGCTGACGGTTCCGGTCGCGGTTCCCGCCAGAGGCGCGCAACTGTCCTTCGATCTCTGGTACGACACCGACGTGACCGACGTCGGTGCGCTGGAGGCGTCCTCCGACGGCGGTACGACCTGGCACCTGGTTCCGTTCTCGCTGCGCGTGGACGGCGACCAGTGGCGTACCGACGGGTTGTTCTCCGGGTTCGAGGGCCGGCAGTGGTTGCGGGCATCGGCGCAACTGCCCGGCGGAACCACCAACCTGCGCTGGCGTTACACCACCACCGACGCGTTCTACCGGGGCCGGGGCATCTACGTGGACGCCGTGCGGGTGGTCGGCCCGCGAGGTCGCGTGATCTTCGACGACAGCCGGCCGGGCGACGCCGCCCTGTTCGAGCCGAACGGGTGGACGATGAGCCGCACCTGACGGATACCGGCGGTCTGGCCGGCGCGACCACAACGTTCCCGGCAGCGGCGTGCCCGCTCCCCGAACGCGCCGGCCAGACCGGACGCTCGCGAGCCAAGCGACATCCTCGATCACTAGGATTGGCACGTGACCTCAGGAAACGACTCGTCACCGGTATTCGGTGACCTCGACCGGCAAAGCTCGCAACGGCAGGCCATGGTGGTCGACGTGCTCGACCGGCTGGCCGGTGCGCCGATCATCCGCGCGGCCCGCGAGGTCGCCCGCGACGCGCTCGCGCTGGGGCCCGGGCAACGGGTGCTGGACGCCGGCGCCGGCACCGGCGAGGTGGCCCGCGACCTGGCCACCCTGGTCGGGCCGGACGGCGAAGTCGTCGCCATGGACTCCTCCGCCGCCGTGGTGGACGTCGCCAGCCGGCGGCACGACGGCAGCCCCGTGCGCTACGTCGTCGGCGACATCACCGCGATGGGCTTTCCCGATGCCAGCTTCGACGCGGTACGCAGCGAGCGGGTCCTCCAGCATCTGGCCGAGCCCGACGCGGCGGTCTCGGAACTGCTGCGCGTCCTGCGGCCCGGTGGGCGGGTCGCATTGATCGACACGGACTGGCAGTCGTTCCTGACCGACGGCATTCCCCGGGACCTGCTCGACGACCTGGAGCGGCGGGCGGAGGCGGCCGGGCTGCTGCGCCACGGCCGTAGCTCATCCGGGCGCCTGCTGCGGGGCCGGCTGATCCGGGCCGGCGCGCGCGACGTGGTCGCCCGCCCGATCACCATGGCGCTGAACGACATCCCGTCGACGGGCGTGATCCATCCCGCGTTCAACTTCGCCGCGTTGCGGGCGGTCGGCTTCCTGCCCGAGGAGGTCATCGCCCCGTGGGTCGACGCGGTCGAGTCGGCGGTCGCCAGAGACGAATTCCTCGCCGTCATCACCATCTGGGTCGCGACCGGGACCCGGCCCGGCGCCTGATCGGCGTCCTGGCGCGGGCCGCGCACCCCCCACGGGTTTCCGGCCTCAGGGATTCCAGTCGACGACAACCTGCGCGCGGCCGAAGCGTTGCGCGATCAGGTCGTCGCGTTGGATCGCCCAGAAGATGGCCGCGCCCCCTCCCGGCCTGCTGACGTTGCACTCGGCCAGCAGTACCCAGTCATCGACCTTGGGTGATGTCGTGCCGGGGCCGGGCCGGTGGCCCGCCTGCTCCGCCTCGACCGCGGTCATCGCGGCCAACTCGACCGGATCGCCTTCGACGTTGTAGGCCGTGCCGTAACCGCCGACCACCAGCGGCGCTCCGCCCCACTGGTCGGCCCACACCTCGGCCAGCTTCTCGGAATGGGGATGTCCGGGCAGCGGCGCGGACCACGGACGCTCCGAGAGCTCGACCGTGCCGACGGAGGGCAGGGAGACGTCGGCCGTGAGGTGCAGCTCGCCCTGCCGGAACTCCCGGTAGACCCCGGCATACTCCTCGTCGTCGGGAGGGAAGGAGGGAGGGTACTTCTCCCGTTCCTCGACGGCCGCGCCCGCCGGCACGTACACCACGTCGCCCATGGAGTGGAACCTGTCGTCCGATTCGGGAAAGCCGAACAACAGCAGCCGGCCGTCGGACGGCAGCGGAAGGTCCGTCACGCCCGCCGGCAGTGCCGCGCAGTCGATCGTGGCGAGGAGCGGGAACCGGGGGTCCTCGGCGTCGGCGGGAAGCATCACGGGACCGCCGAACCGGCCCACGACCGGCCCCTCCCCGCCCTCGGTCAGGAGCGCGGACGGGCGGGCGATCCCGATCCACCGCTCCACGTCGGCGGCCGGGATGTCCCGCGCCAGCGCCTCGGCACGGAACCGATCGAGGATCTTCTCGTTTCGGGGAGTCACGGGAGAACCATAGGGCAGGGGCGCGACACTGTTCTCCCCCCGCGTCCCCAGCGCCGCACCGGTGGGCCCGGTCACTCGCCCCGCCGGGCCGGACAGGCGATCCTCGGCCGGCAGGTAGGCTGTCAAGATCGCTTCACCGGGCATTCACGCTCAGGCATTCACGCTCAGGCATTCACGATGGAGAACTCATGCGTGCGACCGTCATCCATGGCACCCGGGACATCCGTCTGGAAAACGTCGACGATCCCCGGATCCAGCGGCCGACCGACGCCGTGGTGCGGGTCGTCGCCGCGTGCGTCTGCGGGTCGGACCTGTGGCCGTACCGCGGGGTACGACAGATCACCAGGCCGCGGCGCATCGGGCACGAGTTCGTCGGCGTGGTGGAGGAGACCGGCTCCGAGGTCGGCACCGTGCGCCCCGGCGACTTCGTGATCGCCCCGTTCGTGCTCAGCGACGGCACCTGCGTCAACTGCCGCAACGGCATCACCACCTCCTGCCGGGGCGGTGGAAGCTGGGGCGCGCCCGACCGCGACGGGCTGCTCGTCGACGCCGGGCAGGGCGAGTTCGTGCGGGTCGCGCTCGCCGACGGCACGCTCGTGGCCACTCCCGAAATGCCCGACCCGGCGCTGGTACCGAGCCTGCTGACCCTGTCGGACGTGATGGGTACCGGCCACCACGCGGCCGTCGCCGCCCACGTGGGCCCGGGCAGCACGGTGGCGGTCGTCGGCGACGGAGCGGTCGGCCTGTGCGGGGTCATCGCGGCGAAGCGGCTCGGCGCCGCGCGCATCGTCGTCTTCTCCCGGCACATCGCCCGCCAGAAGCTGGCCCTAGAGTTCGGCGCCACCGATGTCATCGCCGAGCGCGGCGACGACGGTGTCACCCGGCTCACCGAACTGCTCGGTGGGATCGGTGCGGACGCCGTGCTGGAGTGCGTGGGTACCCGGGAGTCCATGCAGCAGGCCATCGACGCCACCCGCCCCGGCGGGTGCGTCGGCTACGTGGGTGCGCCGCACGGCGGCCCGGAGCTGCCGATCGGGCAGCTATTCTCCGGCAACATCAACGTCGCGGGTGGCGTGGCCCCGGTGCGCACCTACCTGCCGGAGCTGCTCGGTGACGTACTCGCCGGCACGATCGATCCGGGACGGGTCTTCGACCTGGAGGTACCGCTGGACGAGGTGACCGAGGCGTACGCGGCGATGGACGAGCGGCGTGCCGTGAAGTCGCTGATCCGGCCCTGACGCCCCAGGTCGGCGGTCACGGAGCCGGCGCGGTCGACTCGCGGATCTCCAGCCGGGTGGCGAGTTCGACGTGGTGGGACGTGACCGGTTCGCCCGCGTGCAGCCGGAGCAACGTCTGCACCGCGAACTCTCCCATCTCCTTGAGCGGCTGGTGCACCGTCGTCAGCGGCGGTGACGTGGACGCGGCGGCGTACGTGTCGTCGAACCCCATGACGCTGAGGTCTTCCGGTACCCGCAGCCCCGCCAGCCGGGCGGCCTCCAGGACGCCGAACGCGATCTGGTCGGAGCCGGCGAATATCGCGGTCGGCCGGTCGGGCGCCGCCAGCCAGGCCGACGCCTCGCGCACGCCCGTGTCGTAGCTGAACGAGCCGGTCGCCTCGTGCGCGGCGGCGGGAACGCCGGCCTTCTCCAGGGCCGCCCGGTACCCGTGCCGCCGCGCCACGGAGCAGGCCATCGTCAGCGGGCCGCTGATGTGCGCGATCCGCCGGTGCCCCAGCTTCAGAAGGTGTTCGGTGGCGTCGACGCCGCCGGTGAAGTTCGTCGAGCCGATGCTGGTGAACTCGGTGCTCGGCAGGTTGACCGTGTCGATGACCACCATGGGCAGGCCGGCCTCGTGGAAGCGCGCGATCTGCTCCGAGGTGAGCACCGAGGTGACGATGATGATGCCGTCGCGGCCCGAGGCGCTGACCCGCCTGGCCCACTCGCGCGGCGTGTCCCCGGTGTGCCGCTTCGGGATCACGGTGACCCCCGCGGCGGCGCCGGCGTCGGCGGCGCCGTTGATGATTTCGGCCGCGTAGGGGTTGAGGAGGTCGTCGAAGACGATCTCGACGAACCGTTCGTCGGTGCGTCCACGTCCGGCGATCGGTACGTACCGCAGGTCGCGGATGGCCTGCTCGACCCTGGCGCGGGTTGCCGGGGACACGTCGAGGCGGCCGTTGAGAACCTTGGAGACGGTCGGCATGCTGACGCCGGCGGCCGACGCCACGGTGGCCAGGGTGGGCCGGCGAGACGAGTTCGAAACGATTTCGGAGGCGTCGCCGGCCACCAGGGTCTCCCGTCCATCGGCGTGATGTGGCTAGCTTGCGACGTATCGCCCTGCCAGGCAAGGTGGAGTCGAAAGCCTTTCGGTGGCCGGAGAGCGCGGCCGGACCTCACGGGGGACGCATTGATGAACGACCGTCGGGCGATCGAAACGCCCGTCACCCGACTCTCCGATCTCGGCCACGGCACCGGACGCGTCGCGCTGACCTTCGACGACGGGCCGCAACCGCCGTGGACCGAACAGATCCTGGACATCCTCGAAGACACCGGAACCCCGGCCACGTTCTTCGTTCTCGGCTCGCGGATCCACGGCAACGAGCCGACGCTGCGGCGGATGACCGACCTCGGCTGCGCGGTCGAGGTCCATGCCTGGGACCACATCCGGATGACCGGGCAGGAACCCGGCGAGCGGCGCGCCGACATCGACCGGACCCGCCGGCTGATCCGGGACGTCACCGCTCACGACCCAACCACCGTACGGCCACCGGACGGGCACGTCAGCCTCGACGTACTCGACGCGATCCGGACAGCCGGCCTCATGCCCGCGTTCTGGAGCGTGCATGCCCGGGACTGGACGAGACCGGGCGTGGCGGCCATCGAGAGCGATGTCATCTCGGGACTGGATGACGGCGCGATCGTTCTGCTGCACGACGGTGGCGGCGACCGATCGCAGACGGTGGGGGCGTTGCCGCGCATCATCGAGGCCATCAACGACCGCGGCCTGCGGCCGGTGAGCCTGGCGCCGCTGCCTCGGCCCGTCGACGGGCGGCAACCGGGCGTTCGCGCGACGCGGGGCGAGCGTCGAGGATCGGCCTGAACCCCGCACCGACTGGGATTCGATGACCGTCGACGGGCTTCCGGAGGATCTGATCGCGGTTCTCAAGACGCACCTCTACGGCCGGGTCATGTCCGACCAGCGCGGCATCGGCCGTACGCTGCGGCGCCGGCTGGTCCGCGCCGGCGCGGTGAACCTCGACGCGGTACCGGTCACGTGCCACTTCGAGACGCCGGGCGCGTCGGTCTCGGTGCTGCCGATGTTCGATCCGCAACTGGCGGCGCGGATCGGCATGGTCCCCGAGGACATCCACGACGAATGGTTCGCCGCCGTCGAATCGGCCGGGGCACGGGGCGAGTTTCTCGCGGCGCTGACGATCTGGGTGGTGGTCGGCACTCGCCCAAGCTGACGGCGTACCGGCGCAACCTGACGGGGAAAATGAACGTTTGTCTATCCGAAAGCGCCGCCGGGGAGGACCATGGTGGCAGCCCGGGGAGGGGCGGGGCTCCGCGGAACAGGTCGGGTAGGGACCGGCGCCGGTAACCGCAGGGGAGAGGACACGACCACGATGGACCGAGTGGGGCAGGCCAACGGGCAGAAACCCGCCACCGCCGCGCGGATGTACGACTACTACCTCGGCGGCATCCATAACTTCCCCGCCGACCGGGAAGCGGCCGAGCGCGTCATCGCGCAGTTCCCGTTCATGCCGGTCGTAGCCCGGGCGAACCGGGCGTTTCTGGGGCGTGTGGTGGAGTACCTGGTCGACTCCGGGATACGCCAGTTCCTCGACGTCGGCTCGGGCATTCCGACCGCGGGCAACGTCCACGAGATCGCCCAGCATGCGGCACCCGAGGCACGGGTCGTCTACGTCGACACCGATCCGGTCGCGATCGCCGAGAGCCTGGAGCTCCTCGACGGCAACGACCGGGCCATCGCGATCCGCGGGGATCTGCGCAACCCGCGCGGCATCCTCCACCACCCGCAGGTGGTTAAGTTGCTGAACTTCGACGAACCGATCGGCCTGCTCCTGGCCGCGGTCCTACACTTCGTGCCCGACGACGCCGAGTCCTACGACGCGGTCGCACGGCTGGTCGACGCACTTGCGCCCGGCAGCTACCTGGCGATCTCCGCCGCCGCCGCGGAGAGCTTCACACCCAGCGGCAAGCAGACGCAGGCCGTCATCAACGTGTACCGGCAGCAGACCACGACCTCCGCGGCCTCCCGCAGCCGTGCCGGGATCGAACGGTTCTTCACCGGCCTCGACCTGGTCGAGCCGGGCCTGGTCTGGCTGCACCAGTGGCCCGACCCGAGCGCGCCGTCGGAATTCGACGACGACCCGACCCGTAGCGGTGAGTGGGCCGGGGTCGCGGTGAAGAGGTAGCCACCGACCACCACCGTGTCGATGGTCAGCCTCGGCGACGCGGTCACCATCCCGGCCGATCTGGTGGGCAAGACCACCATGGCGGCGCTGAAGTCCTATGTGTTCACCGGAGCGCTGGATGAGGCGAAGGTGACGCGGGGCATCGCGCTGCTGCGGGAGGCCGGCCTCATCAAGAACAAGCCGAGCCCGACGGACATCGTGCGGTTCGACCTCGTCCCGGCGGGGTAGCAGCGCGCCGGGACGGCGCCGGGGTGCGGGAGGTTCGCTCCCGCACCCCTTGCGCGTTCTCAACTCAGCGAGAACTTCTGGGCCGCGCTGCCGTTGCAGTCCCAGATCTGCAGCCGGGTACCGTTCGCGGTCGCGCCGCTGGGTGAGTCGAGGCACCGGCCCGACTGCGGGTTGCGCAACGACCCGTCGGCCTGCGGCGCCCAGTTCTGGCCGCCGACGCCGTTGCAGTCCCACAGTTCGACCTGGGTGCCGTTCGCCGTCCCGTTTCCGTTGATGTCGAGACAACGGCCGAGCGTGCGCAGCGAACCGTTGGAGTTGTGGTACCAGTGCTGGTCGACCGCGTACGATTGGCAGTCCCACAGTTGGACGGCGGAACCGTTGGTGCCCGTGTCGTCGGCGGCGACGTCGACGCACCTGCCGCCCGGCCCGAGGATCGTGCCACCGCCATTGACGGAGAACTTCTGGGCCGCGCTGCCGTTGCAGTCCCAGATCTGCAGCCGGGTGCCGTTCACGGTCGAGCCGCTGGGTGAGTCGAGGCACCGGCCCGACTGCGGGTTGCGCAACGACCCGTCGGCCTGCTGTACCCACTTCTGGCCGCCGACGCCGTTGCAGTCCCACAGTTCGACCTGCGTGCCGTTCGCCGTCCCGTTTCCGTTGATGTCGAGGCAGCGTCCGAGGGTGGTGAGCGAGTTGTCGGCGTTGTGCGTCCAGTGCTGGTCGACCGCGTAGGACTGGCAGCCCCAGAGTTGGACGGCCGTGCCGTCGCCGCCGGTGTCGTCGCCGGCGACATCCACGCACGTGCCGCCGGGACCGGTGATCGTGGCGGCGGTGGGTGAGGTGCCGGTGGAGCCCGCGTACCCGACGGAGACGACGTTGGCCTGCACGGAGTTGTCGGCGGCGTCTGTGGGGTAGCCCGCCGTCATCACGCCCTCGAAGAAGGAGCCGATGGAGGCGTTGCTGTTGTCGCCTCCCGTTCCGAGAACGATGGAGCCCTCCTGGTGCATGGGCCGGTACCCGTTCGACGGAAGCGCGCCGCTGTACCAGGTGGTGAGGCCGCCCGACTGCGAGTTGCCGCCCTTGAGCGCGAACGTCGTCTGACCATCGTTCTTCAGCAGCGCCGTGACGAACGGCGTGGCGTTGCCGAGGTTGGCCTGGTTCGAGCCGTTGCCCTGGAACAACCCGTTCTCGAGGTCGCCCGCGACCCACGGGCCGACGCCGGTACACGGCGGGAAGAAGCACGTCGTACCGAGGTTGACCGCGTCCATGTGGCCGTTGCCGGTATCGGCGATGGTGGCCTCGACGTTGCCGTAGTCGAAGCAGCACCCGCCGTTGACGTGGGTACCGCTGGCCACCATGTACATGCCCTCGGGCTGACCGTTGACGGCGACGCCGGACCCGACGTGGTGCCGGTAGCCGGTGCCGGGTGAGATGTAGATGCCGTACACCTTGTGGCCGCCCGCGGTGACCGGCAGCGCGGCGGCGTTGGCGCCGACATCCTGGCCGCCGGCCGTACCGGGTCCCTCGATGGTCAGGTCGTTGTGTCGGGGGGACTGGTCGTAGATGGTCGTGACGATGCACGACGTGTTGGCGCAGAACGAATCCTGCGCGGCGGCGTTGGCGTAGCCGCCGGCCGCCAGGAGCCCGATGTTCGTCGTGGCGCCGTCCGATGCGCGCTTCACCTGGTACAGGCTTCCGTTGTAGGCGGAGTAGAGCGCGCGTACGGTGCTGTGCGCGGCGACGCATGGGGTACCGGCGGCGGCGTAGATGTCGCACGGCAGGGATCCGGCGGCCTGTGCCGGGCCGGGTAGGCCGGCAAGCACGCCGAGAGTGAGCGCCAGGGTCGCACCGGCGGAGAGGAGCACTCTTCGCCAGGGACGGAGGTGTGACTGAGCGTTCACGGCAACCTCTTTCCTATGGGCAACACAGTGCCGCGGCCTGCGCCTGAGACCTTCGCGGAGGCGGGCGGCAGGATGCGACATCCGGGGATGTCGATGCCTATTATGCGCGGCCACTGCCCAGCCTTAATGGTTGTACTGGAACCAGGGCTCGGCCCAGCCGAGGTACGGCTTGCCCCAGGTGTTGGTGATCTCGGCGATGGTCGTCTGGGTCAGCGTGCCGTTGCCGTGAATGTCGGTCGAGACGTGATCGTTCAGAACCTGGATCGGGGCGGTGAACAACGCCGGAACAGTCCGACGGCGCGGGGCTCCGACCGGCGGGACCGGTTCCAATCAGCTGTCGCTGTCGAGGCGGGCGTGCAGGTGCATGTCGTGCCAACCGTCGGCGTGGCGGGCTTCGCCCCGCTTCGTGCCCTCCAGGGGGAAACCGGCGCGCTGCGCGACGCGGCAGGACGCGGCATTGGCCGTCGAGTGGGCCACTTCGAGGCGATGCAGCCCGAGCATCGCGAAAGACCACGCGGTCATCGCGGTCAGCGCCCGCACGGCGATGCCCCGGCCGCGCGCGCCCGGCAGCACCCAGTACGACACCTCGGCGAGACCGTCGGAGAGGTCGATGCGGCGCAGGCCGACCTGCCCGGCGACGTCGCCCGCGTCGAGCACCGCCCACGAGGCGCCGGTCTCACCGCGCCACCGGTCCGACCACGCGGCGATCCAGGAGTCGGCTTCGTCGCCGGTCATCGACCGGCAGTGCCAGCGTTGGATGGCGGTGTCGGCGTAGGCCGCGACGACTTCCGGACGGTCGGACGGCAGCCACGGCCGCAGCACGATGTCGTTCGCCCGGATCTCGGGCTGGGGGAGTGCCGCCATCGAGCCGGGCGGCACGGCGGACGCGGCAAGCAACGGCACGGGTCGACTGTAGGGCACGCCGGGGTGGCTGCTCACGGGGATTTCGCCGCGGGCAGCCACCGCTCGTGCGTGTCGCCCCGTCGCACGGTGCCGGACGGGTCGGTCGGCTGCCGGCCGATCGGCACTGCTGCCGGGCCGGCACCCGCTGCCGGCCCGCATTGGCTAAGCTGCCCGCGCGGTAGGCCGTAGCGCAGAGGTCGTCGCGCCACCTTGCGAGGGTGAAGGACGCCGGTTCGAATCCGGCCGGCCTACCGCGCCTTCCCGCCGGAGGTGGCGCCGGACATCGAGGACACGGATCGGGGCTGTAGTGGCGGCGACGGTGCGAGGCCCGCAGTGATCTGGTGCGAATCCGGTCGGCCCACCACGGCACGGCGGAAGGGAGGCGAGCCCGCGTGACCAGGGCTCAGCGTGATCCTTGGCGCGGTACTCGGCTCGGGTACGCGTCTGAGTCGACGATCGCCACCTGTACCAGGCTCCGGCGGGCCGGCGACTGGCGGGGCGCGCGCGCAGCAGCCGGCTTCCACGTCGACGTCGACCTCGCCGACGTGTCGGGACGGTACGGCACCGAAGCCGCCCGGCAGCTCGAAACGGACCTCCGTGACCTCGCGCCCGACCTGCTCTGGCAGTACCTGCCCGACCAGTACCACCGGCTGCTTCCCTGGGACAGCTGGGGCATGCTGTCCCACCTCACCCACCCGACCGGTGCCACGCCGACCGCACCCGCCCTGGCAATCACATTTCCCCAGGAGCCGGACGTCCCGCGCAGGCCGAGGCTGACGCTCGCCGAGTCGGATTGGTTGCGGCCCCTGACAAACCCGAGCTGGCCCGTGTGGTGCTGGCGGGCGGACGCCGTCACCGGACGCCGCGACGCCTACTCCGGCACGGATTCGCGCGTTGCCGACGAGGTTGCCTCCTTGCGGGACGGGGACCTGTCACCGGACGAGTTGCACCCCCTCGTCCACGACGCGCTGTACCCGGGCCGCACCCGGCGGCCGGTCCTCACCCGGTGGGAGTGGCCGGCGGTCAGGGTGCGCTGCGGCACGGTGTGGCACGAGGTGCGGATCGGCGGCGGCCGGCTCAACACGCCCTCGCACGATGACACCGAGATCGCACGGGAGTTCGCCTTCGGCGGGCTCGGTGGTGCGATGCACGGCTGTGCGAGCGCGGTGCGCGCGTGGCGGACCGGCCGGGGCCGGCTGCCGAAACGGCTGCGCTGGCAGCGCGCCGACTTCTTCCTGCACGCCTACTACGGCCACACCGACGACGTACTCGCCATGCTGGACGCGGGTTTCGACGTCGCGGCCCGCGACGGCGCGGGCAGGACGCTGATGCACTACCTCGGCCGGGTCGACCACCGGCGGCTGGTGCCCCGCCTGCGCGGCGTCGGACTGCCGCCGGACACCCGTGACCACGAGGGCAGGACGCCGTTGGGCCATGCGGTGGAGTTGCAGGCCGAAGAGGTGGTGGCGCTACTGCTGGACGCCGGTGCCGACCCGGACGTGGTCGACGCCAGACGTTACAGCCCCATCGGCTGGCAGGTGCGGCAGGTGGAGGATCACCGGCGGCGTGCCGGCCGTCCCGCCGGCCAGTCGCCGCCGTCCTCGATCCTCGCGCGGCTGCGCGAACACGCGGTGGGTTGAGCCGGTGCCGTCCTCCCCGCGCGACGAACTCTTGCGCGCACTCGCCGCGATCGGTGCCGGCGACGCCGATCCCGAACTGGAGCGCGCGGTCGGCGAGGCGTACCGGCGGCTCAAGCGGCGGGCGAAGGCACGCAGGAGCGAAGCGGCGCGTGCCCACGACCGGTCGAGGTTGGCCGAGACGACCCGGTTCCGCGAGGAGGTGCCCGACCCGTCACCCCGGAGTGTCGAGGGCGCGCGGAATGTCGATTGGTCTGGGAAGGCCGAGGGCTCCGGGGAAGCCGAAGCGGCAGGGAACGCCGAAGGCCCGGGGAATGCCGGCATTCTCAACCGGGGCCGCCGCTGCTACGTGTGCAAGCAGCCGTACCGCGAGGTCGACGTCGACTACCACCAGCTGTGTCCCGACTGCGCGCACACCAACCGGCAGCGCCGCGACGCCCGGTGCGATCTGCGCGGGCGGCGCGCCATCGTGACCGGGGGCCGTGTCAAAATCGGCTTCCACACCGCGCTGAAGCTGCTACGCGACGGAGCCGACGTGCTCGTCACGACCCGGTTCCCGCGCGACGCCGCCCGCCGCTACGCCGCCGTGGCCGATGTCGCCGACTGGTCCGACCGGCTGCACATCCACGGCGTCGATCTGCTGCACCTCGACCAGGTGCTGGGGCTGGTGTCCGCGGTCGGGCACCGGTGGGAGCACCTCGACATCCTGGTGAACAACGCGGCGCAGACGCTGCACCGGCCGGCCGCGTACCACCGCGAGGTGCGGGCCGCGGAGCGCGCGCCGCTGCACGGCGCCGCCGCACGGATCGCGGCGACCCTGGGCGAGCCGTCGGGCCTCGCGGTGCCTGCGGGCGAGCAGTCGGGCCTCGCGGCACTCTTTCCGGCCGGTCGTCTCGACGAGACCGGCCAGCCGCTCGACCTGCGTGGTGTCAACAGCTGGGTGCTGCGCGACGGCGACGTCACCCCGTACGAGTGGCTGCACGTGCACGTCATCAACGCGTTCGCGCCGTTCCTGCTGACCTCCCGGCTACGGCCGCTGATGGCCGCCTCGCCGCATCCGGACCGGTACGTCGTGCAGGTCAGCGCGATGGAGGGCCGGTACGCGCACGAAACGAAGACGCCCCGCCACCCGCACACCAACATGGCCAAGGCGTCGCTGAACATGCTCACCCGTACCGTCGCCGCGGACTACGCCCGCGGCGGCATCTAAATGAACAGCGTCGACACCGGCTGGGTCACCGACGAGCGGCCGCATCCGCAGAAGGCGGCGCAGCGCGACGGCGGGTTCCGGCCGCCGCTGGACGTGGTCGACGGTGCCGCCCGGGTCTACGACCCGATCGTGCGGGGCGTCGCCGGCGAGCCGGTGCACGGGCTGTTCCTCAAGGACTACCGGAGCGTGGACTGGTGACCGAACGGACCCCCATACGATGCCCCGCGATCGCCTACCCCGAACGGGGTCTCGCCGATCCGGCCGAGTTCGACGCGCTGCTCGACCGGCTCGCCGTGCCGGGCGCCGCCGCGAGCGCGGTCGAGGTGTTCCCGCGCGGGACGATGCAACCGGACGGGCGGCTGGACCTGTGCAAGCAGGGCCTCGGGCCGGTCATGGCCGCGCGGCTGGCGGGCGCCGCCGTCGATTCCGCTGTGGTGCGTCACCTGCTGCTGGGTACGAACGGACTCGGCGCCGCCGGTGCCCGCGCGGTCGCCGACGCGCTGCGGCCCGGGCATCGCATCGAGACGCTGTACCTCGGCTGCAACCTCATCGATCCGGACGGCGTCGCGCCGCTCGCCGAACGCCTCGCCGGCGACCACAGCGTGCGGGCGTTGTGGCTCAAGCGCAACCCGCTCGGCGACGGCGGCGTCGCGCGGCTGTGCCGGGCCCTCGCCGGCAACGACACGCTGCGCACCCTGGATCTGGTCAATGTCGGCCTGAGCGTCGACGGGCTGGGCGCGCTCGCCGCCACCCTCGCGCGGCGGCCGGCGCGGCTGGAGCGGTTGTTCCTCGGCGGCAACGGCCTGGGCCCCGGGTCGGTCGGCGCGCTGCGGTCGCTGATCCACGACGCCGGCATCCGCGAGCTGTACCTGGCCTGCAACCACCTCGGCGACGGCGGCGTCGCGGCGCTCGCGTCCGCCGCCGACGGTGAGGCCATGACGCTCGGACTCGGGGGCAACGGGATCACCCCGGACGGTGTCGCGGCACTGGCCACGCACCTGCGGGCCTGGGTCGCGCTCGACCTCGCCCGCCCGCCGTCCGAACGCGCGCTGGGCGCCCGCGAGAACGTCGTCGGTGACCTTGGTGCTGCCGCCCTCGCCGAGGTGCTGCCCGGGTCCCGGCTGCGCCGGCTGGACCTGCGCCGCACCGGAATCACCGGCCGGGGTGCCCGGCTGCTCGTC
>DASXOA010000117.1:0-7107 GCA_036494675.1 Rugosimonospora sp.
GTCGAGTTCAACGGCGAGAACAACCACGTGCACCCGTTGGTAAACTTCCCGCCCAAGGTGGCCGTGGCCCGGCTGGTCAACAGCCTCAAAGGCGTCTCCTCCCGGCGGCTGCGGCAAGAGTTTCCCGACCTCACGCACCACTATTACCATGCCAACAAACTCTGGTCGGGTTCCTACTTCGCCGGCTCCGTGGGCGGCGCACCACTCAACGTCGTCCGCCAGTACATCCAGCAGCAGAACGGCCCAGCTTAAGGCACTGCTCGGGCCTTGACAGCCCTCCCAGCGCGGGCCTCACCCCCACCCTGAAGGGCGCAGCACCGGCCCGCAGCCCGGTAGCGCGTGAGTGGTCAGCCAGAGACACCCACCGGCCCGACGTCGGCACGGATCGACACGACGGTCGCGCACCCCGCCCGGCGGTACGACTATCTGTTGGGCGGCAAGGACAACTTCGCTGCCGACCGGGAGTCCGGCGACAAGCTCATCGCCGCGTTCCCCACCATCCGGATCGGCGCGCAGGAGAACCGCCGGTTCCTGCGTCGCGCGGTGACCTACCTGACCTCGCAGGCCGGCATCCGCCAGTTCCTCGACATCGGCACCGGCATCCCGACCAGTCCCAACACCCACGAGGTCGCGCAGGCCATCGCACCCGAGTCCCGGGTGGTGTACGCCGACAACGACCCCATCGTGCTCGCCCACGCCCGCGCGCTGCTCACCAGTACCCCCGAGGGTGCCACCGCGTATCTCGACGCCGACCTGCACCGGCCCGAGCAGATCCTGGAACACCCCGACCTGCACCGCACCCTGGACCTGACCCGGCCCGTCGCGCTCATGCTCGTCGCCGTCCTGCACTTCATGCCCGACACCGACGACCCTCAGGGCATCGTCGGGCGGCTGGTGCGCGCCCTCGCCCCCGGCAGCTTCCTGGTCGTTTCCCACGTCACGTACGACTTCCTGCCGCCGCGGACCGCCACCCAACTCGACCGGATCGTCAGCGCGGAGCCGTTCCGCGCCCGCACCAGGGCGGAACTGGCCGCGTTCTTCGACGGGCTCGACCTCGTCGACCCCGGCATCGTGTCCCTCGGGCAGTGGCGGGCGGAGGACGAACCGGGGCCGCGGCCGACCGTCGCCGAGGTCGGTGGCTACGGCGCCATCGCCCGGGTTCCTTCCGTGTGACCGGGTGCCGCCCCGCCATTTCCCCTTGATCCGCGGCTACTACGCTGGGAATCGTGACCTACTCCGCGGCTGCTGACCGATACGAGAACATGACCTACCGGCGGTCCGGGCGCAGCGGCGTCCGGTTGCCGGTGATTTCCCTGGGCCTGTGGCACAACTTCGGGCCCGACCGGCCGATCGGCGTGCAGCGCGACACCTGCCTACGCGCCTTCGACCTCGGCGTGACGCACTTCGACCTGGCCAACAACTACGGGCCGCCGGCCGGAAGCGCCGAGGAGAACTTCGGGCGCATCCTCGCCACCGACCTCGCCCCGTACCGCGACGAGCTGATCATCTCGACCAAGGCCGGGTACGACATGTGGCCCGGCCCGTACGGTGAGTGGGGATCGCGGAAGTACCTGACCGCCAGCCTGGACCAGTCCCTGCGCCGGCTCGGCGTGGACTACGTGGACATCTTCTACTCCCACCGCTTCGACCCGGACACTCCGCTGGAGGAGACGCTCGGCGCACTGGACTCGGCGGTACGGGCCGGCAAGGCGCTCTACGTCGGCGTGTCCAACTACTCCCCCGAGCAGACCACGCAGGCCGCCCGGATCCTGCGCGAATTGGGCACCCCGCTGCTGATCAACCAGCCGAGCTACTCGATGTTCGACAGGTGGGTCGAGGACGGGCTGCTCGACGTGCTGGAGACCGAGGGGGTCGGCGGGATCGCGTACTCGCCGCTGGCGCAGGGCCTGCTCACCGACCGGTACCTGGACGGGATCCCGGCCGATTCGCGCGCCCGTACGAGCCGGTTCCTGTCCGAGAGCGACCTGACCCCGCAGCGCCTGTCCACGATCCGGGCGCTGAACGAGGTCGCCGGCGGGCGCGGGCAGAGCCTCGCCCAACTGGCCCTGGCCTGGGCGCTCCGCGACCCACGGATGACCTCGGTGGTGATCGGCGCCAGCAGCGTGCGGCAGTTGGAGAACAGCCTCGCGGCGACGGCGAACCTCACCTTCACCGACGCCGAACTCGCGCAGATCGGCGCGATTCTGGCCGAGGCATGACCAGGACAGCCAGGCCCGTCGCGCGGGCCGCGACGGTGTGAGGATCCGCCCGGTCACCCCGGCCCGGCTGGCCGACGAGTTGGCCGGGCGGATCGTCTCCACCCGCAACGGCGGTTGGTTGCGGGTCGGGTTCGACGGCGCGGACTCCGCCGAGCCCGGCGCGCTGGCCGACGCGCTGGTCGATCCGTTGCGGGTGCTGGGTCGGCCGGCGGTCCGGGTGGATCTGCGCGACTTCCTGCGGCCCGCCTCGGTGCGCCTGGAGTTGGGGCGGACCAACGCGGACGCGTTCTACGAGCGGTGGTACGACCTGGCCGCGCTGTCCCGCGAGGTACTCGGCCCGCTGGCCCCGGACGGGTCGGGGCGCATCGTGACGACGTTCTGGAACCCGGCCACCGACCGGTCCAACCGTCCGTCCTATGTGGACGTACCGGCCGGTGGGGTGCTGCTGCTGTCCGGCCCACTGCTCCAGGGCGCCGGCCTCGACCTCGACCTCGTCGTGCACTGTGCACAGTCGCCCGCCGCGCTGGCCCGGCGCACCGGCGAGGAACTGCGCTGGACGCTGCCGGCGTTCGACCGGTACCGGGCGGAAGTGGATCCGGAGAGCCTGGCCGACGTCGTGGTACGGGTGGACGACCCGGCGCATCCGGCCCTGGTGGAGGGCTAGCCCGAGCCGAAAGTACATCGAAACTCTTGCATGCCGCGGGGAACCCGGCCAGACTGGTGAAACCCGACGGAAGCCGGCCGAGCGTCATGGGAGCCAACCCTCGCCCCGCATCCGTCAGTCCCGCAGGGCATACCGGGCTACCCCTGCCTCCATTCTCGTGCCCGCCATGCTGGTCGCACCCACCGGCGGCTGCGGTCGCGCACGCACCGGAGGATTTCCGATGAACCGCATCGCCAACCGGCCGTCGAACGCCGCCTCGCCCGTCCGGCCCAAGCGCCGGTCCGCTGTCCTGGCCTTCCCGCTCGCCGCAGCCCTGCTCCTGCTCGTCACCATCGCCTGGCAGGTGGCCCACACCACCCGGGCCACCGCCGACGTCACCGAGACCACGTCGGTCAGCGCCGGGCCCGCCACGTTCACCCAGCAGGCCGCTACCGGCAACCCGTCGGACTACAGCAGCCAACTCGAACGGTGCAGCCACGGCGTGAACTACCCGCTCACCGGCGCCAACCCGATCCTGTCCGAGCCGCTGACCACCGCGTTCACCAGCAACGTGCCGCTGTCGGTCAAGGTGGCCTTCAACGGCAACCAGTGGTACGGCACGTACCAACTGGTCTTCACGAACCGGTCGAGCACGCCGCTCAACGTGGACTGCGCGGTCATCATCTTCCGGGCGCCGTCCCACGCCGACCAGCACTACTACTTCAACCAGGAGGCGACCGGGCACCCGCAGTCGGACTACCTTGAGGTACCGCGCGGCGACGGCGCTTCGTTCTACATCGTGCGCCTCGGCTTCCACGATGTGGCCGCGAGCCAGCAGACCGGGTACCCGAGCGAGACCTTCGCCTGGCAGATCGGGGTTGCCCCGTCCTCGGCGATCACCGCCGTGCAGATCCGGGATTCGATCCGCTTCACCGCCGACCTGAACCTGTCCTCGAACACCAGCACCATCCAGCACTACGGCACCAACCGGCTGGCCAACTGACCCGACGGGTACCCGGCCGGGGCACGTCCCGGGGCAAAGCGCAGCCGGCGCCGAGGTGCGGCGGAGGCGAGCACCCCGCTGCCGTCCCGGCCGGGTATCCCGCGTCGATCGGAGGAATCCGTGCGCGTCGCCCCCGCCACGCCGCCCCGTGCCCTGCCGTCCCGCGTCGCACGGTCCCGTGTCGCACGCTCCCGTGTCGCACGCTCCCGTGTCGCACGGTCCCGTGCCCTGCTGTCCCGTGTCGCGCTGTGCCTCGCCGCGGCCGGGCTGGCGGGCTGCGCGTCCACGACACCGGCGGCGTCGGGCCCGGGTAGCGCCGCGTCGGCCAACCGGGCCGCCGGGGTGGACAATCCCGAGGCGGCGACGGCCACCGCACAGACCGAGTTCGGCCTGCTGGCCGGCGGCGACTACGGCGGGGCCTGGGATCTGTGGAGTCAGGCCGCGCAGCAGTCCATCACGCGCACCGACTTCGTCGCGCTCAACACGGCCTGCCCCAGCAAGGGCGTGCCGGTCCAGGTGGTCGCGACGCGCCCGGTGAACGACCGTGAGGTGGACGTCGACTGGAAGCGCGGCCCGCAGTCCGGGACCGCCGCGCTGCTCTACGCGAGCGGCACGTGGCGGTACCAGCCCAGTGAGTCCACTTTGGACAGTTACCGGCTCGGCGTGGACAAGCTGGTCGCCCAGCTGCGCGCCGCCCATCAATGTTGAGGACGGACCAATATGCGAACTTCTCTACGCCGCCGCCTGCCCGCGGCGGTCGCGGCCGTGGCCGTCGGGATCGGTGCGGCGACCGTGGCCGTGCTCGCCCCTGGGTCCGACGCCAGCGCCGCCAGCGGATGCCAGGTCGCGTACCGGATCAACCAGTGGAGCGGCGGGTTCGTCGCGTACGTCGACGTGACGGCCGGTACCAGCCCAGTGCACGGCTGGACGGTCACCTGGACGTACTCGGCCGGCCAGCAGATCACGTCGTCGTGGAGCGCGCAGGTCAGCCAGGCCGGCGTCGCGGTGACCGCGACCAGCATGAGCTACAACGGCGAACTGGCGGC
The DNA here is from genome assembly GCA_036494675.1 of Rugosimonospora sp. Lineage (GTDB taxonomy): Bacteria > Actinomycetota > Actinomycetes > Mycobacteriales > Micromonosporaceae > Rugosimonospora. Next base: position 4,912 of record DASXOA010000117.1, read on the forward strand.
CGGGGGCACCACCGAATTCGGCGTGCAGGGCACCTCGGGTGCGAGCAACCCGGTACCGACCGACCTGGCCGTCACCGGTTCGGGATGCGCGGGCGGCACACCCAGTACGCCGCCGTCGCCGAGCCCGACGCGCACCGCCTCCCCCAGCCCGTCGACGAGCCCGACGCGCAGCCCGTCCCCGAGCCCGACGCCGTCGCGCAGCCCGTCGGCGAGCCCGACGACCAGCCCACCGCCGACGAATCCGCCCGGCGGCTGCGGCTCGGCCGTGGTCTGTGACGGCTTCGAGAACCAGGCCGCCGGTACCCCGACCGGCGACTGGGCGGTCAGCTACCCGAGTTGTTCCGGCGCGGGTACCGCGACCATCGACACCACGACGGCCCGCAGCGGCGGCAGGTCCCTGCGCGTCAACGGCGCGGCCGGCTACTGCAACCACGTCTTCGTCGGACCCACCCGCAGCCTGACCGGGATCGGGCCGGTCTGGTACGCCCGCTTCTACGTGCGCCACACGACCGCGCTGCCCCCGTCGCACGTGGCCTTCGCCGCGATGCGCGACGCCAGCGACGGCGGGAACGATCTGCGGATGGGCGGGCAGAACGCCGCGCTGCAATGGAACCGCCAGTCCGACGACGCGACCCTGCCCGAGCAGAGCCCGGCGGGTGTGGCGCTGTCCATGCCGCTGCCGGTGAACCAGTGGACGTGCGTGGAGTTCATGGTGAACGGCACCGCGGGCACGATGCAGACCTGGGTCAACGGCACCGACGTGGCCGGCCTGCACGAGGACGGCACGCCGACCGCGGACGTCGACCGGCAGTGGCTGTCGCGGGCCAACTGGCATCCGCAGCTCACCGACTTCCGGCTCGGCTGGGAGAGCTACGGCGACGGCGCGGACACGCTGTGGTTCGACGACGTGGCGCTGGGCGCGACCCGGATCGGCTGCTGATGCCGGAGCCCCGTTCAGGAGTACAAATATCTTGGCGTGAACGGTCCGATCGGGCTGCGATCAAGTATTTCTCCGTTCTATCCTTATCGAGCACGAAGCAATAGCTGCACCAGGTGCAGCTAGTCCTACGGCCGCCGTGAGGCGGCCGTAGTTGTGTATACGTCCTCCTACGGCGTGGAGCCCATTGTGCTGCTCTGCTATATCGATGAGGCCGGCAACGAACAGGTTCTCGATCCCGCGTTGCCGGACGCCTGCCCCGTTCTTGTCGTGGCGGGGCTGGTCGTGGCGGAGGCGCAGGTGAAGCCGCTGGCATGGGAATTCCTGAATATCAAGAAGAAGTATCTTCCCGGCGCTCGGGTCGGCAATAGCCGGCTCCTGTCGGACCTCATCCGGACAGAGATCAAAGGCGCCGACCTCCGGGCAGATATTCGTTCCACATCCAGGCGTCGCGGCCGGTGGGCAATAGGAATCCTGGAAGACACCCTCAGACTGCTGGAAACCGCTCGATGCGGCATTGCCGGCCACGTTTGGATCAATCGGGAGGGGCAAGGCCTACGAACGGCCAGCTACGCGCTTTCCGTGGCGAAGATCGCGGAGGATTTCCACAGTCAACTCGCCGCGGCGGCAGCTCCGGGAATCATGATTCTGGACGCTCGCACCAAGAGCAAGAATGTTCCCAACGTCCACACGATTACGACCCGGAAGTTCCGCAGCGGCGGCGATCCGCTCCCCCGCCTCGTCGAGTCGCCCGTGTTCGGGCACAGCGACTCACACATTGGTCTACAGATCGCAGATCTGGTGGCGTCGGCGGTCCTGTTTCCTCTCGCCTGCCTGGCCTACTGCGCGAACCTCAGCTGGAATACTCACTGCCACCCGAACTACGAGAGAATTCGCCATCGGTTCGGGTGGCGATTGCAGCGGCATCTACGGACCGCCGGTTCCCAGGGCAACAGTGCCGGCGCCTCGGATGACCCGGCCGCCAAACCAACACCCACCGTCATGAGCCGAGGCTCCGGCGCCCCAGCCTCGCCTCACGTTGCCTAGACGTAGAGCACTTCGAAGGACACGCCGTAGCGGGCGCCCAGCCGGGCGCCGTACGGTCGCGCCACCGACTCCAGAAACTCCTGGGGGTCACTCATGGCGGTGGGCCCGAGGCCGCGCAGGTATTCGCCGTGTGCCTCCAGCGACGCGACGCCGCGGTCGAACGTCTCGGTCACGTCGACCCCGTGCGTGGCCATCGGACTGCCGTGGACGAA
>DASXOA010000118.1:0-26378 GCA_036494675.1 Rugosimonospora sp.
CCGGTGCTGCTTCGGTGCCGGAGGTCCCGCGGGGCCGGGGAGGCCGGCTGGGTTGCCCGGACCGGGCTGGGGCAGGACGCTCGGACCCGTGGCGTATTGGCCGGCGCCCGGGTATCCAGGGCCAGGACTGCCGGGAGCGGGGTTACCGGAAGGGGGGTTACCCGGGCTCGGGTAGCCGGGGCCCTGGTACCCGGGACCTGAGGGTTGCGTCACGAAGGCTCCTTGTTCGGCGCGTGCGTTCGAGCCGGACCCTGCTGTGGTGGAACCGGTCGGGGCAACGGTGCGGCACCCGGCGGATACGTCTGGGGCGGTCCGGGGTGTGAAGCGGGCGGGTACGGCTGCCACGAAGCGGGCGGGTACGGCAGGGTCGGTCCGGGTTGCGGGGGAGACACGTACGGCTGCTGTGCGGGTGCCTGCGGTGCGTATGGCTGGCCCGGTCCCCGGGATAGCATGCCCGTGGCGGCCGCGCTCTTGGCCTTCCGGTCCCTGCGCACGCTCCAGACGATCAGCAGCGCCACGGCCAGCAGGACGAGAACCGGACAGGCGACCGCGCCCGCCTTGAGGAGCAGGGAATTCCGCTTCTTGCTGTCCGCGGCGTGCTTGCGCTCAGCCAGGAGGGCGTCGTGGCGCTGGAAGGTCGGGTTCGGCGCGTTCTTCGCCACGTCGACGGCGGTGAGGGCACGGGCCGGGTTCACCACCCCGTAGCCGGTCGTGTCGTCGTTGCCCGGTGGGCCGGCGTCGTCGGCGGTGGCGACGACCCGCTGCACCACCTCGCGGGCGGACAACGTGGGGAACTTCGCACGTACCAGGGCCATCGTGGCCGATACCAGCGCGGTGGAGTTGCTCGTCCCGGTTGTGACCATCGGCTCGTTGTACTGGTTCTTGATCGGCATCTCCACGCCCGGCGCCGCGACCGTGACGTACGGCTGGCGCTGCGTCTTCACCCAGGGCTTCCCCGACTGGTCGACCGCGCCCACCGCGGTCACTCCCGGGCAGGCCGCCGGCGCTTCGGGGTTGTTGTCCCCGTTACCGCTGTTGCCGGCGCCGGCCACGATGATGACGTCGTGGGCGACCGCGTAGTCCACCGCACCCTGCTCGACGTCCGAACAGACGCCGTCCATCTCGATCCCCGCCATCGAGATGTTGATCACCTTTGCACCGTGGTCGACGGCGTACCGGATGCCCTTCGCTATGTCGACACCGCTGATCACCCTGATGGGGAGGATCTTGGCTTTCGGCGCCAGGCCCGCGTAGCCGCCGTTCGTCCCGCGGGCCGCGATGAACTCGGCCATCTCGGTGCCGTGTCCCTGGTCGTCGTAGGCGGCGTCTCCGCCCACCTGGTGGAGATCGGTGCCGGGGAGGATGAAGTCGCCGGTCATCTCCGGTGGCGTGTAGCGTCCGCCGCCAACACCGGTGTCGATCACGGCGACGGTGGCGCCCTCGCCCTGGGAGACCGGCCAGACGTCCTTCTCGACATGCCATCCGTCGGTGAGGTACCACTGCCTCGGATTTGGTTTGACCGACGGCGCGGCCTGCGCAGCGGACGGCGCGACCAGTCCGACGACCGCCGTCGCGGCGATCACCGCCGAGGCGGCGGCCAGGCGTAGACCGGCCGACCGGATGGTGGTTTCGTTGTTGCCCGGCGGCCGCGCCGGCGCGGCGGATCCATATCCCGGGCGACGGTAGGGGGACCTCAACAGTGCTCCTCAAATCAGATTCGTGACCGGGGGACCTGGGCGGTCGCCGGCTTACGGCAACGGGAGGTCAGGAAGTGCACGACGGCGAGCACGAGGACGACGGCGATGCCGCCGCCGGCCGACAGGAGCAGGGATGAGTTCGACGAACCCTTGCCGCCTCCACCCGCCGCCCGGGCTCCGCTCTGCCCGGCGATGCGGCTGGCCATCCCGTCCCATGGCCGCTCTGGACGTCGAAGTCCTTCCGGCCGTGGCCGCCGAGAGGGTCAGTGCCACCCCGGCCATCGCCGTCATCGTCACTCGGATCAACTGCCGCACGTACATGTGCCTCATCGCTCTCAAGGTCTCGGCCGCGCGCACCCGCGGTTACGCCGGCCGGGGCACGACGAAGGGCCACCGGGTGACGGTCGACTTCAGCATCGCGCGTACGGTCGAGCGGATTGTTAGTGGATTGCTAACGTCGCGGGCCGAGCGGATGCGACTCGGGAACTATGTGTCTGGCGGGGTGCGGACGTCCGTGGAGTTTCGGGTGCTGGGTGCCGTCGAGATGCACGACAGCGGTCGCCTGCTGGCGGTCGGTCCGCCCCAGCAACGGCACGTAGATCAGCCAGGCGACGACGTACGGGGCGAGGGCACCCAGGTCACCCTGGTTCCACCAACGGTCGGCGAGGTACCAACTGGCGATGCCGGGCACGGCGAAGACGCCCAGCAAGAGGGAGCCGCCCACGGTCCAGAGGAGGATCATGCCGAGGCAGCCGGCGGCTTCCCTAATGTTGTCGCGCATGGTGCGGTTCATGGTGGCAGGCCAACAGCACTCCGCGCCAGACGCCGATGAGGTAGCTACCGCTGGCAGGCCGCAACGGAGTGGGGCAACCGAACGTGACGGCCGAAAGGTTCGTCATGATCTTCAAAGTTCAAGACGCTGGACGTTCGCAGCCCTCAACCAGACAGGACGGCGTAGTTCAGTGCGAGCAAGATCGCGAGGTAGCCGATCGGCGCCAGGCTGAGCAGGCCCCAGCGCCGCGATTGTCTGCGATAGTCTCGCCACCGCCGCCAGTCTTCGGTGGTCGACCTCGGCAGGTCCGGCGTGGGGTCCCAGCCAGGCATGAGTTGTCGGAGCATGGCGACCATCCACAGCGGCCACAGGAGGGTCGTCGCAGCCCCCATCGGCGCCATGATCAAGAGAAACGCGAGCTTGCCGAGGATGCCGCCGGTAGCGTCCTCGTCCTGGTCCACGTCCACAGTGGAGACTGCCGATGACCGGATCCAGGACAGCGTGAGCACAACCCCGACGGCCACGTACTCACGGACGACGACCGGTACCTCTACATGGACGTGGAACCACGCCAGAGGCACGCTGACGATGAGGTGGAGCACCCACCGCACGACGCCCTGCACGTATGTCTCCCAGGCGTCGACGAGGCCGGCCAGGATGCTCCGCCACTCGAAGTGCAGCACGTGGCCGACGAGGACGGCGAGCCCGATCGCGGCGAAGACGCTGGTGATCTGCTGGTAGACGAGAAAGACGACGCTGAGCCGCCGACGCGGACGGTCGCCTTCGGGTGACACGGGGGACAGGGTACCGGTAGCCCTCGACGAGATCGCGGCACCCGCCGGCGCACCGGTGCGGCGACTGCTCGACCGCCTCACGGATCCGCCCTTCGCCTGACCGTCGGTACGGGCGCGCCGGGCGGTCGAGACCGTCCGAGAGCGTCCGGCGACCCTTCCCGAGATCCGCTCTGGATGTTACGAACTACCCGCCATGCATTTGCACGGCTCGATTCAATCGAACGGATTGGACGCGTTCTATGAAATCTCGACTGGCAAGAGGGCGTTGGCTCGCCGCCGTCCTGGTCGGCGCCATGGCCGCACTGGGTGTGGCGGTGGGTGTCGCCACACCGGCCGCAGCGGCCCCGCAAGCCGCCGCGTCATCGGCCATCCAGCCCATGAGCGTCAGCTGCGCCAGCAGCGGTCAGTCCGGCGGGCAGGTGTCACAGGCGACCGTGTTGGCGCGCGCCCAGGCCTGGATCGGCAAGGTCCCGTACACGCAGACCTGCCCGGACACCCCCGATCCGGGCGGGAACTACCGGGAAGACTGCTCCGGCTTCGTCGCCATGGCGTGGGAGCTAACCAACTCGCCCGTCACCACCGATTTCAATCCGGCCTGGAACGGTGGTAACTCGAACTTCCCTAAGACCAGCCTCGCGGCGATGATACCGGGCGACGCGCTGGTACGCGACGACACCGGCAACCCCGGCGACAGCGCCGAGCACCACATGGTGCTGTTCGTCGGCTGGGGCTCCGCCGACGGCGGGGCGCACCGGTACGCGAACATCGAGCAGGAAAGCACGTTCGGCGAACTCACCAACGCCCAAGACAACGTGGATCTGGTGGGGAACAGCTTCTGGAATCAGTTCACCCCGATCCACTACAAGAACATGGTCGCGGCGGCGGCCCGGGTCGGCGTGCTGACCACCGACGACCACGCGCTGGTCAAGGAGGGCGCGCTGACCGCCCCGTGGGTGACCGAGAACAGCGGCGTCGACCAGGTCGTGGTCTCCGGCAGCCGGATCGGCGTCGTCACGACGGGCGGCTCGGCGTATGTCAAGGACGGTGGCCTGTCGGCCGCGTGGGTGCACGAGCTCGACGGCGTCTTCCAGCTCGTGCTGTCCGGCAACCGGATCGGTGTCCTCACGACGGGCGGCTCGGCGTACGTCAAGGAAGGTGACCTCGCGGCCCCGTGGGTGCACCAGCTCGACGGGGTACGGCAGCTCGTGCTGTCCGGCAACCGGGTCGGCGTCATCAACACGGCCGACCAGGCGTACGTCAAGGACGGCGATCTGTCGGCCTCATGGGTGCACCAGGCTGACGGCGTCGGGCATCTGGCCCTGGCCGGCAACCGCGTCGGGATCACCACCACGGCCTCCTCCGCCTACGTCAAGGAGGGCGGCCTGACCACCGCATGGGTCCATGAGTACGACGGGGCCGGACAGATCACCTTGAGCTGACCGGCGAGCTTCGCACACGGCAGGGAGATGTGGCCCGTCAGCGCGCCGGTGGCGGCGGCATTGTGGAACGGTGTCGCCGCCAAGCGCTTCCTCATGGCCTGTGCACCGCCTCAGGCATTCGGGTTGGTGATGCCGGGGTCGGCGAAGCAGACCGTCAGCTGCTGCGTTGTCACTTGATTGATGGAATGGATTGCGGTGCCGTCGATGGAAATGACGTTGCCGGCGGGCAGCCAGGTCTTGATGTAGTAGCACACGTGGGTGTACAGGTTCGCGCCGTGCGGGGTTGACACCATCGCCCGGCCCTGCGCCGGCGTCGGGCAGGCCGGTCCAGGGCTGGGATTGCATTTGTAGTTCTTGGTCTTATTGAACCCCGCCGACCAGTCGCCGACCTGGTTGTACCACATGTCGACGTTCACGTTCATCCCGCCGCACTGGTGGTAGCCGTTGGACGCCTGGCAGTAGAACTCGCCCTCGCCCCACAGGTCGCCCTGTGGGTTGTAGCCGTTGTCGTAGTTGTTGTTGTTGAAGGCGATGTCGGTGCACTCGATAGGGGCGATGCCGTCCACCGACGTGACGCCGTACGAGCTCTCCAGACGCTGGCAGGTGTGCGAGGCGGGTATCGTCTCGCCGACGCATCCGTACGGCAGGTACCAGTCACCGTATTCTTGCCAGGCGGTGCAGTCCGGCGGCACCGGCGTCGCGTTGGCGGCAGTCGACGTCGCGGCCACCGCCGGCACCGCGAGCCCGAGGGCGCAGATCAAGGTGGTCATGAGTCGGGCGATCCGAGAGCGGGGTCTGGTGAATTTCACGTCAGTCCTCTCCTTTGCCGATGGGCGTGAATTAAGGGTTCCAAATGTCACTCGCACGGGATCAGCAGCCGATCATCACCGCGTGTGCGAGTTGTCCGGAAGGGGTACGCGTCGGCGTGGCCGCCGCAGGGGTCGAGTTCTGTGTGCTGGGGCCGCCCGCCGGCGTCAGCTGCTCGCCGGCTTGATCACCATCGTCTCGGTCTGCCCGGCGGGGAGTGTGACGGTCACGCCGCTGAACGTGGTGGTCGTGTTCTTCCAGACGTTGTATCCGGTCGCTCGCGGCGTGCTGATCCCGAGCTGGGACAGTGTGAACGTGCCGGTGCCGCTGCCGGTACCGAGGTTGGCGAACAGCACGGCTTGACCGCCGTCAGCCTTCTTGATCACCGCTTCGATGTGCCCGCTGGTCGCGGCGGTAGCGGGCTGCGAACCGCTGCGATCGATGGCGATGATGTCAGGGTTTTTCAGCGCGGCCAGCTCCGCCGGGGTCAGCGTGGTCAGATCGGTGGAGATGAGCAGCGGGCTCGCCTCCTCGGCCCAGACCGACAGCTGGCTCTGCTCGTCGGTGAGCGACCAGCCGAACGGGTGTGCCGACGGCGTGCCGGGTACCAGCATGTCCAGGTCGTTCCAGTGGTCGGGACCGGCGAAGGCGTGCAGGTGCAGGTCGGCCGCGAGGTGGCCGAGAATCGTGTCGGACGCGGAGTCCAGGGGCGACTCGTCGGCCGCCACCCGCCACATGTTGGCGAAGTTGGCGGAGGACTGCACGGCGGCGGTGAAGTCAGACTGGCCCAGCACGTAAATGGGCAGTTCCTCGCTGTACACGACGTCGGGGATGGCCGCGCGAAGATCCGCGCCGTACTGCTCGAACGCGGTGGTCAGCGAACTCAGCGTCGTGCCCGATGGGAGGCCGCCGCACTCGTCGATCTTCACGAAGTCGACGCCCCACTCCGCGAACGTGCGGGCGTCCTGCGCATAGTGGTTGCCCGACGCGGTGGCACCCCCGCTGCCGGGAAGGTTCTGGCACGTGCGGGTGCCGATGGCCTCGTAGATACCGAAATTGAGGCCGAGCGCATGGATCTGGCCGGCCAGCCACGGAATGCCGTTGGGAAACCTGGTGGTGTTCCACGTCAGCGCGCCGTCGCCGGTGCGCGCGGACGCCGTCCAGCCGTCGTCGAGGTTCACCGTCTGGTACCCGGCGGCGGCGAGCCCACTGTTCACCAGGTATCGGGCCTGCTGAAGCACGCCCTGTTCGGTCGCGGCCGCACCGTACTGGTACCACGTGTTGTAGCCCATCACCGGCAGCTGCCCAAACGGCGCCGGATCGGCGCGGGCGGCGGAAGCCGTCGTGGACAGGGCGGCTGCCAGCGCGACAGCCAGCGAGGCGGCCACCGCCGTGACCCGTTTGCTCATCGGTCACCCACCTTCTCTTGTCCGCGCCGCATATGCGGGCACGTCGCTGTCATCGACATCGAGCCACGCGGATACATGGCATGCCCTTCGTAGCAGCCGGAGTAGGCCGCCGAAACGCTCTCGGACGCTCTCGGACGGTCTCGGACGCTCTCGGCGTCGTACGGCAGCCGCCCCGCGTTCCGCGCCGCCGGCGCGAGGTCAGGCGGAGGGCGGCAGCGAGGACACGACCGCCGCGGCGAGCAGGCCGCGGACCGGCGCCGCCTGCGGCACGGCAAGCTCGTCCAGCAGGTCACGGGCGGTCCTCCACTGCTCCCGGGCCACGGCGTGGTCGGCATCGCGGAACAGCGTGTGCGCGAGGACGCAGCGGGCTGTCACCTCGGCCAGGCGGGCGCCGGACGCGACGTGCATCTCGACCGCCTGGCGCGCGCACTCGATCGCGTCCGCGACCTTACCCAGCCCCAGGTCGCAGGCGGCGAGCAGGACGAGGGCTTGGGCCTGCTCGTGCACGGTACCCGCGGCCAACGCGGCATCCAACGCGCGCCGCGCGGCATCATGGGCGGCCCGGAACGTGTGGTCGCCCGGTGGCGTCGAGTCCGCCGCGTCCTGGTACGCGTCGCGGGCCGCGCCAACCAGGACCTCGGCCTCGATGCCGAGCCGGCCCGCCTCCCGGGCGCGGCGTACCGCGCGGGAGCGGTAGGCCTGCGCATCGGTACGGCCGAGCCGCCGGGCGGTCGTGGCCACCGCGTTCAACGCGACCGCCTCGGCGAACGGGTAGCCCAGCTCCCGGGCCCGGGCCAGGGCCTCGGTGGCGCACCGGTACGCCTCGTCGAAGCGACCGGCCTGCTCGTACGCGAACGCGCCGTTGACCAGGCTGGCCGTCTCGGACATGCCGTCGCCTATCGCGCGCGCTCCGGCGACCGCCTCCTCCGCTCGCGCGATGGCCCGGGCGATGGCGCCGCGCACGAGGTCGTTGTGCGCCAGGTTGGCCAAGGCCAACGCGGCGGAGGCGCGGCGACCCGCCCGTCGGAGCAGCGGGAGCGACTCCTCCAGGTAGGCCGACCCGGCCGTGAACTCCGCCCGGTTGTGGACGATGACGGCCAGGTTGCTCAACGTTGCCGCCTGACCACCCGGATCGTCCTCGGCGCGGTAGATGGCCAGTGCCTCCTCGGCGTAGCGCCGCGCCTCGTCCGTCCGGCCCAGGTCCACCTGGCTTGCCGAGAGGGCCCGTAATGCCGATGCCTCGGCTCGTCGGGCGCCGGCGTCACAGAAGAGGGTCCGGGCCCGGCCGAAGTCCGCCGCCGCGTCGTCGCTCTGTCCGCCGCGCCAACGCAACCAGCCGCGCTCCAGGCACATCGCGCCCTCGGCACGGGGCTCGCCCTGCCGTTGGGCCGCCGTCAGTGCCGCGTCGGCCGCCAGCATCAGCGCGGACACGTCCTGGCGCCGGAACAGCAGGCTTGAAATCAGCTCGACCAGCGTCCAGGCGTACCAGCCCGTGCCGTACCGCGCGTCGTACTCGATGACGGCGATGACGTTGCGGTGCTCGGCCTCCAGCCATCGGGCCGCCTCGTCGTCGCTGGGTTCCCATGAGGAGCGCCGATCGTCGCCGACCCACGACCGTTGGCGCCTGTCGAGGCGGTCCGTCACGGCCAGCGCCCGGTCCACGTACCAGTCCAGCAGCCGCCGCCGCGCCGCATCCCGCTCGGCCGCGCCGTCGGACTCGGTGGCCAGGCGCGCCGCGTAGTCACGCAGCAGGTCGTGCATCCGGTACCGGCCAGGACGCGCGGGCTCGACCAGATGCGCCTCGGTCAGGGTACGCAACAGGCGGGTCGCGGTTTCGCCGTCTCGGCCGGCGAGCAATGCGGCGCCCTGGACGTCGGTGTCCGATCCCGGATGCAGGCCCAGCCGCCGGAAGGTGAGCTTCGCGTCCTCGGGCAGCGCCCGGTACGAGAGCTCGAAGGCGCTCTCCACCGCGGACGGTCGCGCCAGACCCTCCAACGCGGTGAGCCGGTCACCGTGGGCGAGCTCGTCCATCAGCTCGGAGAACCGGCGACCCGGCGCGCCGGCCAGCACAGCACCGGCGAGCCGCAACGCGAGTGGCAGGTGCCCGCATGCCGCGGCGACGGCGGCCGCGGCGTCCGGCTCGGACTCGACCCGAGCCGTCCCCGCGACGTTGCCCAGCACAGAGACGGCGCTGTCCGCGGGTAGGACATCGAGCACCAGGCCGCCGGCGCCGTCGCGGACGACCAGCTCGGCGAGGTAATGGCGGCTGGTCACGAGCACCGTGCAGCCGGGCGCGCCGGGCAGCAGCGGGCGGACCTGATCGGCGCTCACCGCGTCGTCGAGCACGATCAGCAGTTGCCGGCCGGCCACCGTCGACCGCCACAGGTTCGCGCCCTCGTCCGGGTCCCGGGTCAGGGGCATCCACCGTACGCCGAGCGAGCCGAGCAGCCGTCCCACCGCCTCCATGGGGGACATGGGGTCCAGCGTCGGGTGGTGGCCGCGCAGACGCAGAAACAGCTGCCCATCCGGGTACCGGGCCGACACGGAATGGGCCCAGTGCACCGCCAGCGCCGTCTTCCCCACCCCCGGCGCCCCGTGGAGCAGCGCGATGCCGCTGCGGTCGAGCCACGCCAGCTCCCGCTCCCGGCTGGCGAACCCGGCGACGTCCGGTGGCAGCTGGGCCGGCACCGGAGCGGTCGGCAACCGGGAGCTGCCCGGCACAGCGCCGCCGATCCGCTGCTGCCGGATCACTTCCGCCCAACGACGCCGCCACGGCTCCGGATCCGCACCGCATGCGCGAACAATTGCGAGGACCGTCTCCAACCTGGCCAGCCGGCGCCCGGACAGCGCGTCGCTCAAAGTGCTGCGAGGCACCCCGCTCGCCCGTACCAGTGCCCGCACGCTCAGGCCGGCGTCGATACGCAATGACTCAAGATCCGCCGCAAAGCCCTGATCTGGCACCGCGACCTCCGTCAGAACCCTTCAGGGACCGACACCGGCTCCACGTTGTTGGAGCGATGTGACGTTACCAGGGCGATGCGGCGTACGGAATCTTCGAGCCTGGCCGCAGGCCACGATGGCGTTCGTCGGTCCGCGCCTGAGCCGGCGGAGTCTGTCTCTGCCCGAGGTCGGTGCTTCGAGGTAGTCGATGACTACGACGGCGCTCCAGCTGGAGTTCAGGTGGCAGGCGACGTTGGAGTGGCGACGGTGTCGCGTTGGGGGAGGTGGATGCTGATGTCCAGTCCGCCGGTGACCACGGCGGTCGCGTGCACGGTGCCGCCGTGCACGGCGGCGATCGATGAGACGAGGGCCAGACCGAGTCCGAAACCGTCGTGGCGGGTGCGGTCGTCGAGCCGGGTGAACGGCAGGAACAGGTGTCCGACCATGTCGGCGGGGACTACCGCTCCGGTGTTGACCACACGCAGCACGGATGTCGAGTCGTTGGTTGTCGTCGAGATGGTGATGGTGCCGCCGGCGGTGTTGTAGCGCTCGGCGTTGTCGAGCAGGTTCGTGACGAGCCGTTCGAGCAGCAGTGCGTCGCCGGTCACCGGGGCTTCATCGAGTGCGGTGATCGTGGTGATGTCGTTGACGGGACGTCCTTCGAGTGCGTCTTCGGCGACGGTGGCGAGATTCAGCGGATCGGTGAGGGTGCGCGTCTGATCGTTGCGCGCGAGGACGAGCAAGGCCTCGATGAGCCGCTGGGCGTGATCGACGGCCTGGCGCACGTCGACGGTCATCGACACCAGTTCGTCCCGGGTCGGCTGCGGCTTGGCGAGTACGACGTCGATCGCGGTGCGCATGACGGTCAGCGGCGTGCGCAGTTCGTGGCTGGCGTTGGCGATGAACTGTCGCTGGCTGGTGAAGGCGCGGTCGAGGCGTTCGAGCATGGTGTCGAAGGTGTCGGCGAGCTCGCGCAGTTCGTCGCGCGGGCCTTGCAGGGCGATGCGTTGGGACAGGTTCTGTTCGCTGGCTGCTCGCGCGGCCGCGGTGAGCCGGCGCACCGGCCGGAGGATACGTCCGCCGAGGATCCAGCCCGCGACCGCGGCGAGCAGGGTGAGACCGGCCAGGCTGATTAGCGAGTAGGTCAGCAGGTGGGTGAGTGTCGTGCTGCGCTGCGCGGAGGCGCCGGCCTGGACCCCGTTGGCATATATCGCGGCGCACTTGTCCGTGGCCTTGGCTGTCGAGTCACTACCCGCGGCCTGTGCCGCGGCGACGCACTCATCGATCGCTTGCTGAACCGGCGCCGGGATCTTGGTGGTCGTGGTGGTGTGCAGGGCGTGCGCGACCAACAGGTACGTGACCAGGACCAGTGCGGTGCCGCCGAGCGCGAACAGGGATGTGTAGAGCAGCGTCAGTCGCGATCGGGCGCTGAGGTGGCCTCTCATAGCCGGTAGCCGACGCCGACGACGGTCTCGATCAGCGGCGGGTCGCCGAGTTTGCGGCGCAGCCGACCGACGGTGACCGCGACCGTGTTGCTGAACGGGTCGGTGCGCGCGTCCCACACGTGTTCGAGCAGCTCTTCGGCGCTGACCACGGCGCCGTCCGCGTCGGCCAGGCACTCCAGCACGCCGAATTCCTTACGGGTCAGGGTCAGCGGGATGCCGGCGCGGCTGGCGCGGTGCCGTGCCCGGTCGACCAGCAGATCGCCGCGCTGCGCGAGGGTGGGTGAGCCGGGTCCGCGCCGACCGAGGGCGCGGATGCGCGCGATCAGCTCGGGAAAGGCGAACGGCTTGCCGAGGTAGTCGTCCGCGCCCAGTTCCAGCCCGTCGACCCGGTCCTCGACGTCGGTGGCCGCGGTGAGCATCAGGATCCGGCTGGGTGAGCCGTCGCGTACCAGCCGGCGGCAGACCTGGTCGCCGTGCACGGTCGGCAGGTCGCGGTCGAGCACGACCACGTCGTAGTCGGTGCTGGTTGTGCTTTCCAGGGCTGTCGCGCCGTCGTGGACGACGTCGACGGCGAAACCGGCGTCGCGTAGGCCCTCACCGATCCGGTTGGCCAACGTGACGTGATCTTCCACAACGAGTACTCGCACGTCCCTCATCCTGCACCAGCACGGATGACATCCGCCTAACAAGCTCTGTTCGGCTGGTGTCATGGCCTTTCCGCTAGACAGGAGAGGCCGCGGCGCCGCGGACCACGACGAACGGATCAGCCATGAAGCGACAGCAGCTAATCGGTGTACGTCGGGCGCAGCCGCGCCCCAACCGCCGGGGAGGCCAGGATGGTCGACAACGCCCGCGTCAGGAGCCGGCCACGGCGTCGACACGGTCTGCCCGCCGTCGCAATCGTCGCGGCGGCCGTCCTGGCCCTGGCGGCATGCGGCAGCGGCGGCAGCCCGTCATCTGCCGATGGCTCACCGCATGCGGGAGCGGCAACGAACTCCCCTTCAGCGGTCGCCTACTCGGCGTGCATGCGTTCCAACGGCGTGCCGACCTTTCCCGACCCCGACAGCAAGGGAAACCCACCTCAGGCCGACCCGCAGCTTCTCGGGGTCAGCAGCTCCCGGTTGCAGGCGGCGCAGACAGCTTGCCAGCCCCTGTACCCGAACAGCGGGTCGCTGCAACAACAGACCCAGCAGTGCGTGTCGACCGGCGATTGTCCGCAGACCTTGCTGCAGCAGCTTCTGACGGTCGAGCGAAGCTACGCCCAGTGCATGCGCTCGCACGGGGTGCCCACCTGGCCCGACCCCACCGTCGGCGCCAAGGGCCGCCCCGTCTTCGACCTCAGTCGTGCCGGCATCGACCCGCAATCCACTGATTCGTCGCAGTTCCAGGCCAAGGAAGCCGAATGTCGCAGCCTCGTAGGCGGCACGGTGCCGAACTTGCCCGTCACATAAGGAGTTTCCATGAACGACATTGCCACACCACATCACCGGCGCAGACACGGGCCATCCCTGGCCGCGATCATCGCCACGGCCGCGCTGACCATGGCCGCCTGCAGCGGCGGCGGCAGCCCGTCATCGGGTGCCGGCGGATCGACGAGTTCCCCGTCGGCGGTCGCCTATTCGGCCTGCATGCGCGCCCACGGCGTGCCGAACTTCCCCGATCCCGGCAGCGGCGGACAGGTCCCCAAGGCCGACCCCCAGCAACTCGGGGTCAGCACCTCCCAGTTGCAGGCGGCCGAGCAAGCCTGCCAGCGTCTGATCCCAGCCACCGGATCGACGGCGGAGCAACAACAAGAGACCCAGTGCTCGATGGCCGACAACTGTTCGCAGGCCGTGATGCAGACGTGGATGGCCGGCCTGCGGACGTTGGCCCAGTGCCTGCGCTCCCACGGCGAGCCGAACTGGCCCGACCCCATCATCAGTTCCGAGGGGGGTCACCAGGCGGGGCCTCACTTCAACTACGCCCAAGCTGGCATCGACCATCATTCGTCGCAGGTCCTGGCCCAGGTTCAGACATGCATCGACCTGACCGGGTTTCAGGGACTCCCGCTTCCCTAGACAGGCCCAGGTGTGGTGGATCCCAGCCAACCCACTGAGGAGGAGGACGTGATGAACGACAGCATCCGCCTCACACGGCGGGCATGGTCGCGCACGGCGCGAACCGCGACCGCCATCATCGCCACGGCCGCCCTGGCCCTGCTGACGGCGGCCTGCAGCGGCAGCCCATCGTCGACCGGGTCGGGCAGCTCACCGCATGTCGGAGGATCGTCGAGCTCCCCGTCGGCGGTCGCCTACTCGGCCTGCATGCGCTCCCACGGGGTGCCGACCTTCCCCGACCCCGACAGCAGCGGAGCGCTCCCGAAGACCGCCGGGAACCCGCAGCAGCTCGGGGTCAGCACCTCCCAGTACCAGGCGGCCCAGCAAGCCTGCCAGCACCTGCTCCCGACCGGCCTATCGTTCCTACAACAGGCCCAACAGTGCGAGTCCAACGGCGACTGTCCACAGGCGTTGGTGCAGCAGATCCTGGCCGCCGGCCGGCAATACGCCCAGTGCATGCGCTCCCACGGGGTGGCGAAGTTCCCCGACCCCACCACCGATTCCGAGGGACGTGTCTTCTTCAACATCAGTCAAGCCGGCATCAGCCACCAGTATCGACGTTCCTCGCAGTTCGAGTCCAACGACAGCGATTGCGAGCGCCTGGTGGGCGGCGTACCCATGCCGTTTGGGTGAGGCGGTTTCGATGAACCGCATTGCCACACCGAGTCCAGTGCGCCGACAGGGCCGGCCCGTCGCCGGCGACCAACATGACTCAACCCTGGAGGAGAGCGTGATGAACGAGAGCACCCGCGTCAAGGGGCGGCTACGGCCGGGGGCCGAGCGGCAGGTGACCGCACCGAAACCGTCGCCCCGTACACCGGGAAGCGGAACGACCCACCGGTGAAGGAGATGCGATGAGTGCTACGACAACACCGGCGACCGGCGAACGTGCCGAGTTCGTCGAGTCCGGTGCGGGTCTGCCGCCCCGCCGGCGTGACCGGCGCCGGTGGGTGATCGTGGCGGTGGTGGTCGTGCTTGCCGCGGGCGCCCTGGTGGTAGTCGGTGGCGTGTTCGACGGCAACGGTGGCAGCAGCGGGTCGAGCGACAGTGGGTCCGCGACGTCGCTGGCGACGGTCACCCGCCAGTCACTGTCCGAGAACACTCAGGTCAATGGCGTGCTGGGGTACGCGGGCTCCTACACGGTCCTCGGCCAGACCCAGGGCACGGTGACCTGGCTACCAGCGGTGGGGCAGGTGATCGGTCAGGGTCAGGTGCTCTACGAGGTGGACGGGGCGCCAGTGGTGCTGCTGTCCGGGTCCACCCCGGCCTACCGCACCCTCGCCGCGGGGGCGACCGCCGCGGACGTGACCGGTAAGGATGTGGCGCAGCTGAACCACGACCTGGTCGCGCTCGGGTATGTGCACAAGTCCGATGTGGACTCGGCCTGGGATGAGTTCCACTCGGCCACCACGGCCGGGGTGAAGAAGCTGCAGAGACACCTCGGCGTGGACCAGAGCGGCACGCTGTCCCTGGGGGATGTGGTGTTCCTGCCGACTGCCGCGCGGGTGACCACGCTGCAGGCCGGTCTCGGCGCCCCCGCGACCGGCGTGGTCCTGCATGCGACTTCGACGACGCGGACGGTCAGCATCGCGCTGGACGTGGACCTGCAATCCGAGGTCAAGGCCGGCAACCAGGTCACCATCACCCTGCCGGATGGCAACACCACCCCCGGCACGGTCACCGCAGTGGGCGAGGTCGCCACCGCTCCGTCGAACAACCCCGGCGGCTCTGACAGCGGGCCGACAGTGCCGGTCACGATCCGACCCACCGACGCGACGGCCACCGGCAGCTGGGATCAGGCACCGGTGCAGGTGGCAATCACCGACCAAACCGTGCCCAACGTGCTGGCGGTGCCCGTATTCGCACTGCTCGCCCAGTCCGGCGGCGGGTACGCCGTCGAGGTCGCCAACCCGGACGGGACACACCACCTGGTGCCGGTCTCACCGGGGCTCTTCGACGACACGACCGGCCTGGTCCAGGTCACCGGGTCAGGCCTTTCCGCCGGCCAACACGTCGTGGTGCCGGCCTCATGAACGCGGTGCTGCAGGTCGAGCAGGTGACTAAGACCTACCCGGGTCAGCCACCGGTCACCGCGCTACGCGTGGTGAGCTTCACCGTCGCCGCGGGCGAACTGGTCGCGATCGTCGGACCCTCCGGATCCGGGAAGACCACGCTGCTGCAGGTGTTGGGCACCCTGGACCGGCCCAGCTCGGGTCGGGTACTGGTCAGCGGCCTGGACGTGGCGCACCTGTCCGACCGGGAACTCGCCACCCTTCGCGCCACCCGCATCGGGTTCGTGTTCCAGCAGTTCTTCCTGGCCGAGCACACCACCGTGCTCGACAACGTCGCCGACGGCCTGCTCTACACCGGTATCGGCATCAAGCAACGCCGCGCCCAGGCCGCGCAGGCGCTGGCCGCCGTCGGCCTCGGTGACCGCCCGTACGCCCGACCCACGCAGCTATCCGGCGGCCAGCGGCAGCGGGTCGCCATCGCCCGCGCCGTGGTCGGCCGGCCGGCCATCGTGCTGGCCGACGAACCCACCGGCAACCTCGACAGCACCACCGGAGAATCGATCATCGGCCTGCTCGAAGAACTCAACGCCGCCGGCACCACCATCCTCCTGGTCACCCACGACCACAGCGTCGCCGCCCGGCTGCCCCGCCGCATCGACATGCTCGACGGGCGCATCGTCGCCGACACCGCCGACACCGCCGACACCGCCGACACCGCCGACACCGCCGACCACGGCGCCCACGCCGGGAGCCTGTCATGAGCACACCACGAAATCACTGCGCACCCAACGATCCACGACTTCGCGGAGACTCCGCCGCGCGAGCCGCACTCGCGCCGCGCCGACTGCGGCCAGCCGATCTGGGCCGGCTGGCCAGCATCGGGCTACGTACTCGCAAACTGCGCGCCGCCCTGTCCGCGCTCGGCATCGCCATCGGCGTCGCCGCCATCGTCGCCGTCCTCGGCCTGTCGTCCTCCGCCCAGGCCGGACTGCTGGCCGAAATCGACCAGCTCGGCACCAACCTGCTCACCGTCGCCAACGGGCAAACCCTCGGCGGCCACACCGCCGAACTCCCGACCGCCGCACCCGCCATGATCTCCCGGATCGGCCCCGTCTACTCCGTGCAATACACCGGCGCGATCAGCGGCGTGAACGCCTACCGCACCCCGCTGATCCCCTCGATCAACACCAACGCCCTGTCCGTGCAGGCCACCAGCCTCGACCTGCCCGCCACCATCGGCACCACGCTCGCCCAGGGCCGCTACCTCAACCCGGCCACCGCCCGCGAACCCGTCGCCGTACTCGGCGCCGCCGCCGCCGCCCGGCTCGGTATAGACCGGCTATACCCTGGCGAGCGGATCTGGATCGGCCCGACACCGACCGTCGGCCAATGGTTCTACCTCGCTGGCATCCTGCACCCGGCCATCCTCGCCCCCGAGATCGACGCCGCGGTACTGATCGGATTCCCCGCCGCACAGACCTACCTCGGCTTCGACGGACACCCCTCCCAGATCTATCTACGCGCGAACACTGACCAGGTCAACGCCGTCCACGCCCTGCTCGCCGCCACCGCCAACCCCGAACATCCCAACCAGGTCACCGTCTCCCAACCCTCCAACGCCCTGGTCGCCCGCGCCGCCGCGAAATCCGCGCTCAACGAGCTGTTCCTCGGCCTCGGCGCGGTGTCCCTGCTCGTTGGCGCCGTCGGCGTCGCCAACATCATGATCATCTCCGTGCTCGAACGCCGCTCCGAGATCGGGCTCCGCCGCGCGCTCGGCGCAGCCAAGGGCCACATCCGCGTCCAATTCCTCGCCGAAGCCATGCTGCTCGCCATCCTTGGCGGCGCCACCGGCGTCGCCGCCGGCGCCACCGCCACCGCCATCTACGCCCACACCAAAGGCTGGACCACCGTGGTGCCCACCGTGGCCTGGACCGGCGGGCTGACCGCCGCCCTGCTCATTGGCGCCCTTGCCGGCCTACTCCCCGCGTTACGGGCCGCACGCATGTCACCCACCCAGGCGCTCTGGAGCGTATAGGGAACAACCGATCGAAAAGCAGGCAGCTCCGATGCACCTCGACGACGGAACGATCATGTATCCACTCAATAGCACCGGAGGCCTGCAGCAATGTCCGTACCTACGGATGACAAGGTCGGTACCACGCCGTCAACGGCCAGGCCCTATCTCATCGGTGGTCTGGCCGCGCTGTCCGTCGGCGCCGCTGCGATCCATTTCGCAGTCACGTTTTCGCATTTCAGCGAATACCTGCTGTATGGGGTCTTCTTCCTCGTCATCGCCTGGGCCCAGCTGATCTGGCCCACCGTCCTGGTGTGGCGGCCTTCGCGGCTGTGGCTGGGACTGGGATCAGCCGGAAACGCCGTCATCGTCGCGGTGTACGTGGCCTCGCGCACCACCGGCCTGCCGTTCGGCCCCGACCTGCACGAAACGGAACCATTCGGCGCCCTCGACATCGTGAGCGGCTTCCTGGAATTCGCCCTGATCGCCGGGTGCGCGGCACTGCTGTGCCGGCCGTCTCTGGCGGACCGGCGGGTGCGCCGCCGCAGCAGCCTCGCGACCGCCGTGACCCTGGCTGTGGGCCCCGCCTTGGTGATCGCCGCGACGACCGCGGTGCTCACACCCGGATGGGCTGGTCCCGAGGGCCCGGCCGGAATGGGGGCGGGGATGGCGACCGCGAACGGGCCAGCGTCATCGGGCCCGGCGGGCATGGGTGACATGGGGTCAACCGGCGGTCTTCCCGACATGAAGATGTACGGCTCGACAGCGCCGCCGACCGCGGCACAGGTCATCGCCGCTGCTCAGCTGATCGAGGCCACCGACGCGAGCCTCGTCCGGTACCAGAGCGAGCAGGCCGCGTTCTCGGCCGGGTACACCTATGTCTTGCGCACCAACGGCGAGGAGCACCTTCTCTACGACGGCCCCGGCCTCGCCCACGACGGCCTCAATCCTCAGACTCCGTCGTCACTGGTCTATGCGGTCAACGTGCCGCATCACACACCGATCCTGCTCGGCGCCATGTACATCGAGCCGGACCGTGCCAACGGTCCGCAGGTCGGCGGATCACTGACCCGCTGGCACTCGCACCTCACAGTGTGCGACGGCGGCAAGCCAACCATCGTCGGGCTCGACGTACAACTCAGAGGTCACTGCGACAAGGCGACCTGGGCACCGCAATACACCGGGCAGATGCTGCACGTATGGATCGTGCCCTACCCGGGCGGTGTCTTCTCCGACGACCTCAGCCAAGCCGCGACCAACGCCGCCGTACGAGCGGCGCTCGCCGGCAAGTGAGGGACAGGCGATCCCGGCTGCCCCGGTTCAAGGAATGACGCGGGAACTCAGCCGGCTGCCCCGGTCCGGTCCGGGATCCGGGACTACCGCCGCGCCGCCGCCACCATGGTGGCTTGTCACCGCCTCAGGCATGGCGCACTTGCACAACATCGCGCTGAGCAACTGAACCCAAAGGCTCTTCGCACTCGTGCGCGGCAGCCGGAAGCTGTCCGAGGCGGGCGTTACAGGTTCGCGATCCAGTGATGTCCTGGGTACACGCGGGCGAGGAGTTCGGCCAGTGTCGTGCGCTGAGCCCGGCTCATGTACCGGATGGTCTCGTCGAAGTCTGCCTGATCCTTGGGGCGGGCGTGCTTGGCCTTGAACAGCAGGACCAATTCGGGCGCCAGGTACGGGATGCCGTCTGGGCTGTGGTGGATGATCTCGCTGTAGGGAAGCCTAACCGTCTCGTCGTGTCGGCAGATCCAGATCTCGCCGTCGTGGGGCTCGCGGAACACATCGAGTAGGTAGTTGCCAGTGGCCGGATCCCGTAGCCAGGTCTGGTGTGTGGCGGCCAGGACGTCTGGCGTGGCGTTCTCCCAGATCCGGCCGCTGCTGACCGCGTCGAAGGCGTATCCGGAGAAGCGGTAACGGACCTCGGGGAAGGCTGCGGCGGGGATTGCGATCTCGATGTCCCCGTGCTCGCGCGTCTGCGTGCCGCGGAACAGATCCAGCGCCCAGCCGGCGGCCACGCACCAGGGAGTGGCGATCCCGGCCAGGTGCTGTGCGACCTCACTCGGGGTCCAGCAGGACGACCACCTAGCGGGAAGGGCTTCGATCTCGGCGGGTGACAGCTCGATGCCGCCACCGGGCAGTTGCTCACTCACCGGAAGGAACCTATCAGCGGGACCGAAGTACCCGTGGCCCCACCGATCACCTTGGCTTCGGTGAAGACGGGGCTGGCACTGCTGTTGTGCAGCAGTGCCAACCCCACGTCAATCGCGACCAGCGCCGCGAGCGTTCCGACGGTACCGACCTAGAAGCCTGCAAGGATGCCGAACGCCCGCAGAGCACGTCCACGTATGCGCATCAGCACAAGCCGACTACCTATGTCCGCACCTGCGCCCCGAACGGAACCGGCACGGTCACGATGGGGCTCAACCCTCCTTGCGGGGGTAGGCGGGCGCGTTCGTCGGCGCTGTGGCGCCGGCCCGGGCCTTGTTTGCCCGCCGCGCCTGAACGATGCGGAAGACCACGAGAATCGGTACCACGAAGGCGTAGTAGAACACGCGGTACTCGCCGCCGCTGAAGATGAATGCCAGGTAGAACCCGTAGCCGAAGAAGGCGATGCCAATCAGGACGCTCAGCACCCGCGAGCCGGTCCCCTGGCCGCCCACGGCGGCACCGAGGACGACGAGCAGCAGCCCGCTGAGCATGAGCAGGATGGTGTAGGCGTTGAACACGGTTTCCCTTCGAGGTAACTGAGGTGACCATTGTGTATCCGGTGCGAAAAAGCGACCGGCCGGGCCGTTGCGTTACACCTGGGTGACCGCGCTCACTCGGGTACGGCCATTTCGACATCGACTGTCCGGACCGGACGGATACTGCTGAATCAACACGTATCATCAGCGGCCGGTGGCTACCGCGCGGTGGCCGGAAGCCCCGAGCGCCCGCACGCCTTATCCGGCTCGCCGAACGGTCAATGAGTGTCTTTTCCCGGCGAGCGACGCCCAGGGTGTAACACGTTCGCATGCTCGACCGCTCTTTCCCGCTGGGCGCAAAGCCCGCGATGGTCGGCGTCCAAGGGGATCTGGTCCGCTCGGGGGTCACAGCTGGTGCCGCCGATCGCCGGGAGCGGTGAGGCGAAAGGGAGGCGGTGCTGGTGAGCTCGTTCGGTTGGGTACCGTCCGATACCGACGTCAACCGGCCCAACATCGCGCGGATACACGACTATCACCTCGGTGGTTCGCACCACTTCCCGGCAGATCGCTGGGTGGCTGCGCAAGCCGTGGACGAATCGCCTGACCTTCCTGCGCTCGCTCGCGCCAACCGGGACTTCCTGCAACGCGCGGTACGTTTTCTGTCGGCTGCGGGGGTACACCAGTTCCTCGACTTCGGCTCTGGCCTGCCCACCGCCGGCAACGTGCACGAGGTCGCTCAGCAGGCCGATCCGCGGGCGCGGGTGGTCTACGTCGACGTCGACCCGGTCACCGTCGCCCACGGCCGCGCCTTGTTGGCGGGTATCGACACCGCCGAGATCGTGCGGGCGGACCTACGCGACGTGCGGCGCGTGCTGACCGCACCCGCGCTGCGCCACCTGATCGATTTCACTCAGCCCGTCGGCGTGGTCATGGTTTCCGTGCTGCACCTCCTGCCGTTCTCCGACAATCCGACCGGGATCGTCGCCCGCTACCACGACGCGCTACCCGCAGGCAGCTACCTCGCCCTGTCGTATCCGAGCGCCGAAGGACCGAAGACGGCTTCCGACTCTCCGGCAAAGGATGCCGGGACCCCCCTCAATCGGCCCAATTCACGTACCCGCAAGGAGGTGGCGGACATGCTCGTCGGCTGGCAGCTGGTCGCACCAGGCCTGGTCAGTCCCGAGCAGTGGCAGCCCGATGGCCCGGAACCGATCACCACGAACCCGGCACAACACCGGTATCTGGCCGCTGTCGCTTGCAAACGGTGACACCCGCCGCCCGCACGCGTGCTGGGCAGGCAGCACCCCGGCATGCGTCGTCCAACGGCGCGGCGTTCTTGATCGATCTGGCCGCTCTTTGCGCATGCGGAGGACGTCAAACGATCTGGCGCCAGCCGTGCGACGAAGGCCCGGTTCGGCGCTGATGCGTTACCGGATTGAGTGACGTGGTGAGCCGGGGTCGATTTCGAGGTCAGATCGCCGGGGCGAGTTCGGTGAACGCCGCGGCGATCTGCCACGCCGACACTTGGCTGGCGGCCCGGTCGGTTCAGATCAGGGCGGCGGCCTGCCCGGGCGGGTCCTGGTCGGGCATGGGCCGCGCGGCCGACCCGGCCGGGCTCAGCGGCAGGGGACGGAGTGGCTCACGTACGCCGGCACCACCCGGCGGTGCGGGTCCGTCCCAGTGCGGCCCGGCCGGTATCCGTCGGTCCAGTCGCATCCCGTAGCCAAGCCAGGCCGCCATGAATAGACCGGTCACGAGTACTGACATGCCGAGGTGCCTGGTGGCCGTACCTGCACCGAGCGCGGCTGCGATCAGCGCCACTGTCACGGCCAGGGCGGCGATCCGGCCCCGGTACACCAACTGGTGATGGCGTGAGCGGACCAGCACCCGTGCCGAACGGCCGACCGACGGTCGGTAGCGCAGCCGCAGCCGTACCCGTCGACGTCGGGTCATCGCGCCGGGGATGGCGCCCGGCCCGGGCGCCCAGCGGCGGCGAGTGGCAACCCGACGGTGCCCCTCGCGCCGGGTCAGGCGGCCGCGGCGGCGCTGTGGCGTCGCGGCTTGGCGCCGGCCACGACGCCACAGCGCCCTGAGTTCGGCGGTGTGCTCGGTGAGCAGGCTGGTACCCCCGTCGGCGAGCACCGCCACCCAGAACCTCAGCCGGCTACCGCCACGGGCCTCGACCGCGTCGCGGTAGTGGTCGCCGAACGTCTGCACCATCTGCTCGCCGAACGCGCGCCGGTGCGCCGCCGGGTACAGCCGCACCAGCAGCCGGTACATCCGCTGAGCCCGCCGACGTCGCCTCCCGCCGTGACAGTTCATGCCGATGCCAGCAGGTCTCGGTCACGGGCAACCGCGACCACCCGGGCATACCGCGCCAGTTCCGCACGGAGGGCACGGTGACCCTGCTCGGTCAGCCGGTAGTAGCGGCGGCGTTCGTCGTCGAGATCGGGCGCCGGCCGCTGCCCGGTTTCCCCGATCAGCGCGTCGGCCAGCATTCGCTTGATCGACCCGTACAGCGTCCCGGTGCCCATACGCACTCGCCCCTGGCTGTCCTCGGCGACCTGCTTGGCGATCTCGTACCCGTGTTTATCTCCGCTGGCCAGCGCGAACAGGATGTGGAACACCGCCGGTGTCAACGGAACCTGCCCCTGATCGTTTCCCATGCACCGAGCATACGTCCGTCACGGACGTATGCCTAGCGGGGTGGCCATACAGGCCCGGTCAGAGACCGGTCACCGGACCGCACGGCGCGACGGCAACCTGAGCACTGCTACCGGGACCGGTGGCGCCGTTCGTCCACCTCGGGTACATCGGGATGGCGCTGAGGTTGGTCAATCCCCGGCGCTGCACGCCGTCAGCGGACTTCTGGCCGGAGTCGGACGCGCAAGCCGATGACCGTCCGCGCATTTTCATCTGTAGGACTTGACGTGGGCTAGCACTCTTAGCCTATTGTGCTAACAACCTAGATGAATGAGAGCTGAGGGTGATCGAGTTCCACCTGGACGGCCGCTCCGGCGTCGCCCCCTACATGCAGCTGATCCAGCAGGTCCGCCAGGCCATGCGCCTCGGCCTGCTGGCCGAGGGCGACCAGTTGCCCACCGTCAAGGATGTGGTCGCGAAGGTAGCGATTAACCCGAACACGGTGCTCAAGGCCTACCGGGAACTCGAATACGAGGGCCTGGTCTCACCGCGACCGGGGGTCGGCACCTTCGTCACCCGGACCCTGACCGACGAGTCCCTGGCCGCGCATGGCCCGCTCCGCGAGGAACTGAAGGCCTGGCTGGCTAAGGCACGCACGGCCGGGCTGGACACCGAAAGCATCGAAGCCCTGTTCGTGACCACATTCCGCACTCCGATCGAGGAGACCGCATGAGCAGCCCTGTGCTGCGGGCCACCGGCCTGACCAAGCGGTACGGACGACGCCCCGCGCTGTCCGACTGCACACTGAGCATTCCGCCCGGCCACGTCGTCGGCCTCGTCGGCCCCAACGGAGCCGGCAAGACGACACTGCTGCAGATCGCGGTGGGTATGCTGCCACCCACCTCCGGGACGATCGAGGTCCTCGGCGGCCAGCCCGCCTCCGGGCCGGCCCAACTGGCCCGGGTCGGCTTCGTCGCCCAGGACACCCCCACCTATGCAGGCTTGTCGATCGCCGATCACCTGCGTTTCGGCGCGCACACCAACCCCGGCTGGGATTCGCAGCTCGCCGATGACCGGATCGGCAAACTCGGTCTGGATCCATCGCAGAAGGCCGCGAAGCTCTCCGGCGGCCAACGCGCGCAACTCGCTCTGACCCTGGCGATCGCGAAACGACCCGACCTGCTGATCCTCGACGAACCGGTCGCCAGCCTCGATCCCCTCGCGCGGCGGGAGTTCCTGCAAAGCCTGATGGCCTACATCGCCGACCACGGCGCCAGCGTCATCCTGTCCTCACACCTGGTCTCCGACCTGGAACGCGTCTGCGACTACCTGATCGTCCTGGTCGCCTCCCGAGTCCGCGTCGCCGGCGAAGTCGAAGACCTCCTCGCCACCCACCACCGGATGACCGGCCCACGCCGCGACCTCGACAACCTGCCCCCCGGTGTCGAGGTGATCGAGGAAAGCCACACCGACCGGCAGTCCACGCTGATCGTGCGCAGTATCAACCCGGTCGACAATCCAGAGTGGACTGTCGAACAACTCACCCTCGAAGACCTGGTGCTGGCCTACATGGCTCAGGCCGCCATCCAGGCCCGGCCTGTTCTGGAGACAACACGATGATGTGGTTCACCTGCCGCCAGTTCCGTACCCAAACCTGGATCACTGTTGGCGGACTGGCCGTCATCGCCGTGGTACTCGCCGTGGCCGGCCACAACCTCGCCGATCTGTGGACCTCCAGCGGCGCCGCCGCCTGCCACAGCAACTGCGGCGACGCGGTCAAAACCTTCCTCGACGAGGTCCGCAGCGGCATCAACGACAAGGTCTACAACTTCTCCCTCGCGTTGATGTACGTGGTTCCCGCACTGATCGGGATCTTCTGGGGCGCACCGCTGATCGCCCGGGAACTCGAAACCGGCACCCACCGCCTGGCCTTCAACCAGTCGATCACCCGCACCCGCTGGCTGGCCACCAAACTCACCATCATCAGCGGAGCCACGGCGGCGAGCGTCGGGCTGCTCAGCTGGGCTGTCGGCTCGTGGGCGCACCACATCGACCACGCCAACGACAACCGGATCACACCTCTGGTCTACGACGCCCGAGGCATCGTCCCGATCGGCTACGCCCTGTTCGCCTTCGTCCTTGGCGTGACGATGGGCATGCTCATTCGCCGCACCGTCCCCGCCATGGCCACCACCCTCGCCATCTACATCGCCGCCGTCGTATCCATGCCACTGTGGATCCGCAGCCACCTCGCCCCCACCGTGCACGCCACGCCACCACTGGACCTCAGCCGCATCAATAGAATGTTGATCCACCCGGGCGGCGTGTTGGAGGTCGTCAGCGGCGCCTCCCCGCACGGTGCCTGGCTGCTAGGTAACACCACCATCACCACGACCGGTCACCTCTTCACCGGACCCGCCAACCCGCAGTTCTGCGGATCTGCCGCGGCACCGGACGCCTGCCTGACCTGGATCGGCACCCTCGGCCTGCGCCAGGACCTCGCCTACCAGCCCGCCAGCCACTTCTGGCCACTGCAATTCGCCGAAACCGGCATCTTCCTCGCCGCAGCGCTACTGCTTACTGGTTTCTGCTTCTGGTGGACCCGCCGCCGCCTCACCTGAGGATAGACAACACCGACGTGGGTGCTGACCAACAATACGATCACCGCCACCGGCCACATATTCGCCGGCCCTGCCAACCCGCAATACTGCGGCGAGAACCAAGGAGCTGATGTCTGGTCGGCAGCCGGCATGGCATGGTCATTTCGTACCGGAGCCTGTTGATCACGTCGTCTGCGCGGCCGCCCAGGTAGAGGAATCCGTCCTTGTCCTGGCATCCCAGGTCGCCGGTGGGCAGCCAGCCGGTATCGTCGCGGGCTGGCCGGCAGTTCGCCGGACCGGCAGTGGTCAGGTCGAGGTAACCGGCGGTCACCTGCAGGCCCCCCAACCCGACCACGCCCGGTACCCCCGCGGGCAGGGGCTGGCCGGTCGGATCGAGCATGGCGAGGCGGACCTCGACCGGCAGTCCGACCGAGCCTTCCCGGCGCCGTGCGGGATCGAGCGGGTTTGGCGGTGATCTGGCCGCCGGCTTCGCTCATGCCGGACGTCTCCAGCATTCCGATGCCGGTGTGGTGGCCAAACGCCTACAGCCCACCACCTGGGCGTTGACGTGGAACAGCGGCAGCGGGTTGTACCCGCGTTCGCCGGGGCCGAGGCGGTGGTGTCCGGCGACCCGACGGGCCGCGTGCAGCACTTGCCACTGCGACAGGCCGATCCCCTTCGGTGTACCGGTGGTGCCTGAACTGGTCAGCAACACTGCCGGCCGCATGGCGGCGCAGGCGCTCGGCCAGGCGTTGCCCGACTGGTGCGCCCGGACGGGCATCGGGCCGCTGGCTCGGGCCGCCCACCGTTCCACGTCTCGCACTTCCGACCCGGTGTCCGGGTGATCGCTGAGTAGGGACGTCTACCCGTAGCCGGGCAACGGCGGCGGCCATCTCGGCCGTGGTCAGCCGCGGGTCGATCGGTACGGCGGCCAGTCCGGCCGCCAGAGATCCCAGATTCCCGGCGGTGAACGCCAACGGGTCGTCAACAACCAGCCCGATCCGCGCCCGGACCGGCAGC
>DASXOA010000119.1:0-14029 GCA_036494675.1 Rugosimonospora sp.
AATCCCAGCAACGCACCGGTCTCGCCGGCTCCGACCCACGAGGAGATCGGCAGCGGCGGCCGATCCTGAGGCCGACCGGCGGCCGGTCAGCACCGGCCAACAGTCACGACGCGAGGCGCCCGCCGGATATCCGGCGGGCGCTTCGCCGTTCCACTGTCAGGTTGGGGCCTCCGGTTCGGCCTCAAGTCCGGCCCTTCAGGTTCGGGCCTCAAGCGTCGGGCCCCAAGCGTCGGGCCCCCAAGCGTCGGGCCTCAAAGCGTCGAGCCTCAAGGTTCGAGCCTCAAGGTTCGAGCCTCAAGGTTCGGGCCTCAGGCTTCGCGCCCACGATCCCGCCGGTGCGCTCATCGCCGCGGGGCATCCACGGCAGGGGGCATGCCGACGCGCGGCCGGCAGGTGACCGACCCGGTGCTTCCCCCGGCCTGAGAGCGCCTGTGCCGCCTCCGGGGACTGCCCGGCGTCCCTGAAACCAGGCCACGAGGCTCGGCCCGTTCTCCGGCCGGCTCCTCGGGCTGCGTGGCCCCGCGATCCCGGCTTCCGACAGACGGGAAAAGGTCTTGGTGGCGATCCCACGCCGGACCGTGAGTTCGCCACCAAGACCTGAACGACGAAGCGGAGCCCTACTCTGCGGTGCGGCGGGCGCCCGTGTAGTACTCGAACAGCAGGCCACCGGTGGCGGCCAGCACCGCGATCAGGCCCACCACGAGCAGCCAGACCTGCCAGTACACGATGCCGATGCCGGCGACCAGCGCGGCCAACGCGAGGCCGAACGGCCAATAGCTGCCCGGGCTGAAGAAACCGACCTCGCCGGCGCCGTCACTGATCTCCGCGTCCGGGCGGTCCTCCGGTCGCGGGTCGATGCGCCGCGACACGAACCAGAAGTACCCGAAGCACATGGCACACAGCAGGCCGGACAGGACCAGCGCCGTGGTGCCGATCCAGTCCATGTGGTCCAGGGATGCGCGGGTCCAGAATCCGTACACGATCGCCGCGACGAACAGGAACGCCGAGATCAACCCGAACAGTTTCCATTCGCTCTTCATGAGCTTCCCTCGATCCTGATTCCAGCCACCGGGCGCCTAGGAGTTGGCGGTGCGCGAGGTGTCGAACGGGTGCGTCGTCACCGCGAGCGGGCCGTTCGGGTCACCGGCCGCGACCAGTGCGTCCGGCGTACTCATGCCCTGCTTCTTGGCGGCGATGAACTTGGCGTACTCCGCCTCCGGTACCGCCCGCAGTTCGAAGTTCATCTCGGAGTGGTACGTGCCGCACAGCTCGGCGCAGCGGCCGACGTACGCGCCCGACCTCTCGATGGTCACCTCGAACTTGTTCTGCACCCCGCCGGGGAACACGTCGCGCTTGAACAGCAGGTCGGGCACCCAGAACGAGTGGATGACATCCTGCGAGTCCTCGAGGAACCGGATCCGCTCGTGGGTCGGCACGACCAGGATCGGCACGTAGTCGCTCGCGCCGATCGTCTTGATCACCTGACCGCCGTTGTCCTTCTCGTCCGGGTACTCGAACTCCCAGTTCCACTTGAACGCCACGACATGCACGGTGACGTCAGGGTTGGGCTTGATCTTGTCGACGTAGGTCTCGGTGATCGCGGTGTAATAGAACAACACCGAGATAATCAAGAACGGCAGGACGGAGTAGAGGATCTCGATAGGCATGTTGTACCGGGTCTGCGGCGGCAGTTCCTCGCCGCGCTTCCGGTACCGGATCACACACCAGAAGATCAGGCCCCACACGAAGACGCCGACGACCAGTGCGGCGATGACCGAACCGATCCACAGGTCGAACATCCGCTTGGACTGATCGGTGATGCCGTTGATCGGCCAGCCGAACCGGAATGCCTCATCCACCGAGCAGCCCGACAGCAGCACGACCGCCGTCACCGCCACGGCCCCGAGACCGATCAGACGGCCCACGGGACCACCACGACGGGTTACCGGGGGCACCCCCGAACCTCTTGCGACCACCTGCTCCTGCCTCCTTAGCAGCGCCGTACCCGCTGATCTGGCTCACATGCACGGCAAAAGGCGTCACCGACGGTCGCAGAGTACTCGACCATGCGGCTCCTGCTCGGCTCGGGGGTCCCGCCGGATACCGTCGTGTCGTGGCTCCGCAGACGTACTTCGATGCCGCCGCCGGACTGCCGCTGCATCCGGTGGCCCGTCAGGCGATGGCCGCCGCGGCGCAGGACGGTTGGGCCGATCCGGCCAAGCTGTACGGGCCGGGGCGCCGGGCTCGGCAACTGCTCGACGCGGCGCGTGCCGCGGTCGCCGAACAACTGGGCGTGCGCGCCGACGAGGTCGGCTTCTGTGCCAGCGGTACGGCCGCCGCACAGGCCGGGGTACTCGGCGTCCGGGCGGCCCGGTACCGGATCGGAGGCACCGTCGCACATTCGGCCGTCGAGCACTCCGCGGTGCTGCACGCCGCCGCGGCGGGCCCGACCGCACCGGTACCGGTGGACCGGCTCGGGAAAGTCGACGTCGACGCGTTCACCTCCGCCGTACAGGGACCCGGGGTGGCCGTGGCGGCGCTGATCAGCGCGAGCCATGAGGTGGGTACGGTCCAGCCGGTCGAAGCCGTGGCGGAGGCGTGTACCGGCGCCGGAGTGCCGTTGCTGGTGGACGCCGCGCAGTCGGTGGGCCGGGTGCCGCTGCCCGGCGGCTGGTCGCTGCTGTCGGCGAGCGCCCACAAGTGGGGCGGGCCGGCCGGGGTCGGGATTCTCGCGGTACGTAAGGGGACCCGGTGGGTGCCGCCGTGGCCGGGCGCCGAGCCGGGGAGCCTGGACCAGCCGGGAGCCCTGAACCTGCCGGCGGTGGTGGCCGCCGCGGCGGCGTTGCGCGCGGTGTGCGCGCAGGCGCCGGAGCAGGCCACCCGGCTGTCCGGGCTCGTGGCGCGGATCCGGGAGCGGGTGGCCGCGACGGTACCGGACGTGGAGGTCGTCGGCGATCCGATCGGCCGGCTGCCGCACCTGGTGACCTTCTCCTGCCTGTACGTGGACGGCGAGGCGCTGCTGCACGCCCTGGACCGGGCCGGGTTCGCGGTCTCGTCGGGCTCCTCGTGCACCGCGTCGACGCTGCGGCCCAGCCATGTCCTGGAGGCGATGGGGGTGCTCTCGCACGGCAACGTCCGCGTCTCGCTGCACCCGGACACCACCGCTGAGGAGGTCGACCGGTTCCTGGACGTCCTGCCCGGGCTGGTCGGCCGGTTACGCGCCGAGGCCGGGGTGGTCGGACTGTGACGTATGGAGAGCAGCCACCTGACCGCGACGCCTCGTCCCTCGACGCCACTGGTGGCCGCGCGACCGGGGTTCCCGACGTCCTGGACTGTCGCGGACAGCGCTGCCCGCTGCCGGTGATCGCCCTGGCCCGCCGGGTACCAGCGGTGCCGGTGGGCACCGTGGTGCGGGTACTGGCCGACGACCCGGCCGCCGCGAACGACATCCCGGCCTGGTGCCGGCTGCGTGGCCAGGAGTTTCTCGGCGCCGTGGAAGCGGACGGAGCGACCGGATTCGACGTGCGAAGGGTCACCTGACCCGCATCGTTTCCCGGCCCGTCATGTCATGGTCGCTCCGGATACGCGTGGAGGCGCTGAACTTCCCCGCGGGGTGCACGGCGATGGTCGCCGGAGGCCGCCCGTGGAGGAGACGTGCCAGACCGCGCAGCGGTACTTCAGCTGGATGCGCCCGCGACCATGGCGCGCACCCCCCGGGGGTACGGGCAGCCGGTGGTGATCGGCCACCGCGGCGCCGCCGGGTACCGTCCCGAACACACCCTGGCCTCGTACGAGCTGGCGGCCCGGATGGGCGCCGACTTCATGGAGCCGGATCTGGTGTCCACCAGGGACGGCGTCCTGGTCGCCCGGCACGAGCCGGAGATCGGCGGCACCACGGACGTGTCCAGCCGGCCGGAGTTCGCCGACCGGCGGCGCACCATGCTGGTGGACGGGGTGCCGACCGCCGGCTGGTTCACCCACGACTTCACGCTCGCCGAACTCAAGACCCTGCGCGCCGTCGAGCGGCTGCCTCAGGTGCGCCAGCACAACACCCTGTACGACGGGCTGTTCCCGGTGGCGACGTTCGACGAGATCCTGGACCTGCGCGTCCGGCTGTCGGAGGAGCTGGACCGGGAGATCGGCGTGTACCCGGAGACCAAGCACCCGACCTACTTCCGCGATCTCGGGCTGGAGTTGGAGACCCCGTTGGTGGACAGCCTGCGGCGGGCGGGCCTGGACCGGCCGGACGCCCCGGTCTTCGTGCAGTCCTTCGAGGCCGGCAGCCTGCGGACGATGTACGCCGACCATGGGCTCCGGGCCCCCATGATCTTTCTCACCACGTCCTCCGGGACGCCATTCGACGACCCCCGCAGCTACGCCGAGTACCTGTCCCCGGCCGGCCTCGACGAGCTGGCGGGCTTCGTGTTCGGCATCGGGCCGAACAAGCACCAGGTCATCCCGTGCCGGGCCGACGGCACGCTGGGCACGCACACCAGCCTGGTCGCCGACGCGCACTCGGCCGGGCTGGCCGTGCACCCCTACACGTTCCGGGCGGAGAACCAGTTCCTGCCCGCGGACTACGGGGTCGCCGGGGCACCCAACGCCTTCGGGCGGGCCATCGACGAGCAGGTCGCCTTCCTGCGTGCCGGGGTGGACGGCCTGTTCACCGACCACTCCGACATCGGCGTGGTCGCCCGCGCGACGTTCCTGGCCGCCGCCGAAATGAGCCCGGCCGCAGCCGGCTGAGCCCGGCCGCCGCGAGTCGAGTCGGCCGCACCGGCTGAGCCAGACTGCACCGAGCGCCGGAAGACCCCGTCAAGCGATCCGGCCGCGCCCGGCGAACCGGGCGCGGCCGGAAACTCCAGGCCGTGGGCGGGGTCAGGAGAGGTGGAGTCCGATCTCGTCGGCCGCTTCGTCGCCGTACGACTCGGCCAGGCGCTTGATGAACTCGTCCGTCCGTACCGTGTACTCCTGGGTGCCGGTCGTCTCCAGTACCAGGGTGGCCAGCAGCGCGCCGACCTGGGCGCTGCGCTCCAGACCCAGTCCCCAGGACCGTGCCGTGAAGAAGCCGGCCCGGAACCCGTCGCCGACCCCGGTCGGGTCGTACGCCTGGACCTCCCGGGCCACCGGTACCCGTACCGGGTCGATGTCCTTACCGGTGATCGCCACGCCGTCCTTGCCCAGCGTGGTGACCCTGATCCCGACCCGTTCGAGCACCTCGGCGTCGGACAGGCCGGTCTTCGACTCCAGCAGGTCCTTCTCGTACTCGTTGGTGAGCAGGTAGGCGGCGCCGTCGATGAGCTGGCGGATCTCCTCGCCGCTCATCCGGGCGAGTTGCTGGGAGGGGTCGGCCGCGAACGGGTGGCCGAACTGCCGGCACTCCTGCGTGTGCCGCAGCATCGCCGTCGGGTCGTTCGGGCTGATGATCACCAGGTCCAGGCCACCCAACCGGTCTGCCACCGGCGCCAGCTCGATGTTGCGCGCCTCGGCCATCGCGCCGGCGTAGAACGAGGCCACCTGGCACATGTCCTCGTCGGTGGTGCAGACGAACCGGGCGGTGTGCGCCACCTCGCTGACGTAGACCGACTGGCAGTCCACCCCGTGGCGCTCCAGCCAGGCCCGGTAGTCATCGAAGTCGGCGCCGACGGCGCCGATCAGCACCGGCCGCAGGCCCAGAACGGCCATGCCGAAGGCGATGTTCGCCCCGATCCCACCCCGGCGCACGACCAGGTCGTCGACCAGGAACGACAGCGAGATCTTGTGGAGCTGGTCGGGCAGCAGCTGCTCGGCGATGCGGCCCGGAAAGTGCATGAGGTGGTCGGTGGCGATCGAACCGGTGACGGCGATCTTCATCGCGGGGCTCCGAAGGTGGGTACGGCGGGCGTAGGCCCGGACAGCCTACCTGCCGGCACGCGAACGGCCGCGCCTGTCACGAAACAGGGCGCGGCCGCCTACGGTTTATCTGGCGCCGGTCGGATCGCAACCGGCGCGCGACGAGTCAGATCAGTGGAACGAGTCGCCGCAGGCGCACGAGCCCGAAGCGTTCGGGTTGTCGATGGTGAAGCCCTGAGCGTCGATCCGGTCGGCGAAGTCGATCGTCGCCCCGGTCAGGTACGGCGCGCTCATCCGGTCGACCACGACCTCCACGGCCCCGTCGCCGGTGCCGAACTCGTTGACGACGTCGCCGTCCAGCGAACGCTCGTCGAAGAAGAGCTGGTATCGCAGTCCGGAACAGCCGCCGGGCTGCACCGCGACCCGCAGCCGCAGGTCGTCACGCCCCTCCTGGTCGAGCAGCGCCTTCACCTTCTCGGCGGCGACGTCGGTCAGCACGACTGTGGTCTGAGCCTGCTCGCTCTCGGTAACGGTCACGGTTCCTGCTCCCTGGCGTGGTGATACATGTCCTTCGCGCCAACGCTACTCGGCCAGCGCGACATTCCCCATCGTCGCACGCACAATCGCCGACGGCACCCTTCGATCCCGGGATGATGTGCGTCACCTCCGTACCGCTGGTCACAGGGGTCACCCGGGTCACACCCTCCGGATGGGGCCTGGGGACCGGCTCAGCCGCGCGACCACTGGCCGGCCAGCCGGCTGGCCAGCTCGGCCAGGCCCTCCGCGGGGCGGGCCATCGCCTCCTCGACCGTGCCGAAGTGCTCGACCAGGCTGTGCGTCTCGGTGACGCCGGCCGCCGCAGCCTCACGCCGGCCCGCGGTCACCTGGCCGGCCAGGACCACGCAGGGCAGGCCCCGGTCCCGGGCAGCCTCCGCGACCCCGGAGACCAGCTTGCCCCGCAGCGACTGGGCGTCGAACGATCCTTCGCCGGTGATCACCAGGTCGGCACCGTCCATGGCGGCGTCCAGGCCGGTCAGCTCCCGTACCAGCGAGGTGCCGGAGACCATCCCGCCGCCCAGCGCCAGGATCGCGGCACCCAGCCCTCCGGCCGCCCCGCCGCCCGGTCGGGCGGTCAGCTCGCTCGGGCAGCCCGGCAGCGCCTTCTCCAGTACCGCCGCGAAGGTCTCCAGCGCGGCGTCCAGCAGCAGGACGTCCTCCCTGGTCGCGCCCTTCTGCGGCCCGAACACCGAGGAGGCGCCGAACAGTCCGGTGAGCGGGTTGTCCACGTCCGTCGCGGCGACCAGCCGTACCCCGCGCAGCCGGGGTACCCCGCCCAGCGCCACGCAGCCGGCCAGCGCGGCGCCGCCGAACGGCAGTGCGTACCCGGCCGCGTCCAGCGGGGCGGCGTCCAGCGCGGCGAGCATCCCCCCGCCGGCGTCGTTGGTGGCCGACCCGCCCAGGCCGATGACGATCTCCCGTACCCCGGTCTCCACGGCGGCGGTGATGAGCAGGCCCAACCCGTACGACGTGGTGATCTTCGGGTCGCGCTCCCGCGGCGCGAGAAGGTGCAGGCCGCACGCCTGCGCGGACTCCAGGTACGCCCGCTCCCCCACGACCAGCACCTCGCCGGTGGCCGGCCGGCCCAGCGGATCGACCGTGGCGGCCGGGATCCGGGTGCCGCCCAGGGCTCCGGCGAGAACCTCGATGAAGCCCGGTCCACCGTCGGCCAGGGGCCGGGTGAACACCTCGTCGTCCGGTGCCGTGGCGGTCCACCCGTCCGCGATCGCCACGGCCGCCTGGACCGCCGAGAGGGTCCCGGCGAACTTGTCGGGACAAATGAGAACCTGCACGGCGGCAGTCTCCCACGTCACGCTCGCGGGAGACCCGCGCTGACCGGAGCCGTGCGACGATCAGTTCGTGACGACCTTTGTCGAGCCTTCACCGACCGCCACCGCGCTGCTGCTGCTGGGCCGGGGCAGCGATCCGTCCTCGGAACGGGGTGTGGACTGCCCGGGCGACCTGCCCGCGCCCAGCGATCCCGACCTGGTCGCCAGGGCCCGGGCCGCCAAGGCGGCGCTGGGCGAGAAGGTGTTCGTCCTCGGCCACCACTACCAGCGGGACGAGGTGATCGAGTTCGCGGACGTGACCGGCGACTCGTTCAAGCTCGCCCGCGACGCCGCGGCTCGGCCCGACGCGCAGTACATCGTGTTCTGCGGAGTCCACTTCATGGCCGAGAGCGCGGACATCCTGACCTCCGGCGCGCAGGCCGTGGTGCTGCCCGACCTCGCCGCCGGCTGTTCCATGGCGGACATGGCGGTGCTGTCGCAGGTCGAGGCGTGCTGGGACCGGCTCGCCGAACTGGGCCTCGCCGACAGCGTGGTACCGGTCACCTACATGAACTCCTCCGCCGACATCAAGGGCTTCGTCGGGCGTCACGGCGGCGTGGTGTGCACCTCGTCGAACGCGCAACGGGCGCTGGAGTGGGCGTTCGCCCGCGGGCAGCGGGTCCTGTTCCTGCCCGATCAGCATCTCGGGCGCAACACGGCCGTCCTGGAGATGGGCCTCGACCTCGACGACTGCGTGCTCTACGACCCGCACAAGCCGGAGGGCGGCCTGAGCGCGCCGCAGCTCACCGACGCGAAGATGATTCTGTGGCGCGGCCACTGCTCGGTGCACGGCCGGTTCACCAAGGACAGCGTGGACCAGATCCGTGAGCTGGTACCGGACGTCAAGGTGCTCGTCCACCCCGAGTGCCGGCACGACGTGGTGACCGCGGCCGACCTGGTCGGGTCGACCGAGTACATCATCCGGACGATCGAGGCGGCGCCGACCGGGTCCGCATGGGCGCTGGGGACCGAGCTGAACCTGGTACGCCGGCTGGCGACCGCCCACCCGGACAAACGGATCACGTTCCTCGACCGGACCGTCTGCTACTGCTCCACGATGAACCGCATCGACCTGCCGCACCTGGTGTGGGCGCTGGAGGAGTTGGTGGAGGGCCGGGTACCCAACCGGATCACGGTGGACCCGGACACCGCCCGGTACGCGCGGCTGGCCCTTGACCAGATGTTGGCCCTTCCCTAACCCTGCGTAGTTCCACCCGTTGTGTGTCACATCACGCCGTCGTTGCTTATATGCTGCCCACGCGAGATCTGATCCACATTCGATGGCCACCACTGGGCGTAATCAAGCCATTCCCCACAGGTAGCGTGGCCGACTCCCGCGTTGGAGGTTCGTGTGACGAACGACGTCCTCAAGGTGCACGGCGGCACACCGCTGCACGGTGAGATCACTGTGCGTGGCGCCAAAAACCTGGTCTCCAAGGCCATGGTGGCCGCACTGCTCGGCGATACCCCGAGCCGGCTGGCCGACGTGCCGAGAATCCGCGACGTCGAAGTGGTCCGCGGACTGCTGGAACTGCACGGCGTCAAGGTGACCGAGGAGGACGGCGGGTTCGTCTTCGACCCGGCCAACGTGGGCACCGCCGAGATCGACGAGATCAACGTGCACGCCGGTTCGAGCCGGATCCCGATCCTGTTCTGCGGCCCGCTGCTGCACCGGCTGGGGCACGCGTTCATCCCGGACCTGGGCGGGTGCCACATCGGCGACCGGCCGATCGACTTCCACCTGGCCGCGCTGCGCCAGTTCGGCGCGGTGGTCGACAAGACCCCGCAGGGGCTGCACCTGACCGCCCCCAACGGGCTGCACGGCACCAAGTTCGAGCTGCCGTACCCGAGCGTGGGCGCCACCGAGCAGGTCCTGCTCACGGCGGTACGGGCGGAGGGCGTCACCGAGCTGCGCAACGCCGCCGTCGAGCCGGAGATCATCGACCTGATCTGCATCCTGCAGAAGATGGGCGCGATCATCAAGGTGCACACCGACCGGGTGATCGAGATCGAGGGGGTCACCAAGCTGCGCGGGTACTCCCACCGGCCCATCACGGACCGGCTGGAGGCGGCCAGCTGGGCCTGCGCCGCGCTGGCCACCGGCGGGGACATCACGGTTCGGGGCGCCCGGCAGGTCGACATGATGACGTTCCTGAACGTCTTCACCTCGGTCGGCGGCGCGTTCGACGTGGACGACTCCCCCAAGGGCGGCATCCGGTTCTGGCACCCGGGCGGTGAGCTGCACGCGGTGGCCCTGGAGACCGACGTGCACCCCGGGTTCATGACCGACTGGCAGCAGCCGCTGGTGGTCGCGCTGACCCAGGCCCGCGGCCTGTCGATCGTGCACGAGACGGTGTACGAGCGGCGCCTGGGCTACACCGACGCGCTCAACACCATGGGCGCCACGATCCAGGTGTACCGGGACTGCCTGGGCGGCACCCCCTGCCGCTTCGGCCGGCGCAACTTCAAGCACTCCGCGGTGATCGCCGGGCCGAGCAAGCTGCACGCGGCGGACCTGGTGATCCCGGACCTCCGCGGCGGCTTCAGCCACCTGATCGCGGCGCTGGCCGCCGAAGGTACCTCGAACGTGTTCGGGGTCAACCTGATCAACCGCGGGTACGAGGACTTCGACGCCAAGCTGCTCGCCCTCGGGGCGCACGCCGAACGGGCCTGACACCGCGTCCACGGGTGCTCCCGGTCCCGCCGGGAGCACCCGCGACCACCACTGGGCAGCGGGTGAGCGGCGACTGAGCGGCGGCTCTGCCAAGGGTGCCGGCCGGCGGCCGAGCGAACCCGATGTCGGCTACGCTTCATGTCGTGCCATCCATGTTTCGACGCAAGCCCGTCGAAGAGGTCGCCGAGCCGGTGATCGACGACGAGCCGGACGAGCCTGCCCAGCGGAAGTCGTATACCGCCAAGAAGGGCGAGGCGACCCCGAAGCGGGTGATCGCCGGGCGACGGCCCGTCGCGACGACTCCGGCGACCCGCAAGGAAGCGATGAAGCGGGCCAGCGAGAAGCGGCGGCAGGACCGCGTCGAGCAGCGCGCCGGGATGATGGCCGGCGATGAGCGCTTCCTGCCCGCCCGCGACCGGGGTCCGATCCGGGCGATCGCCCGGGATGTGATCGACTCCCGGCTCAACGTCGGCACGATCTTCATCTTCGCGCTGGTCGCCATCCTGGTCGGCTCGATCCAGTCGATGCCGGCCCGGGTTCAGGCCGGGGCGAACTTGCTGTTCCTGTTCATGATCCTGGCGCTGGTGGTGGACAGCGCGTTCGTCTTCCGGCGCATCCGCCGGCTGGCCAAGGAGCGGCACCCGAACGCCACCGAGCGCTGGGGCTCGCTGTTCTTCTACACGGTCATGCGGTCGATCAGCTTCCGCTTCATGCGGGTACCCAAGCCGCGCGTGAAGGTCGGCCAGCGGATCTGACGCCGGCCCGGCCCACCCGTCACGGAACTCCGAGGGCTCGCAGGATCGCGGCCGTACCGGCGGCGACCACGACGACCAGGATGAACGGCAGCCGGCGCCAGGCGGCCACGGCACCGGCCAGTACCCCGGCGGGTCGGGCGACCCCGGCGGAGCCGTGCCCCTCGGTCAGCGCGGCGGTCGCCGCGAGCGCGGCCAGCAGCGCCACCGCCGCCAGCGGCAGGAACCGGGCGACCGGGGCGGGCAGCGTGACCCGCTCGCGCAGCAGCGCGCCGCCCAGCCGGAACCCGTACGTCCCGACGGCCAGCACCACGATCACCGCGATCAGCATGTGACCGCCGCCTTCCGGACCGGTACCGCGAAGGCGACGCCGAGCGCGGCCAGGGCCAGCAGCACCGGCAGCCCCGCCGGAGCCAACGGTGTGGCCGCCACGGCGATGAGCGCTCCGATGCCGGCCACCCAGGGGGCCGCCGGGTCGCGCGGTGGCGTTCCCGCATCACCGGGGGCCGCGGATTCATGGGGCAGCGCGGAGTCACCGGGCAGCGCGGAGTCACCGGGCATCCCCGAGGGGCCATCCGCCGCGGGCGCCACCGCGTCCCGGCGTGCCCGGCGCAGGGTCGGCAGCAGAAGCGCGAACAGGCCGGCGGGGAAGGCGGCGTCCAACCCGAACGTGTTGGGGTCGCCGACCACGCCGCCGAGGACCCCGCCGATCAGGGCGCCCGCGTTCCAGGTCACGAACAGGACGGCACCGGTCAGCCAGTAGGCGGCGTGGCGCCGGCGGGGGTCGGACTGCGCCATCGCGAAGGCGACCGATTCGTCGACCATGATGTGGCTGCCGGCCAACCGCGCCGGACCCCGGCCCAGGACGTCCCCGACCGCCATGCCGAACGGCAGGTGCCGGGCGTTGAGCAGCAGGCCGCCGAGGACGGCGGCCACCGGGTTGCCGGCCGTGACCAGCCCGGCCGCCAGGAACTGTGCGCCGCCCGCGAACACCAGCACGGACATCGCCACCACGGCCCACAGGGGCAGGCCGCCCGACGTCGCGATGGCGCCGAAGGACACGCCGACGAAGCCATCGGCCGCCGCGATCGCGGCAATGTCCCGGATCAACGCGCGGCCCGCCGTTCGCCATATCGCACGCATGGTCTCATATGATGAACACGACATTGGTGTTCGTCAAATCGAACAACAAGACCGTTGGAGTGAACATGAGCGTGCCGGGGCCACCGCTGGCCGCGATAGCGGCGGCGCTGCGCGAGCAGCGTGAGCGCGCTGGGCTGTCGCTGACCGAGCTGGCCCGGCGGGCCGGCATCGCCAAGTCGACGCTGTCCCAGCTCGAATCGGGTAGCGGCAACCCGAGCGTAGAGACGCTGTGGGCGCTCGCCGTGGCCCTCGGGGTGCCGTTCAGCCAGCTGGTCGAGCCGCCGGCCGCACCGGTCCGGGTGGTACGCGCCGGGCAGGGCCCACGCATCCCGGCGGAGCGGGCCCACTTCACCGGTAGCCTGCTGGCCGCCGGCTCGCCCCACGGCAGGCGGGACATCTACGTGGTGACTCTGGAGCCGGGGCCGGAACACCGACACTCCCGGCCGCACATCCCCGGTACCGTCGAGCACCTGATCGTGGCGGCGGGACGGATCCGTACCGGCCCCGCCGACCAGGTCATCGAGCTGGGGCCGGGCGACTATGCCGCGTTCGCCGGCGACGTCGCTCATGTCTACGAGGCGGTCGAGCCGGGCACCTGGGCGGTGCTGGTGATGGAGCACCGCTGAGCGCCGGCCGGTGGCGCGGTGGACCGGCGACACGCCGGTGTGTACACGAGTGAACGCCGTCCGCCGATACACCGGATAACGCCGGAATCCGCTCTAACCAGCCCGATCAAAGTCCGATATGGTACTGGGGGCTGGAAGGTACCCGCCGCGTCACCTTGGCGGTCCGCTGCCGACGCCGTACCCTCCTTTCGCAACCGGGCCGAGTGACTCCACCCGGTTTTTAGTGCTTTGCTGGACGCGTTTTCGACCGACGAGGTGGCACTGCGTGACCGAGCGCGACGATCACGCCGAGGACCGGCGCAGGCCGGCCGGGCCGGCGTGGGCGACCGTGCCGACGATGCAGTGGGCCCGGGTCGCGCCGGAGGACGAGGACGACGGCGAGGCTGGCCCGCGACCGGGCGGACGACGGCCGGGCCGGCGGCCACCGGAGTCGTCGCCGGATCAGGACGACACCCGCGACCCGGACGCCGAGGAGGGCCGCCCGAGGTCGGGCTCCAGCGGAGGCCGCGCACGCGGAGTCGCCCGACCGGGAGTTCCGGCGGACCACGACCCGGACCGGGCCGGTGGGCGCCCGGCGCCCCCGAGCGAGGCTTCCGCGGCTATCCGGTTCACGAGCCGACCGACCGGCAGACGCGGGCCCGACGATTCGCGATGGGGCGACGAACCCCGGGGCGGTGACGACCGGCGCTCGGCCGACGAGCACCGTGGCGAGCGCCGTCCGACCGACGAACGCCGGGGCGGTGACGACCGCCGCCCGGGCGACGAGCGCCGCATTGGCGAGCGCCGCCCCCGGGGCGATCGCCGGGAGGCCGAGGACCGCTGGAGCGATGACGACCGCCGGGCGGACGACGATTTCTGGGCGGACGACGAACGCCGCCCGGGCGACGCCCACCGCGCCGGCAATGAACGCCGCCCGGTTGATGAACGCCGCCCGATCGACGAACGCCGGCCAGTCGACGAACGCCGGCCAGTCGACGAACGCCGGCGAGTTGACGAACGCCGGCCGGTTGATGAACGACGGCCCACGGACGAGCACCGCGGCGGCGAGCGGCGCCCCGCG
This sequence comes from Rugosimonospora sp., assembly GCA_036494675.1. GTDB lineage: Bacteria > Actinomycetota > Actinomycetes > Mycobacteriales > Micromonosporaceae > Rugosimonospora. The sequence goes on from DASXOA010000119.1 coordinate 13,974, forward strand.
GGTGAGCGCCGTCCCGGCGACGACCGCCGAGGCGCTGACGACCGCCGGACCGGTGA
>DASXOA010000120.1:0-4463 GCA_036494675.1 Rugosimonospora sp.
GGCCGAGGTGGCCGAGCTACTGGGGATCCCGGTAGGCACCGTCAAGAGCCGGCTTCACCACGCGCGGGCGGCGTTGGTCCGGGCGTTGACGGCGAGGGAGATCCGGCAATGAACGAACTGCTGATCGAGTACGCCGCCGGCGCATTGCCACCGGCCCAGCGCGACGAGGTCGCCCGGCATCTGGCCGGCTGCGGCGCCTGCCGCGTGGAACTGGCCGGGTGGGCCGCGATGGCCGGTCCCGTAGCGCCACCGCCCGGGAAGCAGGCCGTGGCGCAGGCCCTGCTGCGCAGCGCGATGGCGCCGTCCGCACCGCTCGTCGTCGCCGGCCCGCGGTGGCGGATGCCGCTGGCGCTGGTGCGTGCGCAGGCCCGCCTCGTACCCGTCTCGCTCTGGATCGCCGCGGTACTGGTCATGGTCCTGGGTGTCGTGGTGGCCGGTCACGGTACACAGACCTCGGCCGGGACGGTCATGGCCCTGGTGGCGCCGATCGTGGCGGCCCTGTGCGTCGTGGTCGTCAGCGGCCCGGACCGCGACCCGGCGCTCGAGGTGTGTTCGGCGACGCTGACCGGGCCCCGGCTGCCGCTACTGGCCCGGGTGACGCTCGTGTTCGGGTACGACCTGGCGCTCGCTGTCGCCGGATCCGCAATGCTGTGGTTGTTCGGCGTGCGGGCCGAGGGGCTGCTCGGGCTCATCGGGGCATGGTTCGGGCCGACCGCGTTGCTCTCGTCCCTGGCGCTGCTCGCCGCGGTGGTGATCGGCACCGAGCTGGCGGCCGCGGCAGCCGCCAGCCTCTGGGCACTGCGGCTGGCCGCCGGCGCCGGGTTCGGCGCGACCGGGTGGCTGGCGCCGCTGCGCGACGCGTGGGTCACCAGTCCCGCCACGGTCGTCGTCGCCGCCGTTGCTCTGCTCGCGGCGGGCCTATTTGCCGGCCGCGGTGAACCGGTCCGGCGTCGCCGCCCTACCTACCTGTCATGAACCTTGTCGCGCTGTTACGGTACGACGCCCGTCGGGTGGGTCGGTGGCTGCTGCTCGCTCCGGTGTTGCTCACGGCCGCTGTGGCCGCCGGTGGCGCGCTCGTCGCCCGGTCTCCGCACGACGGCACGGTACCGCATGCCCTGCTCTTCGCCGTCGAGATGGCGATCCCGTTGGCCGCGGGGGTCGGAGTGGCGTCGGCGGTGGGTCGCGATCCGGCGGTCGAGCTGCAACTCACCATGCCCGTCGCCTACCGGATCACGGTCTTTCGCCGCTGTGCCCTGACCGCCGCCGCGAGTTGCCTGGTCGCGATCGCGGTGTGCGGCGCGCTGGTCGTCACCGGGTGGTGGGCCCGGTGGCCGCGGACGCACGGCGTCCTGCTCGGGCAGCTGACCTGGGTGGCTCCCGTGTGCTGGCTGGCCGGTCTCGGCCTGGCCGCCGGCGCGGCCCTGCGGTCCCCGGCGGCCGCGGCCGCGGTGGCCGCCGCGCCGTGGCTCGCCGACCAGGTGCTACCCGATCAGGTGCAGGCGCATCACTGGTCCAGGCTGCTGTATCTGTTTGCCACCACCGAGGGCCGTGACGCCGACTGGGAACCGAACCGCCTTGTGCTGCTCGGTAGCTCGGTGGCGCTGGTCACCGTGGCATGGATACTGCTCGGCCGACCGGAACGGCTACTGGGTGGGGAGGCGGAGTGACCGCGACGTTGCGTTACGAGCTGCGTATGCAGTTGCGGCGCCCGGCGATGTGGGCCGTCACCGCTGTCACTCTGGTCCTGCTCTGGCTGCTCATCGGCCCGGAACTACCGATGCTGCTGCGCGAGCCCGCGCGTATCGCCATGATCCGGACGATCATCTTCTGCGATGTGCCGCTGCCGATCGGGTTCGCGTTCCTCATCGCCGATCGGCTGGTGCGCGACGGGCGGACCGGCGTCGCCGCCATCCTCGACGCCACCCCGACCGCCGGCTGGCGCAGGCTGATCGGCAAGTACCTGGGCTGCGTAACGGCCACCGGGCTGCCGATCGTCGCCGTGTACTTCGGCATCGCCGTCGCGTACGCGGCGCGGAATTCGGCGCCGCAGGCACTGTTGTGGACGCTGGCGATGTTCGGCGCGATCACGCTGCCCGCGCTGCTGTTCGTCGGCGCGCTCGCGCTGAGCGTCCCGCTGGCCGCCCCCCCGGCGGTGTTCCGGGTGCTGTTCGTCGGTTACTGGATCTGGACCAGCTACCTGGTACCGCCGCGGCTGGTACCGACACTCAGCCAGACCGTTGTCGATCCCGTGGGCGGGTACCCCATCCAGGTTTTCTTCGGCTACCACGGCGGCCACGCCGGTAGCGGCGGACCCAGCGACTGGGCCGGACCCGTACCTGGCGCGGTGTTCAACGTGGTGCGGCCCACCCCGAACCAGGCGACGGCCTGGCTGTCCATCGGCATCCTGCTCGGCCTGTCCGTGCTGTGCCTGTCCTTCGCCCAGCTCGCGCGCGAGCGCCGAGCCCAGTAGGAGTCCCGATGCGCATCGACATCCAGCACCTGGTCAAGTCCTTCCGGCGGGACGTCCGCGCCCTCGACGACCTGACCCTCACCGTCCCCACCGGAATGTTCGGCCTGCTCGGCGCGAACGGCGCCGGCAAGACGACCCTCATCAGAGTGCTCGCCGGTCTGCTGCGACCCACCAGCGGCAGGGTGCTCATCGGCGGACATGACGTCGCGACCAAGGCCGGCCGGCGCGACGTGCACCGCGCCCTGGGGTACCTGCCACAGGATCTCGCCGTGTACCCCGAGCTGACCGCCCGCGAGTTCCTCGACTACCTCGGCCTGCTCAAGGGCATAGACGATCCGGTGCTGCGCCGCCGGCGGGTCGGCGAACTGCTGGAGGTCGTGTCGCTGAGTGGCGACGCGGACCGCAAACTCAAGACCTACTCGGGCGGGATGCGCCGCCGGATCGGCATCGCCCAGGCGTTGCTGGCCGACCCCCGACTGCTCATTGTCGACGAACCGACCGTCGGACTCGACCCGCAGGAGCGCATCCGGTTCCGTACCCTGCTCGCCCAGCTCGCGGGGCAGCGTACGGTGCTGCTGTCCACCCACATCGTCGACGACATCGCGCAGACCTGCCGACACGTCGCCGTACTCTCCCGGGGACGGCTGGCGTTCAACGGTACCGTCGAGGCACTGACCACCCACGCCAACGGTCGAGTATGGACAGTGGTCACCACCGGTCCGCAGCCGACCGGGATCCTGGTCTCCGCCCTGCCCGAATCCGACGGGGTCCGGTACCGGGTCGTATCGCAGACTCCACCGCCGGATGGGCAGCCCACGAATCCCACGCTGGAAGACGGCTACCTTTCGCTTCCCGATCTCGGTGTCAGCGACCGCCGAGAAAGGAGAGCGCCTCGTTCAGCGCGAGATCGGTGAGCGCCGGGTCGTGCCGAGCGCCGACGTCGCGCATGAACGCGTGCTCGCCGCCGGCGTACACGTGCAGTTCGAGGTCGTCCAGGCCGGCGGCGTAGAGGGCGGACAGGATCTGGACCCGCGCGTCGGCGGGCACATGCGGGTCCTGGGAGCCGAAGACGATCATCAGCCGGCCGCGGATGCTGGCGGCCCGGGCGAGTGATCCCGCGTCGGCGTCGGCTCCCAGCGCGCCGTCGTGCAGTCCGGTCGGGTAGAAGCACACGGTCGCCGCGACCCGCGGGTCGAAAGCGGCCCGGAACGCGAGGTGGCCGCCGATGCAGAATCCCACCGCGAACAGCGTGGTGACGTCGTCGCGCTGCTCCAGGAAGTCCAGCACGGCGGCGCGGTCCGCGTCGAACTGGTCGGTCGTGGTGCCGGCGGCACCCGCGAGGCCGGCCTGCTTGCCGGCATCGTCGAAGTCCAGTGCGACACCGGCCAGCGCGCCGCGCGGGTAGATCTCGGGTACGCAGACGACGAGTCCGGCCGAGGCCAGGCGCCGTGCCGTGCGCAGCGTCGAGTCGGTCAACTGGAAGATGTCGGTGTACAGCAGCACACCCGGCCACGGCCCTTCGCCGACCGGCCTGAGTACCACCGAACGGATCTCACAGTCGGGCGCCGGCACCCGTACCTCGTCCTCACGCAACTTCATGTCGAGTGACACTACCGGCGCGAAGCGGAGATGCGGCGCCACCGGCGCGAAGCGGAGATCGGTCACCGGGTGTCGATTCGGACCTGCTCGTTCGTATAGAGGGTGATGGGCCAACCTGGTCCCATCGAGTTCGATCGGATTCCGGAGGTGCATGAGAGTGTCGTTCACTGAGGAGGAGATCGCCTACCTGCGGTCGCAACCTCTTGCGCGGGTGGCCAGCGTGTCGCCCGACGGCCAGCCTGACGTGGTACCACTCGCCTTCGAGTTTGACGGGACGTTCTTCTGGATCGGGGGCACCGGACCGGCTGTGGCCAACACCCGCAAGGTCCGAAACGTGCAAGGGGGAAACCACAACATCGCGCTGGTCATCGATGACCTGGTGTCGCTCGACCCA
>DASXOA010000121.1:0-3164 GCA_036494675.1 Rugosimonospora sp.
ACCTTCAGGGTGACCTGGAAGTGGCTCAGCTCGTTGTTCTCGATGTGGCCGCGGATGTTCGTGACCTCGAACCAGTCCAGGTTGTGCAGGGTCTTCGCGGCCCGGGAAACGGCACCCCTGATCGCGTCGTCCACGCTCACGGTCGAGCTGCCGACAAGCTCGGTGATCCGGTAGATGTGGTCAGCCATGTGATCATCCCTTCGTCGCGGCGCCGCTAACGATCAACGCCGGTAGCGATCTACCCCCGGACTCCGGAAAAGAAAACTTCCGCCGATACCCGCTGTGACGTTGCGTTTTTGTGACCTTATTAATCCATGTGTTAAGTCTTGCAACTTTCACGGCACTTCAGTTGAATTCCTTCTGATTGCGCGTCCTGCGCCTTCCGGGCCTGTTCCCAGCGGAAGGAATCATGAGAAGATCCCCGCACGTCATCGGCATTGCCGCCGGTGCCTCCCTCGCCTGCGTGCTGGCCGGCGCCGCGACCGCCACCGCGGCGACGTCGGCCAAGGCTGCGGCACCGCCGTCGGCGGCCAAGTCCGCCTCGCCGGTCATCGTCATACTGAACAACCAGTCCGGCAACGCGGCCACCACCGAATCCCCGGTGATCTCCCAGGTCAAGGCGGCCGGGGGTACCAACGTGATCAGCTACAGCGCGGTCGCCTCGTTCGCCGCCACCGTGTCGCCGGCCGAGGCCGCGACGCTGGCGGCCAACCCTGCCGTCGCCTCGGTCGTACCCGACCAGAAGATCAACGTGACCCCGCCGACGGCCAGCCAGGTGCCGGCCACGCCGACCACGCCGACCACCGGCGGCTCGCAGTCGTCGGCCATCTGCGGCACCGCGTCCAAGCCACTGCTGCCCGAAGACCTGACCACGACGCACGCCAACGAGGCGCACGCGGCGGGCATCACCGGAGCGGGCGTGACCGTGGCCTGGATCGCCGACGGCCTGGACCCGAACAACCCTGACTTCCTGCGCGGCGGCAAGTCCATCTTCAAGGACTACGTCGACTTCTCCGGCGACGGCCCGAACACCCAGACCGGCGGCGAAGAGGCGTTCGGCGACGCATCGATGATCGCGGCGCAGGGCAACCAGGTCTACGACCTGTCCAGCTACAACAACCCGGCCTTCCCGCTGCCCAAGAACTGCGACATCAAGGTCGAGGGCATGGCGCCGGGTGCTTCGCTGATCGGGCTGAAGGCCGGCGGCGAGTTCCTGGCCAACTCGGCCATCCTGCAGTCCATCGACTACGCCATCACGCACGGCGCCAACGTCATCAACGAGTCGTTCGGGGCCAACGTCTACTCCGACAACAACGCCCGCGACTCGATCCAGATGTTCGACGACGCCGCCGTCCGGCACGGCATCACCGTGACCGTGTCCACCGGGGACGCCGGCATCTCCGGCACGCAGGGCAGCCCGTCCACCGACCCGAACGTGATCTCGGCCGGCGCGTCGACCGACTTCCAGAGCTACGAGCAGACCGGTTACGCCGGGGCCCGGACGTTCTCCAACGGCAAGTGGGTCAGCGACAACATCTCGGCCCTGTCCTCGGGCGGGATCAGCCAGGGCGGGCAGGTCCCCGACCTGGTGGCCCCGGGCGAGGCGGACTGGTCGCTGTGCTCGACCAACACGGCCATCTTCACCGAGTGCCTGAACAACGCCGGGAAGCCGTCGCCGATCCTGCTGTTCGGCGGAACCAGTGAGGCGTCGCCGGTCACCGCGGGCGCGGCCGCGCTGGTCATCCAGGCCTACCGCCAGTACCACCACGGCGCGTCCCCGTCCCCGGCGCTGGTCAAGCAGTTCCTGACCACCACCGCCGGCGACCTGGGTCTGCCCGCGCCCGAGCAGGGCTCCGGCCTGCTGAACGCCGACGCGGCGGTTCAGGCGGCCGAGCACTACAAGGGCAGCTCCGGCGCCAGCGCCGGCGGCCAGGTCATCACCTCGCCGACCCAGACGCTGCTGAGCGGCGCGCCGAACGCGCACGTGAGCACCGGCCTCGCCGTCACCAACAGCAGCAGCAAGAGCGAGAAGGTCACGCTGGGCACCCGGAACTTCGCCCAGACCTCCAGCAGCACCCAGAACGTCGCACTGGACCCGGCCAGCGAGCCGACCTTCCCGTTCGCGACCAACGGGCTGTCCTGGGCCTACAAGAAGGTCACCTTCAACGTCAGCGGAGGCGCGGCCCGGCTGGGCGTGTCGATCGACTGGAAGGGTGACGCCGAAGGCGTCGCGGGCGGCTCGGTCGTCCGGCTGACGCTGATCGGGCCGGACGGCAGCTTCGTGACCAACACGCGGCCCCAGGGCGGCCCGACGTCGGCCGACTACGGGTTCGTCGACGTGGCCCACCCGCAGGGCGGCACCTGGACGGCGATCCTGTACACGCCGACCGCGACGACCGCAGCCGTGGCGGGCCAGCCGGGTTCGTACACCGGCAACGTCATCCTGGACGCCACGACCCAGAAGGACGTGACCGACGGATCGGTCAGCCCGTCCACGCTCGTTCTCGGGCCGGGCCAGACCGGGCACGCGCGGCTGCGGACCAGCATCGACGGCACCCAGGGTGACACCGCTGAGTCGGTCACCGTGGGCACTTCCGGCGGGCAGCACTCGTCGGTGCCGGTGGTGCTACGGCCGGTCATCCCGGTCAAGGGCGGAAAGGGCACATTCAGCGGCACGATCACCGGCGGCAACGCCCGGGCCGTGGCCCCGACCCAGACCAGCACCTACTCGTTCAACGTGCCCAAGGGCCAGAAGGATCTGAACGTCGGGATCCACCTCGACTCGGATCCGAACGTCCTGATCGAGGGCGCGCTGATCGATCCGGACGGTGAGACCGTCGACGTCAACTCCAACGCCACCGCGGTCGACTCCACCACCGGCGTGGTCAGCAGCGGGCCCAACCTGCAGCTGGTGCAGAACGCGCCCGAGTCCGGGCAGTGGCGGTTCGTGCTGATCGTGGTGGACCCGGTGAGCGGCGCTGAGGTTTCGCAGAACTTCACCGGCACGATTGGGTTCAACGAGGCCAAGGTGTCGTCGGACCTGCCGTCCAGCACCGGTACCTCGCTGGCCGCGGGCCAGGCCAGCAGCTTCACCATCAACTACACCAACCCGGGCTCGGTGCCCGAGCCGGTGCAGGTCGACCCGCGGCTCAAGGCCAGCACGA
>DASXOA010000122.1:0-24245 GCA_036494675.1 Rugosimonospora sp.
TCCAACAAAAACCTTTGTCAGACACAATTGTCCTGGCAACAAAAGTTGCCAAAATCCCCTGACGGGGGAAAATAAAACTACTTGGCACTGGCTTTACAAGCACCCTGTTGAGTTCTCAAAAAACAAACACACACCAAAACCGGATCCTATAAACAGGAAGGAATCGGGGTGATCCTTTACTGCGTTCTTTTGATCTTGTTCCTGTTCAGCTTATCCGACCGGACTTCGCACCGTCAAATCCATTTCCCATGGATCCGCTGGTCCTTCGTTCGATCATCACGACGATGTACCGGCCGGAACCGGTATTTCATCGGGAGTTGCAGGCCGGCCGTTCCGTCCGCTCTCGCGTCCGCTTCTGCGTCCGTTTCCCTGCGCCGAGGAACCACTGTACATGCTTTGCCCAGCAGTACCAAATCGAGGCATTGTCCCTGGTCAGGCCGCTAGTTCGAGGCCCGCGACCGTCCGCTTGCCCCGGCGCAGCACCAGCCAGCGGCCGTGCAGCAGGTCACTCGGCGTCATTGTGGCATCCGCGTCCGTCACCCGCTGATTGTTGATGTACGCGCCGCCCTCCGCGACCGTCCGGCGAGCCTCACCCAGACTGGACGCCAGCCCGGCGGTCCGCAACAGTTCGGCCACAGTGCCCAGCGCCGGTACCTGCACCAGACCCGCCTCGACCAGGGCCGCGCGCAGCGTGCTGGGGCTGAGCGAGGACAGGTCACCGCGCCCGAACAGTGCCTGGGACGCCTCGATCGCCTGCCGGGTCTCCGTCTCACCGTGCACCAGGCGGGTGACCTCCTCGGCCAGCCGGCGCTGCCCGGCCCGCACCGAGGGCCGCTCCACGGTCTCCTTCTCCAGTGCGGTGATTTCCTCCCGGTCCAGGAAGGTGAACCGGCGCAGGAACGTCGGAACCAGCGCGTCCTCGATGTTGATCAGGAACTGGTAGAACGCGTACGGGCTGGTCATCTCCGGATCCAGCCAGACGTTGCCGCCCCCGGTGGACTTGCCGATCTTCTGCCCGTTGGAGTCCACGACCAGCGGCGTCGCCAGCAGGTGCACCGATTCGCCCTCGACCCGGTGAATCAGGTCGGTACCCGCCGTGAGGTTGCCCCACTGGTCGCTGCCACCGGTCTGCAGCCGGCAGCCGTAGCGCCGGAACAGCTCGAGGTAGTCCATGCCCTGCAGGATCTGGTAGCTGAATTCGGTGTAGCTGATGCCGGCGTCGGAGTTGAGCCGGGCGCTGACCGCATCCTTGGCGAGCATCTTGTTGACCCGGAAGTGCTTGCCGATATCACGCAGGAAGTCCAGCGCGGACAGCTCGGCGGTCCAGTCCAGGTTGTTGACCATCCGCGCGGCGTACTCGCCGGTGAAGTCCAGCAGCGGCTCGATCTGCCTCCGGATCCGGTCCACCCAGCCGGCCACCACCTCGCGCGGGTGTAGCTGGCGTTCGGCGGTCTCGCGCGGGTCGCCGATCAGTCCGGTAGCCCCACCGACCAGGGCGAGCGGCCGGTTACCGGCCAGCTGGAGGCGCCGCACCGTGAGGATCTGCGTGAGATGTCCGAAATGCAGGCTCGGCGCGGTGGGGTCGAAGCCGCAGTAGAGGGTCATCGGCCCACGGGCCAGCTCCGCCGCGAGCGCGTCGAGGTCGGTGGACAGCGCGATCAGGTCGCGCCACTGCAGATCGTCGATTACGTGCGTCACGCCATCATTGTTCCCCATCGGCCCACCGCTTTTCCGACCAGACGACCGCGTGCGCCGCGTGGCGACCCGGATGCGGCCGCAGCGGTGTTCCGATCCCGCCCAACGGCGGCAGGCCCGGGATCGCGGCCGGGCCGCGCGGGCTGCGGCTACAGGCGGCGCACGCTGCGCCCACAGGGCGGCGCACGCCGCGGCCACAGGGCGGCGCCGGCCGCGGCCAGAAGGCAGCTCGGAACCGCGGCCAGAAGGCGGCGCGGAAGCACGGCCACAACGCCGCCCGGGACCGCTCCGAGCCGCACGGGCGACCGCGGCTGGCCGCCGGGTGCCGCTGTTGGCGGTGGGCCGTTGTTGTCACTGGGCCGTGTTAGCGTCCGGCATGCCCGCGGACCTGCGCCTGGAGAAACTCAACCCCGACAACGTCGGTACGGCCTGCCGCATCGCGGTCCGCCCCGACCAGGAACGGTTCGTGAGTCCGGTCGCGGTGTCGCTCGCCGAGGCATACGTTCGGCCCGACGTCGCCTGGCCCCGGCTGGTCTATGACGGCGACGAGGCGGTCGGGTTCGTCATGGGCGCGTTCGACCCGGACTGTCCGGTGGAGTTCTTCCGGTGTGGCATCTGGCGACTCAACATCGGCGCCGACCGTCAGGGCAGAGGCTACGGCCGGTTCGCCGTCGAGGCGGTCCTGGCGGAGGTCCGGCGCCGGGGGCAGCGGCGCGCCACGGTGTTGTGGGTGCCGGGGCCGACGGGTCCGGAGGCGTTCTACCTGCGGCTGGGTTTCCGGCCCACCGGCGAGGTGTTCAAGGGCGAGACGGTGGGTGCCCTGGCGCTGGAGTGAGCCCCGGGTTCAGGAGTCCTGCCACTCCTCGCCGGTCCGGCGCTGTGTTCCTCGGCCGGCTCAGCGAGGAGTGGCATCAGACGTAACTTGCCGTCAAGCGCCGACAGACGTCTCCAGTGCGGGTGCGGGTTCGGTGGTTGCTGTCGATGCGGCGGGCATCCGTAGCCCGCCCACGGCTACCACGGCGCCGACGGCGGTAAATGCCACGCAGGCCCAGAGCGCGTGGACGAACCCGGTGACGAACCCGCTCGTCGTGGTGTACGCGAGCGGGCTGGCGAATACGAGCCCGACGAGTGCGACGCCGAATACACCGCCGAGCTCGCGGATCGTCGCGTTGGTACCGGCGGCGATGCCCATCTGGTCGTGGCGTACCGAGGCGACGATTTCGTTGGAGAAGGCTGGAAATACCATCCCGATGGCGATGCCGCTTAGCACGAGCGGTGGGCACAGTTCGACGTATGGGGTGTCGGCATGGGCGACGGCGGCGAACCAGGCCAGCGCGCACGCCTGGATCGTCATGCCGGCGGCCATGAATCGTTGATTGCCGTATTTCGCGGCCAGTGAGCCGACCAGTGGGGCCACGATGATCGTCGGCAGTGGCCAGGGGATGAACCGCAAGGCGGCCGCGATGGGGCTTTGGTGCTGTGCGATCTGGAAGTACTGCGACGTGAGGAAAACGGCGCCGCACAGACTGCCGTAGATGCAGAAGCCGACCGCGTTGGCGACGTTGAAACGGGCGTTGCGGAAGATTGTGAGCGGCAGCACCGGGTGGTGGGTCTTGCGTTCCCAGAATAGGAAGCAGGCGACCAGTACGAGGCCGCTTGCAACAGGTACCAGCACCGGTGCCGACCCTAGCGCGTGGTTGGTCGCCTGCACCAGACCCCAACAGATGGCCAGGAAGCCGAGGCTCGCGATCACGACGCCGAGCACGTCGAGTGCTTGGCGGGCCCCATACGTTTCGGTCACGAATCGCAGTGCTGCGGGAATCAGCGCGACTGCGATGGGCACGTTGATCCAGAAGATCCACGACCACCCGAAGGCCTGCACCATGCCGGCGCCGAGGATCGGCCCGAGCACGCCACCCAGGCCAGTGACGCCGCCCCAGGTACCGATCGCTCGGCCTCGCGACTCGGGCGGGAATGCCTCGCTGATCATCGCCAACGTCAGTGGCAGGACCAGCGCTGCGGTGGCACCCTGCGACGCGCGCGCCGCCACCAACGCCCCGATGTTCGGCGCCAGGGCCGCGGCGACCGATGATGCGGCGAACCCGGCGAGCCCGACGGTGAAGATCCGCCGGCGGCCGAACCGGTCACCGAGACCGGAACCGGTCAACAGCAAGCATGCGAAGGCCAGCAGGTAGGCATTGACCGTCCATTCCAGGGCACCGACGTCACCCCCGAGCGAGCGTCGCAGGGCGGGGATGGCGGTTGTCACGACCATCATGTCGATGCTGGTCATAAACGCCGCGATCGATGCCACGGCGAGGGTGGCGCCGGGATGACGATGGATGGGGCCGGTGGTCATTGGACGACTCCTTGGGCAACTGATGGTTGCGCGTTACGCTAGCTCGATCTAGACTGGACCGCAACCATCAGTTGCATATGGAGTAAACGTGACCAGTGACACCATCACCCGTGACATCGCAATCAACGCGTCCCCGGAGATCGTGTACGACGTGGTCAGCCGACCGGAACACATCGCCGAATGGTTCAGCGACGAGGCAGATCTCGAACCGGTTGCCGGCGCTCGAGGCGTGCTGATCTGGCGAGACAAGCAGACGAAGCAAACGACCACGGTTGAAGTCACCGTGGTGATCGCTGACCGACCACACCTGTTCGCGTTCAGCTGGGTCTCTCCTGAGCGCCAGCGGGCGACACCGACAGCGACAGATGGCGTGCTCGTCGAGTTCCGGATCACCGCCGAGGCGGACGGCACCCGCCTGGTCGTCAGCGAATCCGGGCTGGACGCGGTCAACTGGGACGACACCGCCAAGGCCGCCTACGCCAATGAGCACGCCAGCGGCTGGGAGTACTTCCTGTCGCAGATCCGCCGCTACGCCGAAGGGCTTGTCACGCGGAACTCGGCATGACCGCCGTCCTTGACGACGTCTGGTCGGCGGTTGGTGATCCCAACCGCCGACGGCTACTTGACCTGCTGCTCGACAGCGGGGAATCCACACCGACCAAGCTGGCGAACCAACTGCCCCTCACCAGACAGGCGGTGTCGAAGCACTTGGCCGTCCTCGAACGCGCCGGGCTGGTCACCAGCACAGCCCAAGGACGCCAGATGATTTATCGCATCCGCGCCGACGAGCTGGACCGAGCCACTCGGAGCATCGCGGAGGTCGCCGCCCGCTGGGACCGGCGACTGCGACGCATCAAGGCCATCGCCGAAGCCATCGAGGGCAACGCTCGGCAAGGCCGCCGACGTTAGGGCGTGACCACGAGCGTTCGCGGGGTTGGTTAGGCGGCTTTGGTCGTCGGGTGGCCCCAGCGGTGTTGTCCTTGACCGCTGCCGGGCCCGCTGCGCGGACCCGGCCCGGTGTGTCATCCAAACCCAGCCAACGTTTGTGGTCACAGCACTGACTAGACCAGCCGGCGTACCGCGGCCCAGTACCCGCGCATCACCGCGTTGAGCGCACCCAGCCCGACCGGCAGCGGGAAGAACACCTTGTCCACGTCGGCCCGCAGTAGCCTCATCCACTCGCGGTCGGGCACCTGGCCCTCGCCGCGCAGCAGGCGGCGCCGGGCCCGGACGTGCTCCCGGTTGCGCCACAGCCACGTCCAGCCGCGTATCTTCGCCCCACCCCAGCCCTGCGCCACCGCCACGCTCAGCATCACGGCCTCGAATGCGAGCAGGGGCGGCGCGAGTACCGCGAGGGCGCGCGGCCCCCACAGGGTCGCGACGAGCATGAGCCGGTTGCGCTCGATCAGGTACTGCTTGAACGGGTTGCGGCTGAACTCGTACCGGTGCGTGGCCACCGCGTCCGGCACGTACACGCAGCGCAGGCCGAGCCGCCAGGTGCGCAGGGACAGTTCGCTGTCCTCGCAGTAGGCGAAGTATTCCTCGTCGAAGCCGTCCAGCCGCTGCCAGTGTGCCCTGGTGGTGAGCACGCAGGCGCCGGAGGCGGCGGCGGTGTCGACCGGGGCGGTGCGGGTCTCCTTGGTGCCCATCCCGCCCGCCCAGGACATGCCCAGCAGGTGCACCGGGTTGGCGCCAGCATTGATGATCTCGACATCGTCCGCCATCCGGACGCTGGCCACTGCCAGCCCCACCCCGGGCAGGCGTTGGGGGTGCTCGCCTCCGCCATAACCCGGCTCCGGCTGTGCTCCCCCGGTGCCGTCGACGACGTCCACGAGCCTGCGCAGCGTGGTCGGCTCGACCAGGAGGTCCCCGTTGACCAGAGCGATGTAGTCCCCGGTGGCGGAGCGGGCACCGAGGTTGCTGCCGCCGGCGAAGCCGAGGTTGCGCCCCGGGCGGACCATCGTCACCGACGGATGGTCGGCGAACTTCTCCAGGGTCTGCACCGAGGTGCCCTCGGCGCCGTTGTCGACGATCACCACCTCGATCGCCACGCCGGTGGAGGCCAGCAACGCCTCGATGCACCGGGTGAGCCATGGCTCTTCTTTCCAAGCCAGGACTACCGCGCTCACGCTGGACTCGACCATCGGGTCTCCCGCGATTGGATGTCGGACCTCGGTTACCTTACGGCATCCGGGGCGGGCCCAATTCCCACATGCCCAGACGTCCCGGCCTGCGGCGAAACCCGGCGAGTGTCCGGAACGCGCCGGCACGCGCGGCGGGACCGGATCGGGGCCTCAGATCGCCGAGGCCGCGGACACCTTCCAGCTCCCACCGGCCCGCACCATGGTCAACACGACCCGGTTCTGGTCGACCTTCTCGCCGCTCACGTTGGTGTTGGTCCGGTACTGGTTGACGTACACGAGCAGGTCCACCTTGTCGCCGCTGGCGTCGATCACGCCGGTCGACGACACCTGGGCCTGCACCACTGCCTGTTCCTTGGTCGCGGTGGACTTCAGGCTCGCGGTGGTCTCCGCGTACTCCTTAGCGAACGAGCCCGTCACGAAGGTCTTGGCTTTGGCCACGCCCGTGTCGAAGGTGCGGTAGTCGTAGGAGAAGATCGCCTGCGCCGCCGTCGTGGCCGCGAGCTGCGCGCCGTGACGGGCGTCCGCTCGCTGGTTCGCCTGGTCGGCCTGGTACCACGAGAAGCCGGCCGCGGCACCGGCCAGCACGACCGCGACGGCGAGCGCGAGGATGGTGCGCCGCAGAGGAAATGTGGGCATGACCCGCTCCCGTCAGCCGACGAACTGGAGTTGTGAGACCAGCCAGCGTCCGGAGGCGCCGCGGCTGAGATTGACCTGCATCCGGTAGTGCGACAGCCGGCCGTCGGGCGCGCTGTTGTTCTTCACGGTCGCGTCGACCGCGACGAGTACCACCGCCGAGTGCAGGTTCGCCGACACGACGGCGGCGCGCAGCACATTGCCGCGCGAGTCCACCTTGTTCGCCACCACGGCCGCGCGTACCTGCGCCGTGTCCTGGGTGAACTCGTCCTTGAACTGGCCGGTGGCGCCGTCGGAGATCCGTTTGAGATCGCGGTCCACAGTGGACGCACTGATCGAGATGAAGTTCACGGTGGTCTGTCGGGCCGCCGCCAGTGCGGAGTCCCGCGCGTCGTCGAGCTGTCGCTGGTCGTACCAGGTGCGGGACAGCATGCCGGTGGCGACCAGGCAGGCGACCAGCAGGACGACCAGCCCTCCGGCGATCAGCCGCCAGCGCGACAGGTGGAGGGATCCGGCCACGGTCCGGCGCGGTGCGCGGTCTGCGCTGGCGGCGCCGTCGGCATCCTCGGCTCCGTCGGTGGCCTCGGCTCCGTCGGTGGCCTCGGCCTCGTCGGTGGCCGCTGCGCCCACCCGGCGGGTACCGGCCATCCGACGCTTCCAGCCGGCACCCCTGCCGGTACGGCCGCTGCCGCTCTCGGGATCGGCGCCCTTGGAATCGCCGTCCTTGGAATCGGCACCCTCACGCTCGGCACCCTCCGGATCGGCGTCCCCGGGATCGACGCTCGGAGCGGGCCGCGGCTGCCGATGCGGCCTCGGCCGCTGCCGGGGGATGGTGGCGGTGGCCCGGGCGGAGGCAGTGCGGGGACGCTCATCGAGGTCGGCGTCGTCGACGGTGTCGTGGTCGGCGTCGCTCTCGTCGAGGTAGGCGTCGGCGCCGAGGTTGCCGCCGTCGCTGATGTAGGCATCGGCGCCGATGCTGCCGGGCCGGGACGCCGTCGTCCCGGTCGCCCACGTCGTCGTGGACGTGCCGCCGGGTGGGGCGGTGTCGCCCGACGCGGCCACGGCATCCGGTTCGGCCGTACCCGCCGCCGGAGACGTGGACCGGGGCGTGGAACGTCCGCGACCCGGAGTGGGCTTGGCCCCGCCGGTGGCCCGCCGTACCGTGCGCCGCCGTACCATCCGGGGTTCTGGCTCGCTCCGGCCGCCACCCGACGCCGCCGCCGACCGCTCTTCGCGATTCACCATCGCGTCTCCTCTTCCACCATCCACCGGATCCACCCGCGACCGCCCCCGCGCCTAGCCGGCCAGCCCGGCGAGCAGCAACTGCTTCCACGACTGGTTGCCGGCCAACTGGTACTGCCCGCCCGTACCGCCAAGCTGCAGCGGCAGCCCGTCAGGCCCGGTGACCAGCCCGGTTGCCGGGTCATAACCGTTCACCGAGGTCGCCTGGCCGCCCGGGGCGGTCGGGACGGCGCCAGCCGCTCCGGCCGGGTCACCGACCGGCGCCGGCAGGCCTCCGCGCACACCACCGCCGATCGGCGCGGGCGACGGATCCGCGCCCGTCGGGCCCGGCGCGGCCGTGCTGCCGCGGACCCCTGCGCCCTTCGCGCGTTCGCTCGCCACGCAGTCATTCTTGCCGGTGATCGTGTACTGGCATGCCGGCGGGTTGTTGAGGTTCACCACCAGGCCGAAGTGGGCGGTACCGTCGCCCGGCGCGACCGTGAACCCGCCGGCCACCACGGCCGGGTACTCGACCAGGATCTGCTGGATGCCGGGCAGCCGGCGTGCGGCGATCCCGTCGACGGTGATCAGGTTGCCCAGCAGGGTGCCGACGGTCGGGTCCAGGTCGCGCAGCAGCCCGATCAGCTGCGTCGCGGCCGGCGGCTCGGAGGCCAGCAGCCGACGCAGGTCGCCGTCGGATCCCTTCACCGTGTTGGTGAGCTGGGACAGCGACTTAGCCCACTGGTGGATCGCGTCGGCCGAGTCGGCCTGCGTCTGCAGTACGGTCTTGCCGTCCTGGATCAGCCTGAGTGTCTGCGGCAGGTCCTGGTTCGCCGTGGCCAGCAGCGAGTTGGTGGCGTCGACGATCTGGCGCAGGGCGTCCTCGTTGCCCTCGAACGCGGTGCCCAGCTCATCGATGAGCGTGGTCAGGTCGGTGCCGTTGACCGAGCGGACCAGACCGTCCAAATTGGTCAGCAGGGTCTCGACCGGCAGCGGCGTGCTGGTGCGGCTGGCCGGGATGGTGTCGCCGTCGTGCAGGTACGGGCCGGCGTCGGTGTCCGGGCGCAGGTCGACGTACTGCTCACCGACGGCGGAGCGCTCGGCGGTGACCGCACGCAGGTCGGTGGGGATCGCTACCCCGCCCTTCAGGTCCAGGTCGACCTGCACCCCGCCGCCGTGCAGCCGCACGGCGCCGACCCGGCCGATCGGGATCCCCCGGTAGGTCACGGCGGCATTGGTGAAGATGCCCCCGGCCGTGGCGAAGTCCGCGTGGACCACGTACCCGTGGCTGAACAGCCGGTCGCCGAGCCCCACGTAGCGCAGCCCGACGTAGGACACCCCGAGCAGGCTCACCAGGAAAAAGACGAACACCTGGAACTTCACAGTACGGGTAATCATCATCCACATCCCAGGAGGATGCCGAGCAGGCCGCACTTGCCGCCGCCGCTCGGCGTACCGGACGACCCGCTCGGTGACGGCGTGGGCGTCGACTGGCCGGGCGACCCGAGGAGCCCGGGCAGGCCCGGGAGCAGCGATGTCGCCGGTGGGTTCGTCGCTCCCGGACTTGTCGACCCCGCCGGTGTGCCCGTGCTCTGCGGCCCGGTCGTCAACAGGTTGGACAGGATCGACGCCCCGTCGAGGTCGATGGTGGCGTGCAGATTGACGAAGTCACCGGAGATGGCACCGGTGACGTTCGGCGGGAACGGGTACGTCAGCAGGAAGTCCAGCGCCTTGGGCAGGTCGTCCCCGGCGCGTACCAGCTGGGTCAGGATCGGTTGCAGGGCCTTGAGACTGGCCAGCGTCGCGTCCCGGCTGTCGTTGACCACCTGGGTCCCCACGGTGGACAGCGTGCCCAGCGAGGTCAGCGCGGTGGTGAGCTGCTGGCGCTGCTGGGCCAGGACGGTCAGCCCGGGGTCCAGGGCGTCCACCGCCGCGCCGATGGTCGACTTCTGCTGGGCCAGTTGCGCGGAGAAGCTGTCCAGTGCCGTGATGGCCTTGGTGATGTCGGCGCGCTGCGTGTCCAGGCCGGCCAGGAACGTGTCCAGCTGTCCCAGCAGGTCCTTGACCGTCGCCTCGCGACCGGACAGCGCGTTGGTCAGCTCCTCGTTGATGGTCTTGATCTGGGCCAGTCCGCCGCCGTTGAGCAGCAGGCCGAGCGCACCGAGGACCTCCTCGACCTCGGCGGTGCGGCTGGTGCGCGACACCGGGATCACGGCGTCGTTGACCAGCCGGCCGGTGGCCTGCTCGCCGGTCGGCGCGGCCAGTTCGACGAACTTCTCGCCGAGCAGGCTGCTCTGGCGGATCATCGCGGTGGCGTTGGCGGGCAGCTGGACGTCGCGGTCGATCCTCATGCGTACCCGCGCGTTCCAGCCGGACAGGCTGATCTTGTCGACGCTGCCCACGGTCACGTCGTTCACCTTGACCGCGGCCTGCGGCACGAGGTCCAGTACCTCGGTGAAGTCGGCGCTGACCTGGTAGCTCGGGCCGGACGGGGCACCGCCGGGCAGGGCGGTGCAGCCGGCCGCGACGGCGAGCGTGGCGAGCGCGAGCAGCGCGCCGACCACCCGGCGCCCGACGGCTCCGGCACCGCGGCTGGCTCCGATCGCGGCGGCCGGCCCGGTCACGGCGGCGGCTCCGGTCGCGGATCGCCCGGTGACGGCGGCGGTCATCCGAGCACCTTCAGGATGCCGCCGAGCGTGGGGTCGGCCGGGCTGACATCGTCTGGCTGACCCGGCACACCCGGACTGCCGGCAGCACCGGAGCCGGGTGTGCCGGGCGCGCCGCCCGACGAGGAGGTAGATGCGGGCGGCAATCCGAGGAGCTTGCGCAGCTGATCCGTCAGCGGCAGGTGCGCCGTATTCAGGGTCTGGGCCAAAGCCACGCATTCCTGCGGAACCTTCTGCTGGGTGACCAGGCCGACGAGCAGCGAACACACGTAGCTCGCCGGGTCGTAGGGGCCCAGCGCGTCATCACGGGTGTCGAGCGTGCCGGACTTCGAGTTGTAGGCCAGGTTGAGGTCGGACAGCGCGGTGGGCGCCACGTTGAGCACGTCGATGATGGACTGCTGCTGGCGTACCAGGATTCCGGAGATGTCGCTCAGGGCACTCACGTTGGACACCAGCTGGGACCGGTTGTCCTGGATGAACGTGGTGATGTCGGCCAGCGCGGTGGACAGGTTGCGCAGCAAGGTGGCCAGGTCGTCGCGCTCGCCGGCCAACTGCTCGCTGACCGAGGCGAGCCGCGAGTTGAACAGCTGCACCTGCTGGTCGCTCTGCGCCAGCGTGGTGACGAACTTCTGGAGGTTGGTGACGGTACCGAACAGGTCGTCCTTGCCGTTGTTCAATGTGGACAGTACCTTCGACAGGCCGTCCAGGGAGCTGCCAAGGTTGGCTCCGTTGCCGTTCAGGTTCGCCGCGCCGGTGTTGATCAGGTTGCTCAGCGCGCCGTTCGCGTTGGCGCCGTTCGGTCCCAGCGCCTGGTCGAACTGGTTCAGGGCCTGGTACACGTCGTCGAGCTCCAGTGGCACCGACGTTCGCGACACGGGCAGGTCCGCGTCGTCGGCCAGCAGGGCACCGCCGGTGTAGGCCGGGGTCAACTGGACGTACCGGTCGCTGACCACGCTGGGCGGCACGATCACGGCGTCGGCGCCGGCCGGCACCCGGTACCGCGCGTCGTAGCGCATCACGACCCGTACCGTGGTGCCCTCCGGGTGCGCCGAGACCACCTGGCCGACCTTCACGCCGAGTACCCGTACGTCCGAACCGGCGTTGATCCCGACCGCGCTGGAGAAGTGCGCCACCAGCGTCCGGGTCGGAGTCCGGGTACCCAGGATGATCAGGCCGACCCCGGCCGCCAGTACCACGGTCAGGCCGGCGGCGATCAGGATCCGGCTGCGGCGCATCACTTGCCTCCCACCGACGGGGTGTACGGCTGCAACAGGCCGTTGAGCCAGGAGTCGAACCATCGACCGTTGCCCAGCACGTTGGTGAACGCGTCGATGAACGGCGCCATGTTCTTCAGGGTGTCCGACAGCTTGCCGCTGTCGGATTGCAGGGTGGCCAGCACCTGGCGCAGTTGGGTCAGTGCGGGCGCCAGCTTGGTCCGGTTGTCGGCCACCAGCCCGGAGATCTGGGTGGCGAGCTCGTTCGTGGTGACCAGCAGGTCGTGGATCGCGTCCCGGCGCTGGCTCACCTCCTGCAGCAGGAGATTGCCGTCCTGCACCAGGGAGCGCAGCTGATCGTCGCGCTGGGCCAGCACGCTGGTGACCCCGTCGGCGTGGGTGAGCAGGGTACGCAGCTGGTCGTCGCGCGACGAGATCGACTGGGTGAGCTTGGACAGGCCGGACAGCGACGTCTGCACGTCGGCGGGGGTGTCGGAGAACGTCTGCGACAGCACGGTGAACGCCTGGGCGAGCTGGTTGGTGTCGACCTGTTGCAGGGTGCCGGCGAGCCCGTTGACGGCCTGTACGACGTCGAATGGCGAAGCGGTGTGGTCGAGCGGAATCTGTGCACCGGCCTTGAGCCGGCCGGTGCCGGACGGCGCCAGGGCGAGGTACTTCTGGCCCAGTACGGTCTTGATCTGGATGGTCGCCTCGGTACCGGTACCCAGGTGCAGGCCGCCGTCGTCGATCCGGAACTCCACCCGCACGTAGGCGCCGCCGGAGCCCTGCGCCAGACCGATCGCGTCGACCTTGCCGACCTTCACCCCGGCGACCCGCACCTCGTTGCCCGGCTCCAGGCCGCTGGCGTCGCGGAACGCGGCCCGGTAGGTGGTGCCTCCGCCGATCAGCGGCAGATCGTCCGCGTGGAAGGCGGCGAACACGATCCCGACCAGTACGACCAGTCCGATCGCGCCGATGACGATGGGGTTGCGTTCCCGGAAGGGCTTCACTTCGACCCTCCGCTCTTGCACGACGCCGCCGTGGAATTGAACGTCACCGGGGTCACCGCGCCGACGCCGGGGAGGCCGACCCGGCCGTCGAAGTCGCACATGTAGAAGTTGAACCAGGAGCCGGTGGACGCGGTACGGGTCAGCGCCTGGTACTGGCCGGGCAGGTTGGACAGCGTGCTGTTGATGACGTCGGTGTTGTCGTTGAGGATGGTGGCCAGCGAGCCGAGGCCGGACACGTCGGCGGTCAGGCTCGGCCGTGCGTCCTTGAGCAGCGAGCCGGTGGCGCTCGTCAGCCCGTCGATGCTGGTGATCGCCTGGCCGATCGCGGTGCGGTCGGCGGCCAGTCCGGAGACGAACTGCTGCAACTGCGAGATGGTGTCCGACAACTCGCTCTGCCTGCTGTCCAATGTGGACAACACCGCGTTCAGGTTGCTGATCACCTTGTTGATGACGGTGTCCTGGTCGGCCAGGGTGCTGATCAGCGAGGCGCTGTGTTGCAGCAGGCCGGACACCGTGCCGCTCTCACCCTGCAGGACCTGGATGATTTCGTACGCCAGCGAGTTGACATCCGTCGGATTCAGCGCGTCGAACAGCGGCTGGAAGCCGTTGAACAGCACGGTGAGGTTCAGCGCCGGAGTGGTCTGGGACAGCGGGATCAGGCCGTTCGCACGCAACGGCGCGCCATTGCCGGGGCCCTCGCTCAGCTCCACGTAGCGCTGCCCGATCAGGTTGAGGTACCGGACGGTGGCGTGCACGGTCGAGGGCAGCGGCACCGGCTGCTGCATCTTGAACGTCAGCTGCGCGACGGAGTTGTCCACCAGGCTCACCTTGGACACCTGGCCGACCTTCACTCCGGCGATGCGCACGTCGTCGCCGGGCAGCACGCCGGTGACGTCGGTGAACCGCGCCCGGTAGACGGTGCCGCCACCGAGCGACAGCGAGCCCAGGGTGCTCGCGAGCACCCCGGTCACCGCGAGCGTGACGGCGGCGAAGATGAGCAGCTTGACCAGCGGCCCGGCGACCTTCCGGCTCTGAATGGCACTCATGCCGCCACCCCGCTCCCGCGGCAACTCGGATTCCCTTGATAGCGCTCGCTCATGAGCCCGCGTTCACCACCGTTCCGCGTAGCAGCGGCCCCCACAGCAGGTCGGCGACCGGTGGCACCCGGTCCGGGGAGGTGCCCGTCGTCGCCGCCACCAGCGGCTTGATCAGCGCCTGCTCCTCCGGCGTACCCGCGTAGCCCATCGGCGCGAGGTTCAGGCTCACCGGCAGCTTCGCCGCCACCCGTGAGGCGCCGTAGTCGTAGCCGTCGTCGAGCGACACCTGGGGTGCGGGTACCGGCGGGTCGGGCAGGCCGCGACAGTCCGGGCCGGTGTCCGCGCCGTTGACCGGAGCGTCCTTGCCCGGAAGGTACTTGCCGTTGTTCCTGGTGACCTCCAGCGTGATGTGCATCTGGCCGCCGGCGAACACCTGCTCGACATCGGGTTGAAGCTTCACCGCGCCCTGCAACAGGCACGGGTACTCGGGTGAGTACGTGGCCAGCAGTTCCAGCAGCGGCGCGCTGACCTGACCGACCTGGATGATGCGGTCGCCGTAGCTGTCCAGGAACGACTGTGTCGTCTGGGCCAGGTCGGTGGCGTCGTCCAGGAACGCGGCCACCTGGTCGCGCTGCTGGCTGATCGTGTTCGCGGTCACCGTCACGTTCTTCAGGATGTTCATCAGGTCCGGCAGCGCTCCGTTGTAGGTGGCCAGCACGGTGCCCAGCTTCTTGATGTCGGCCTGCAGCGCGGGCAACTGCCCGTTGAGCGCGGTCAGGTACCGGTCCAGCTCGGTCAGGTCCTGGCCGATCTCGTCGCCCTTGCCCTGCACCGCGTTCGCGATGGCGCCGAGGGTGGCGGCCAGCTTGTCGGGCTGGATCGCCTGCAGCAGCGGCAGGGTGTCGTCGAGCACCTTCTCCAGCTCGATCGCCGAGGACGACCGGTCCTGACCGATGACCGCGCCCGCGACGAGCGGACGCGCGGACGGGTCCGACGGTTCGGTCAGCGACACGTAGCGCTCGCCGAACAGCGTGTCGGGAAGCAGTTGCACGCTCACGTTGGCGGGAATCTGGTGCAGGGTCGAGGGGTCCAGCGCCAGGCGCAGGGTGGCCTGGCTGCCGTTGGAGGAGATGCCGCGTACCTCACCGACCAGTACCCCGCGCATCTTCACGTCCGCGCCCTCGGACAGCTGGAGTCCGGTGTGGTCGGTGTGCACGGTCACCCAGGCGGCCGGCGTGAACGTCTTGCGGTACACCAGCACCGACAGCGTGAGCGCGCCGACGAGCAGCAGGACGAAGGCCAGGCCCAGGGCACGGTGACGGTAGACCATCCCGTTCACCCCGCGATCCGCACCGTCGTGGTGGCGCCCCAGATCGCCAGCGACAGGAAGAAGTCGACGATGTTGACCGACACGATCGCCAGTCGTACCGCCCGCCCCACCGCGAGGCCCACGCCGGCCGGCCCGCCGCTGGCGCGGTAGCCGTAGTGGCAGTGGATGAGCACCACGATGAGGCTGAACACCAGCGCCTTGCCGAACGACCACAGCACGTCGCCGGGCGGCAGGAACAGATGGAAGTAGTAGTCGTAGGTGCCGGTCGACTGTCCGAAGTAGACGGTCGAGATGGTACGGGTGGCGAGGTAGCTGGAGAGCAGCCCGAGCACGTACAGCGGGATGACCGCGATGAAGCCGGCGATGATCCGGGTGGTGACCAGGAAGGGCAGCGACGGTACCCCCATCACCTCCAGCGCGTCGACTTCCTCGGAGATGCGCATGGCGCCCAGTTGCGCGGTGAACCCGCAGCCCACGGTCGCGGACAGCGCCAGCGCGGCTACCAGCGGTGAGATCTCCCGGGTGTTGAAGTAGGCCGAGATGAAGCCCGCGAACGCGCTGCTGCCGAGCTGATCCAGCGCCTGGTACCCCTGCAGCCCGACCTCGGTACCGGTGAAGAACGTCATGAAGCAGATCACGCCGACCGTGCCACCGACCACGGCCAGCGCGCCCGAGCCGAAACTCACCTCGGCCAGCAGCCGGATGACCTCGCGCGGGTAGCGCCGTACGGTGCGGGGAACCGCGCCGAACGAGCGGATGTGGAACGCGAGCTGCTCGCCGAGATCGTCGAGGATCACCTGTGTCTCACGATCCCTTCTGCGGGACGACCTGGAAGTACACCGCGGTGATCACGAAGTTCAGCGCGAACAGCAGCATGAAGGTGATCACCACACTCTGGTTGACCGCGTCGCCGACGCCCTTCGGGCCGCCCTTGGCGGTCATCCCCTTGTACGACGCGACCAGCGCGGCCACCACCCCGAAGACCAGCGCCTTGAACTCGCCGACCAGCAGGTCCGGCAGCTGGCCCAGGGCCTGGAAGCTGGCGAGGTAGGCGCCCGGGGTGCCGTGCTGCAGGATCACGTTGAACAGGTACCCGCCGGACACCCCGACGACGCTGACCAGCCCGTTGAGCAGCAGGCCGACGAGCATCGAGGCGATCACCCGGGGCACCACGAGGCGCTGGATCGGGTCGATGCCCAGCACCTGCATCGCGTCCAGTTCCTCCCTGATGCGCCGGGCGCCGAGGTCGGCGCAGATGGCCGAGCCACCGGCTCCGGCGATGATCAACGCGGTGACGATCGGGCCGGCCTCGCGCACCACGGCCAGCACCGAGGCCGCCCCGGTGAACGACTGCGCGCCGAGTTGCTGGGTCAGCGAACCGAGCTGCAACGCGATGACGGCGCCGAACGGGATCGACACAAGAGCGGCCGGCAGGATCGACACCGACGAGATGAACCAGGCCTGCTGGATGAACTCGCGCACCTGCCAGGGACGGCGTACCACGGCGCGCAGCGCGTCGAGGCTGAACGCGAAGAAGTGTCCGGACTCGCGCAGCGTGAACGTCACCGGGTTGGTCATCTGGCCTTCCCTCCGCGTCCGATCGCGGCGTTGGGGGTGCGCGCCCGCGCCGCCATCCGGCTGGGGCCGCACTCCCCCGGTGACCTGCTCACAGCGGCACCTCGGTGATCGGACGGGGCTCGGTGAACGAGCCCGGTGGCGGTGTGACCGCGTTCGTGCGGCACCACTGGCCCGGCGGCCGCTCGGCCCGGCGGATGCCTCCGTCTGACGGGCGCAACTGGCGCTGGATCGGCGGAAGCGGCGGAAGCCGCATCCCGGAGGCCGCCTCGGCGGCCAGGTCCGAGGCGTCCTTCTCCTCCGACATCCCGATCGGGCCGATGCGCTGGGCGTTGAGGAACTGGCGGACCGCCGGTTCGGTACTGGACAGCAGCATCTCGCGCGGGCCGAACATGGCCAGCTTCCCGTGGAAGAGCAGGCCGATGTTGTCCGGGATGGTACGGGCGGTGTTGATGTCGTGGGTGACGATCAGGAAGGTCGCGTCGGTCTGCTGGTTGAGGTCGATGATCAGCTGGTTCAGGTACGCGGTGCGGACGGGATCCAGGCCGGAGTCGGGTTCGTCGAACAGGATGATCTGCGGGTCGAGGACCAGCGCCCGGGCCAGGCCGGCCCGCTTGCGCATGCCGCCGGAGATCTGGCCGGGCAGCTTGTCCTCGGCACCGGACAGGCCGACCATCTCCAGCTTCTCGCTGACGATCGCCCGTACGCGCGACTCCTTCAGGCGGGTGTGCTCGCGCAGCGGGAAGGCAACGTTGTCGTAGATGTTCATCGAGCCGAACAGCGCGCCGTCCTGGAACAGCACGCCGAACAGCCGGCGGATCGCGTAGAGCTTGCGCTCGGACAGCTTCGGCAGGTCCTGGTTCTGGATCCAGATCGAGCCGTGGTCAGGGCGCAGCAGCCCGACCAGGGTCTTGAGGAACACCGACTTGCCGGTGCCCGACGGACCGAGCAGGACCGAAATTTCTCCAGCTGGCAGCGTCAGACTGACGTCGGACCACACCGCCTGTCGCCCGAAAGACTTCGTCAGCTGCTCTACCTGTATCTCTACGCCCAACTGCCCCCTCCTCCTCCTCGCCTGTGGCTCATCGTCGAAGAGCCGCACAGTGTTACACGCCAATAACGAATCCGCCCGTATGGGACACATCAACCACGCTTCGTGTTGGTACGTTGGGGCCCGGACGGATACCGTGCGTGGGTCGGCAAGCAGGCGCGTGGCGGGGCAGGGAGGGTCGATGACGGCACCGCACCCTCATCTCGTTGAACGCGCCGTTCAGGGCGACCGACAGGCGACCGCTGCCCTGATCGAACAGATCCGGCCCAATGTCGTGCGGTACTGCCGAGCCCACCTCGGCCGCATCGGCGGGCGGCACACCACCGCCGACGACGTGTCGCAGGAGGTCTGCATCGCGGTCCTCCGCTCGCTGCCCGCATTCCGGGACCAGGGGCGACCCTTCACCGCGTTCGTCTACGGCATCGCCGCGCACAAGGTGGCCGACGCGCAGCGGGCCGCGGTGCGGCATCTCGCGGTCACCCCGGTGGAGGCCATCAACGACCAGCCGGACGTGGCACCGGGCCCGGAGCAGCACGCGCTGAACACCGACACCGCCCGGCGACTGTCCGAGTTGCTCACCCACCTGTCCGACCTGCATCGCGAGATCATCGTGCTGCGCGTGGCGGTCGGCCTGTCGGCCGAAGAGGTGGGCGGGGCCGTGGGCATGAGCCCGGCCGCCGTACGCGTGGCGCAGTCCCGCGCGCTGTCGCGACTGCGCAACCTTGCCGGCACCGTGTTTAATGAGGTACCGGCGTGAGCGAGCGTCAGATGGGCGAGTGCGGCGGGGCCGCTCCTCCCGTGAGCATCACGAATCAGAATTGCAGCCTGGCAGTGCCCGATACGGCCGCCGAGCGGAACAAGGCGGACGTATGAGCGGAATGCGAAGACCCTCGCCACACAGGCAGCAGGTGGACCTGGAGACGGTACAGGCCGACGAGGCGCTGCTGGACGCGCTCGGACAGGGCGGATCCGTCCCCGACGACGATGAGTTGGCCGCGATGCTGGGCGCGTGGCGTGCCAACCTCGACACCGAACCGCTGCCCGCGCTCTCCTACGAGGCGCTGCCGCTCGTGACCGATGACGCGGACGCCGGCTGGGCCGGTGGGCCGGACGGCCAGACCCAGGTCATCCCCATGGTGGATTCGGGACGCTCCCGGCGCTCGCGGCGTTCGGTGCCGCTGCGCCCCCGTACCGTGCGGCTGGCCGTCGCCGCCGCAGTGGTGATCGCGACGGCCGGCGGGGTGTCCGTCGCCGCCGCCGGAGCGCAGCCCAGCGATCCGCTGTGGCCGGTGGTGAAGATCGTCCACCCGGGTGTCGCCGACATGCGCGCGGCCCAGGACGCCATCGACAAGGCACGCGACGCCGTGGACGACCGCCGCTACGACGACGCCCGCGAGCTCATCGACAAGGCGGCCGCGCTGGTGGCGAAGGTGCACGACCCGCAGCAGGCGCAGCGGCTGCGCGATGAACTGGACGAGGTACGCGGCATGCTGGCGGCCGCGGTGCCGAGCACCGGCCCGACTCCGAGGTCCCCCCGCAACTCGACGCCGACCCCGTCACCGACGGTGTCCACCGGTGCTGGACCCGGCGGCGCCAGCCCCAGCCCGTCGACGTCGCCGAGCACCGGACACGGGCTGCTGCCCCCGCTGCTGCCCAGCCTTCCGCCGCTCCTGCCCAGCCTGCTGCCCCATCTCTGAGCAAGGCGCTGCCCGGCCCGCGAGCGGGCGGGCCGGGCAGGGTCACGGCGACTACCGCTGCCGCTCGGTGCGCAGCCAGTCCACGTAGTCGCGCACCGCACGCGCGATGTCGTACTCCGGCCGGTACCCTGTGTCCTCGCGCAGCCGGGTGATGTCCAGGTACTGGTCGCCGGCCGGCCCTCGCGGATCGTGCCCCTCGGCCAGTTCGATGTCGGCGTCCGGGATGACCGCCCGGACCGCGTCGGCCACCTCCCCGTTGCGGGTCATCCGCCCGCTGCCCACGTTGTACACCCGGTGGTTGAGCTTCGCGGCGGTCTGCACCAGGGCGATCGCCCGGCCGCAGTCCCGGGCGTAGCAGATGTCCAGGCCGTCCTCGGCGTACCGCGGCGGGTCGAAGCGCACCGGCTCGCCGTCCACGGCCGCGTTCACCATCCGCGGCGTGCCGATGAACCGGGAGTCCGGCCGGCCGAACGGGCCCCAGATCCCGCCGATCCGCAGGCTGACCACCTCGAAGCCGCAGTGGCCGGCGGTCAGGCCGCCGAGCAGTTCGGCGATCTTCTTCATCACCTCGATCGGGTAGACCCCGGTCGTCGACAGCGGTGTGTCCTCGCGCCACGGCGTGCCGGGCACGTCGTGGTAGACCCCGACCGTGCTGGCGATGCTGACCCTCGGTACCTGCCAGTCGCGGGCGGCACGCAGCACGGCCAGTACGCTGTCCACGCTGGTCTTGAGGTCGTCGAGCAGGTCGGGGCCGGTACCCGCGGAGCCGGCGAGGTGCACGATGCCGTCGATCGGGTGTCGCCTGCCCAGTTCCAGCAGCGCCGACGCGTCACTCACGTCGACGTGTTCGATGAACACGCGCCGTCCCAGTTCGGCCCGGACGAAGTCCGGCTGCCGCGCCGTGCGATGCCGGGTGAGCACGCACGACTCACCGGCGTCCAACAGCGCCCGCGCGGTGTTCAGGCCGATGAAGCCGAGCCCGCCGGTCACCAGAATCATGATTTCTCAGCCGTCCATTTCGTGTTGGCGGATGTCACTGCACATTGCTAGCCGGCTAACGATGAGCGTATCAGGGGCTCGTTAGCCGAGCAATGACTGGCTCTCCCACCGGTCAGGAACCGGACACGTCAGAAACCTGACCGGGTGAATGCCGGGAAACCACCACACGGGACTGCGGGGACTCCACTAGCTTCGTTAGCTTGAGTAGCTGACCTACGTATTGAGCGAACGGGTGGGAGAGCTCAAATGGATCGAGGCCACCGGCTGGCCGCGCTCGTGTGCGGCCGCCGTACGAAATGGATAGTTCTGGTCTTCTGGCTGGTGGTGCTCGCCGCACTGTCTCCGCTGGCGGGCAAGCTCACCGGCGTCGAGAAGAACGACAACTCCTCATGGCTGCCGGGCAATGCCGAATCGACCCAGGTGATCGACCTGCAGAGCAGGTTCGAGGCGCACGACACCGCGTACGCCGTCGTGGTATACCAGCGGACCGCCGGGATCACCCCCGCGGACGGCGACCACGTCGCGGCGCAGGCCAAGCAGTTCGCCACCATCCACGGCGTGGACGATCCGGTGATCGGCCCGCAGCCCGCGAAGGACGGCAAGGCGTTGCAGGTCTTCGTGCCGATCACGATCGGCGACGGCGGCTGGAGCACGATCGGCGACGCCGTGGGGCAGATCAGGACCATCTCCGCCCCCACGCTCGACGGCCTGGACATGCACGTGACCGGCCCGGCGGGCAGCGCCGCCGACTCGGCCAAGGCCTTCGAGGGCATCGACGGCCGGCTGCTCTACGCGACCCTCGGCGTGGTCATCGTGATCCTGCTGCTCACCTACCGCAGCCCCGTGCTGTGGCTGCTGCCCGTGCTGTCCGCCGGCGGTGCGCTGGCCACGTCGGAGGCGGTGATCTACCTGTTCGCCAAACACGCCGGGCTGGTGGTCAACGCGCAGAGCGCGGGGATCTTGACCGTCCTGGTGTTCGGCGCCGGCACCGACTACGCGCTGCTGCTCGTCGCCCGGTACCGGGAGGAGTTGCGCCGGCACGCCGACCGGCACGAGGCGATGGTCGCCGCGCTGCGCCGCGCCGGACCCGCGATCGTGGCCAGCGGCGCCACCGTGATCGCCGGCATGCTCTGCCTGCTGATCGCCGACCTCAACTCCACCAGAGGCCTGGGCCCGGTGGCCGCGATCGGGATCGCGATCGGGCTGGCCGCGATGCTCACCCTGCTGCCGGCGCTGCTGGTCATCTGCGGCCGGTGGGTCTTCTGGCCGGTACGCCCGCGGCTCGGCTCGCCCGAGCCCACCGAGCGCGGGGTCTGGGCGCGCATCGGCAGCCGGGTGTCGAACCGCCCCCGCGCGGTCTGGATCGCCACCGCACTCGTGCTCGGCGCGATGGCCGTCGGCATGGTCGACCTCAACGCCGGTCCACTGTCGAACAAGGATTCGCTGCTGGGCCACCCGGACTCGGTGGCCGGCGCCGAGGTGCAGGCCGCGCACTTCCCGGCCGGCGGCGGCCAACCGGTGGTGGTCATCGGTACGGCCGCCTCGGTGGGGCAGATCCGCGCCGCGGTCGCCGGTACGCGGGGCATCGTGGCCACCGACGACCCGGCGGTCCGGGGCGCGTACGGCATGGTCCAGGGCACCCTGGCCGACGCGCCCGACAGCACGTCCGCGCAGGACACGGTCGACCGGGTACGGGCCGCGGTGCACGCGATCCCGGGCGCGGACGCGAAGGTCGGCGGGGCGACCGCGGTCAACATGGACATCGAACGGGCGGCGAGGCACGACCAGAATCTGATCATCCCGCTGGTACTGGTGGTCGTCTTCATCATCCTGGCGCTGCTGCTGCGCGCACTGGTCGCGCCGCTGCTGCTGGTGGCGACCGTGGTGCTGTCGTTCGGCGCCGCGCTGGGCGCCAGCGCCCTGATATTCGACCACCTGTTCGGCTTCGCCGGGGCGGACACCTCGTTCCCGCTGTTCGTGTTCGTCTTCCTGGTCGCGCTGGGCATCGACTACAACATCTTCGTGATGACCCGGGTCCGCGAAGAGTCGCAGCGGCACGGCACCCGGCGGGGTGCGCTGATCGGGCTCGCCGCCACCGGCGGCGTCATCACGTCGGCCGGGTTGGTGCTGGCCGGTACCTTCTCGGTGCTCGCCACGCTCCCGCTGGTGGCGTTCGCCGAGATCGGGTTCGCGGTGGCGTTCGGCGTCCTGCTGGACACCATGGTGGTGCGCTCGATCCTGGTCACCGCGCTGAATCTGGACGTGGGACGGCGGATCTGGTGGCCGAGCCGGCTGGCGCAGGGGGCGGTACCGGTGGAGAGCGACGCGCCACCGCGGCCGGACGAGCCGGCCCCGCTGGCCGGTACGCCCACGGGTCTGTAACGGCGCCCGCCCTGGCGTGGGCCGCGAGGCTCACGCCAGGGCGTCACGGGCTCACGGGGCGGCGCGGGCTCACGTCAGGGCGTTGACGATCTGGGTCGCCAGGGGCTCCTGCTGGGCGTACGCGTCGGGGAACCCGGATACCTGGACGGTCTGCGCCGCCACGGTGACCGGCATGCTCTGCCAGCCGGGAATCTGCATCAGCGCGTCGTAGAACTTGGTCGCCGAGGTGGCCGGGTCCATCAACTCCTCGACCGTGCCCCACCCCGAACTGGGCCGCTGCTGGAACAGACCGACCGAGTCGTTGTCGCCGCCGACGCCGTCGTGCGGCAGGTTCAGCGACTCCGCCACCCCCCAGTTCGCGAGGTCGAGCAGGTTGCTCTCCTGCAACGCGGTGGCCATCGCGATGATGTACGCCTGCTTCGGCAGCTTCAACTGCTCCCCGACCCGCACGATGGTGGCCGCGTAGTCCATCTGGACCTGGCTCAGGCCCCCGACCGGTACCGGCTTCGACACCACCGCCCTGGTCGCCGCGACCCTGGGGCTGGGGCTGGGGCTGGGGCTGGGGCTGGGGCTCGCCGAGGCCGACGGGCTCGGACTGGCCGTCGGTTCCGGGATCGCCGGCGGGCTAGCGGGCGGGGCCGAGCGCTGGGCCGAGCGGGAGACGTCCTCACGCTGCCGGTCCACGGGTACCCGTACCGCCGCGGCCAGATCGGTCGACCCGGATCCGCGCGACCCGTCGGAGTCGCTGGTGACCGCCGCGAACAGTCCCCCGATCCCGACGACGAGCATGAGTACCGCGACCACCGGCCGGCGTACCGGATGATCCCCGGCCCGCAGCCAGCCCTTCCGGTGCCGGATCGGTGCGGACTGTCTCACCGGGACGGGCTGGTCCACCGGGGCGGACTGGTCCACCGGGGCGGGCAGCCCCGTGCGTTCCAATACCGTCCGTTGCCCTCCGACCGGCCGGTGCTGGCCTTCATAAATGCCGCGCATCGAGCCAGGCTAAAGGCGGCCTCTTCGGGAGAAACAGCAGCTCAGACGGTGTCGTGTGTCACTATCCACGGGAACATTTGCCACTTGTTGGCCGGCCGGGACCGGCCCCGAGTCACGGGTGACAGGTCCGACGAGCCCGATACCTCCGGACATTCGACGCGGCCGGTCGGTGACCGTACGTAGTCCCGGTCGGGAGCGCAGGGTGTTCGGCCGGCCCCGGCCGGTGTCCTCAGCCGAGC